>DAINAT010000087.1:0-15502 GCA_036733305.1 Hyphomonadaceae bacterium
CGGATCTGTCCAACAAGGCGGAGGCGGGTGCCGACCTGAACGGCTTTCTCGATCAAGGAGACCTTGGCCGGCGCAAAGACGGCAACCCGATGCCAGTAGGTTTTTTCATTCCAGTCGCCAGACTCGGCCTTCCAGCGTTCGGACGTTGCGAGGGAAACGATGGCGAGGTGTCTGTCGCCTTTGAGCGGCTTGATCTCGAGTTTGCCGACATTGCCGATGAGTTCGAAGGACGCGCGGTCCATGATGATCTTCCTTGTGATCCCGCGGGATCAGCCCCGCCGGGGTCGCGTTTGCGACGCCCCTCAGGAGCGGCCGGAAAGCAAGCGTAGCGGTGACCGCGCAAGGGGTTGGTGCGGCCTGCAGGACCGAAGGTCCGAAGCCTCGGCCCCTTGAGCGGTCATGCGACGGACGCTTGATGGGCGTGACAAGCAAACGTGTCCCTGACCGGTGCATGCACGACGGGCGAGGTTAGATCGTCATGGCCTGGAAGCTGTCGGCGGACTTACGGCAAGGATAGCGACCAACACCGTAGATCGCGCCGGCAAATTGCCGCGTCGATTTTTGTCATATCAGTCTCTCGGCGCTCCGATCGAACGAGAGACGATGGCCTGTTCAAACGCTGGTATTCGGCAATCGACAGGCCCTGCCCCGCGACCGCCCGTGTCTGTCGCTTTACAATCAAAACGGCGTCACAGCTATCCCACGAGGGCTTGAGCGCGCCCTGCTCATCGCCAAACAGATCCTCGATGGTGAAGCGCTAGAGATACCCGAGGAAGCGGCCAAGGCCGTCCTGATGCTGTCGCAGCAAGCATTCGACACGCACAGCAGGATCCAGGGCATTGATCGTGACTTGCAGCGCTGGCATTGCAGCAATGGGCTGTCGCGGCGGCTTGCGACCATCCCCGGCATTGGACCGATCGGGGCCTCTGCCCTCGCAGCCTCATACCAGCCGTCTTAAATTCTGACTCGGGGGGATTCCCGGGTCGAGGCGAGCGTGATTCCTTCGAGCGATTGAGTCGCATGGAGGGAGGCGATGGCGGTTGCGATCGAGCGGGACGAGTTGTCGGCCGGGGAGTTGCGAGCGGCGGCGCGGCGGTCGAAGGACGTGGCTCAGGCTCGGCGTCTGTTGGCGCTCGCGCTGGTGCTGGAAGGGGCGTCGCGGACCGAGGCGGCTGCGGCGGCGGGGATGGACCGCCAGACGCTGCGCGATTGGGTTCACCGCTACAATGAGGAAGGGCTCGAGGGCTTGAGCGACCGGCAGCGGCCGGGCCGGCCCTCGCGGTTGAGCGAGGAGCAGAAGGCCGAGCTGGCCGAACTCGTCGAGGAGGGTCCTGATGTCGCCGTCACCGGCATGGTGCGCTGGCGTTGTGTCGATCTTCAGGGTGAGATCAAGGTGCGCTTTGGCGTCGACCTCTCTGAGCGCCAGGTCGAACGGGTCTTGAAGCAGCTCGACTTCACGCGGCTGTCGGTGCGCCCGCGCCACCCCAAAGCCGACGAAGCCGCGCAAGAGGCGTTTAAAAAAGTTCCCGGCCCTCGTGAAGGCGGCGCTGCCAGCCGAAGCCCAAGACAAGCCGCTGGAGATCTGGTTCCAGGATGAAGCGCGCATCGGCCAGAAGGGAACACTGACGCGCATCTGGGCCAAGCGCGGCTCGCGGCCGCGGGCCCGGCGCGACACCCGCTATGAATGGGCCTATCTGTTCGGCGCGGTCTGTCCTGAACGCGGCGTCGGCGCCGCCCTGGTGCTGCCTCAGGTCAACGCCGAGGCCATGAACCTGCATCTTGAGGAAATCGGCCGCAGCATCGCTCCCGACGCCCACGCCGCCTTGGTGATCGACGGGGCCGGCTGGCACTCCCCGACCGCCATACGTCCGCCGAACAATGTCACGCTCATCTACCTGCCGCCCTACGCGCCCGAGTTGAACCCGGTCGAAAACGTCTGGGAGTTCCTGCGCGCCAACAATCTCGCGCTGCGAATCTACGAGACCTACGACGCCATCGTCGATGCTTGCTGCACCGCCTGGAACAGTCTCATCGCAACGCCGGCCCGCCTCACCTCCATCACACAGCGCAAGTGGGCGACCGCGTCATGATTTGTGGCGGCTGGTATCAGTCACCGATCCCGGTCAGTTCCGCTCGGGTCGCGAGTTCGCCGCCTGGCTTGGCCTCACCCTGCGTCAGAACTCCAGCGGAGGCAGAGAACGTCTCGGGCGCATCACCAAGATGGGAGATCGCTACTTACGCAAATTGTTGTTCGTCGGCATGATGTCGCTTGTCCGGTACGCCAAAAACAAGCTTAAGAGCGTCGATCCGCGCCTGGTTGATCTCCTTGCACGCAAACCAGCTCGACAGGCTGCAACCGCGCACGCCAACAAGACCGCCCGCATCGTCTGGGCTGTCATTCACCCAGAAGGCGACATTTGAAGAGCTTGCGTTTATCTGCCGGCCTGCTCTAGCATCGATACATGCTAGAGATTGCGAGAATCCGCTGATCGTCTCGAACTCACGGGACGCATAGCCGCAACTGTCCGCGACTGCGTTGAGCGCAGTACCATGATCGGTCGCGTAGTTTGGTTCTTTGATAGGTTCTTCAATATGCAGATTAGACAGGAGCGTCCTTCGGACGCTGCGATCATCCGTTTCATTACAGAGTCGGCCTTCAAGGGTTTGCCTCACAGCGATCAAACGGAGAGCAAGATCATTGACGCGTTGAGGGCTGCTGGGGCGTTGACCATTTCGCTGATTGCGATTCAGGGAGGTGAAGTAATCGGCCACGTAGCGTTCTCACCCGTCGCAATCAACGGAAAAATCGACGACTGGTATGGCCTAGGACCTCTGTCAGTCAGGCCAGAGCATCAGAAGAAGGGCGTCGGCCAGGCTCTTGCCCGCGACGGCCTTCACAGGCTCATGTCGATGAAGGCAGCTGGTTGCGTTGTCTATGGCAACCCGAGGTACTATGGTCGCTTTGGATTTGAGAGCGATACAGAACTCTACTATGGCAACGTGCTGTCCGGATATCTTCAGCGCGTAGTTTTCAGCGGCCCTACACCGAGAGGCGAAGTCACCTACCTGTCCGTCATCAGATAATTTGAGACCTGTGGCTGCCTGATGTTCAGGAGGTTCGGCTCATCTGGTTTGAGTTAAGCAGCGGCTCTGGCGTGCTGCAAGCGCCGTAGTTTCATTGTCT
Organism: Hyphomonadaceae bacterium; assembly: GCA_036733305.1. Classification (GTDB taxonomy): domain Bacteria; phylum Pseudomonadota; class Alphaproteobacteria; order Caulobacterales; family Hyphomonadaceae; genus UBA7672. The sequence continues at coordinate 3,185 of DAINAT010000087.1, forward strand.
TCCTTTTCGTCTTCTCACGTTCAAGCAGGATGGTGTGGCCGCGCCCGGTGTAGACGTCGGCGGGCGTCAGGTTGTTCAGGCTCTCGTGGTAGCGCTGATGATTGTAGTGGCCGACGAACGCGGCGATGTGCGCTTCGAGGTCGCCGGGCAGGAAGTAGTTCTCAAGCAGGATGCGGTTCTTGAGCGTTTGATGCCAGCGTTCGATCTTGCCCTGGGTCTGGGGATGATAGGGCGCACCGCGCGTGTGCGGCATGCCCTTGTCTTCCAGATACTCAGCCAGATCACCCGAGATGTAGCAGGGACCATTGTCAGACAAGAGCCGCGGACGATGCACAACATTGGCGTGGTCGAGTCCGGTTTCTTCGAGCGCCAGGTTCAGCGTATCCTGAACGTCAGTCGCCGCCATGCCGGTGCAGAGCTTCCAGGCGATGATGTATCGCGAGAAGTCGTCCAGGATGGTCGAGAGATAGAACCATCCCCAGCCGATCACTTTCAAGTACGTGAAGTCAGTCTGCCAGAGCTGGTTCGGCGCAGTTGTCTTGTCGGTAAACTCATCGGCGGCTTTCATGACGATGAACGCCGGACTGGTGATGAGGTCATGCGATCGCAGAAGCCTGTAAACACTGGCCTCTGAGACGAAGTAGCAGCGTTCATCCGTGAACGTGACCGCAAGCTCTCGCGGGCTGAGCTCCGGCCGCGCCAGCGCCATTTCCAGCATGTCCCGGCGCACGTGATCGGGGATGCGGTTCCAGATGCGCCCCGGATGGGACGTGCGGTCTTCCAGGCCGACTTCGCCGAAGCGACGATAAAGGTCGTACCAACGATAGAAGGTCGGGCGAGAGACCCCAAGCTGCGCCAGCGTGCGTTTGACCGGCAGGCTCGATTGCTCGACGAGCCGGATGATCTCCAGTTTTTCGGATGCGGGATATCTCATTCTGGGTCGCCCCCATCCGCGATCATGCTTTTTTTGAGCAGGCGGTTCTCCAGAAGGGTCTCGGCGAGCACCTCCTTCAGGTCGCGAGCTTCACGCTTCAAGCTGACGACTTCGCCGGGCGTAGCCTGACGCGCCGTGTCCCCCGACAAGCGCTTCTTGCCGGCCTCCAGGAAGTCCTTCGACCAGTTGTAATAGAGGCTCTCGGCAATCCCTTCGCGCCGACAAAGCTCGGAGATCGAACTCTCTCCGCGCAGGCCGTCGAGCACGATCCGGATCTTCTCTTCAGCCGAAAACTTGCACCGCGTCTGGCGCTTGATCTCTTTGACGTGCCTGTCGGCCGATCCGTTCGGCCCAGTTCTCTGTCTCATCGCGTATCCCTTCAAGGATTACGATGAGCCAAAACACTCCTTTAGCAAAACGCCGCTGTTGTCTCAAAGGCCGTGACGGGGAACACTGCCTTCAGCGATGGGGTCATCGCTATCATCATCACGATCATGGTGCTTGAACTGCGTGCGCCCCAGGGTCACGAGCTACCAGACCTGGCCGCCGCGACGCCGACCTTTTTGAGCTACGCGCTAAGTTTCATCTACGTCGCGCTCTATTGGCTCAATCACCATCACCTCTTGTATGCGGCGGAGCGTGTGAATGGCGCGATCCTGTGGGCCAACATCGTCCTCTTGTTTTTTCTTTCGCTCATGCCGTTCTCGACGGCGTGGCTTGGCGACACACATGGGGCGCGCTGGCCGACCATTGTCTATGGGGCTTCGCTGCTGGCGCCGGCGATCGCGTATTACGTCTTGCAGAGCCTCTTGATCAATGCGCATGGACGAGACCACGCGCTGAAGCGCGCTGTTGGGGGCGATGCTAAGGGAATCGTGTCCTTGCTCATCTACGTCGTCGGCCTCGCCACTGCCGCGCTCGCCGATCCTCTCTGGGCGCAGGCGTGCTTTGCCTTCGTCGCCTTGCTCTGGGTTGTTCCCGACCAGCGCATCGAACGTGAACTTTCCAAGCAGATTGCGCCGGACACGAACTAGCGCTGAACGCTAGCCCCACCCGAGGCTCTTTCGCCCAGGTGATCATCTCCGGTACAGCAGCATGCCGCCCCCCCGCGAACGACACAAATTCCATAAAACTTCACGCAGCGAGACCACCCGCGGTTGACACTCTTCGCTTAAAGTCATGCTTCGTCACAGCAACCAATCACAGATACGCATGTCCAGGCTTGCTCTCAAGAACGCTGCTACGGATCTGGCGAACCTCGCCAAGATCTGCGGCTGCGTGGTCGTTTGCGTTTCCTGTCTCGGCATATTTCGCGCCGCCGCCAGTGGCGCGCTCATAGTGCTTTATTGATCCTTACTGACGCGCTGTAAATTCATCGATTGATTACGCTTGGTCGCTAGCGTGGTCCTGCGGTCGCGTGATCGCGGTGAAATTTTCGCGACATGTCCGCCTCAGCAACATTCGGCATCGAGCGCACTAAGACGCTCAGCGCGCTAGTCGCGCTGTTCACGATCGCCGTGCTTGCATCGACGCCGGTCGACCTCAACGGACAAGTCACGCTCGCAGTTGCAACCGCCTGCGTTTTCGTCACGATGACGTGGGTTCAGCCGGCGGGCGGGCCACTCCGCGTCTTTATCCTGCTGCTCACGCTGTTCACCAGCACGCGCTACATGCTGTGGCGTGCGTCCGAGACGATTCCGTTTTCGGATCCGGTGTCGCTGTTCTTTGCGCTCGCCCTGTTTGGCGCCGAACTCTACGGCTTCGTGATCTTGCTGCTGTCGATGTTCCTTTCGGCGGATGTCGCGGATCGCAGGCCCGTGCCGGCGCCGGTGGGCGCGACAAAATCGCCGACGGTCGACATTCTTATCCCCACCTACAATGAGGATGAACAGTTGCTGGAGGTGACGGTCCGGGCGGCTATGGCGGTCTCCTATCCGGCGGGACGATGCAGCGTCTACCTTCTGGACGATGGTGGCACTGTGGCCAAACGCACTCAGATGGACCCCAGGAAAGCAGCCGAGGCGGAAGAACGGCATCAACGGCTACAGCAGCTCTGCGAGCGGACGGGCGCCACCTATCTCACACGCGAACGCAATGATCACGCCAAGGCGGGAAACATCAACGCCGCGCTGACGCAGACATCCGGCGAGCTGATCCTGATTCTGGACGCTGACCATGTACCCACGGCGGATATCCTGCTTCGCACGGTCGGGTACTTCCTGGCGGACCCCAAACTCTTCCTGGTGCAAACGCCGCACTTCTTCCTCAATCCGGACCCGGTCGAGCGGAACCTCGACACGTTTGACCGGATGCCTAGCGAAAACGAGATGTTCTATTCGGTCATTCAGAAAGGCCTGGATGGCTACAACGCCTCGTTCTTTTGTGGTTCGGCTGCAGTGCTCCGGCGCAAGCACATCATGGAGATCGGGGGAATTCAGGGCGAAACAATCACCGAGGACGCCGAAACCGCACTCGAGCTTCATGCGCGCGGCTATCATAGCGCCTATGTTGCGCGCCCGATGGTGGCTGGACTTTCGCCGGAGACGTTCTCGGGTTTCATCGTCCAGCGCATGCGCTGGGCGCAGGGAATGGCGCAAATCTTTTTGCTCAAGAACCCACTGGTCAAGACTGGGCTGACGCTGGCGCAACGGCTTGGCTATCTCAATTCGTGCTTCTTCTGGTTCTTCTCGCTAGCGCGTATGGCCTTCATCCTCACGCCACTCGTGTACTTGATCTTCGGCATCCAGATCTACGCGGTGGGCGTGGAGTACTTCCTGGCGTATGGTGTGCCGCACGTCATTGGCGCGCTGCTTCTCACCAGCATGCTTTACGGCGGAAGCCGATGGGTGTTCGCCTCGGAACTTTACGAGATCGTCCAGGCCGTGCATTGCTCGGGCGCGATCCTGCGGGTGTTCCGCAATCCCCGCGCGCCGACATTCGACGTGACGCCTAAGGGTGAGTCGCTCGAACGCAACTTCGTCTCGCCGCTGGCGCGGCCGTTCTACATCCTGATCGCGGTTGTCGGTCTTGCGGAAGTGGCGGGCCTTGTCCGCATGCTACTTGAACCTCAGATAGCCGGCTACATCGTCGTCGCACTGCTGTGGAACACTTTCCACCTGTTCCTGCTGATCGGCGCACTTGGCGCGCTCTATGAACGCGCCCAACGCCGCGTGTTCCCGCGCATTGATCGCGCCGCCTCCATCGAACTGTCAGGCGCCTCCGGACGGCTCAGCGTGCGCATGACGGATATCTCGGTTACCGGGATCGGCGTCGTCGCGGACGCACTGTCTGCCGAACAATTGTCGCCTGGCTCAGTGGTGCGCATCGACGCCCGTCTGCTGGGCGCGGCGTCCCACTTCCCGCTCGATCTCTACGTCCAGTCGATCGTTCGTCAAGGCGGCGAAGCGGCCGTCGGCCTCCGGTTCGAACTCAAGACCGCCGCCCAGTGGCGCACCGTCGTGGCGCTTGTCTACTCGCGCAGCCAAAACTGGCGCGCATTCCAGGACAAGCGCGTGAGCTCGCGGGGCGTCATCGGCCAGATCGGCTTCCTCGCGCATCAGGGCGTCACCGGCGCCCTCGATCACCTGACCGTCATTCGCAGCAAAGTTTTTCGCACATGAAACGCCTGTCCCCTTCCCTGCTGATGACGTTTGTCGCCACCGGATGGCTTGTCGCTCCTGCCGGCGCCCAGGACGTCTTCGCACGCAGCGCTCCGCCGAAGGCGGCCACCAGCCGCGATCTCGCGAACGGGACCAGTCAGTTTGCAGCGCCGCTCACGACGCTGCGTGCGCAACAGGGTAGCATGCGTCTTAACGGTGCTTCGGCACGCGAGGATCTCTCATTCGCGCTCGCGCCCCAGGCCGATATCAAGTCCGTCCGACTCGTCCTGCGTCATGCAACCAGCCGCGCCCAAGCCTCCACCAGCGCCCATCTGAGACTTTCGCTGAACAGCCAGTTCGCCGCCCAACTGGACGCGGCGACAGGGCTGACGGGGGCGATGGATTCAGTGTCGATCGTTGGCGGCTTCAAGCCCGGTTTCAACACGCTCGGTTTCGAGGCTGTCCAGCGCTACACGTTTGACTGTCAGGACCCGACGGCGGATGAACTGTGGACGGAGATCGATACTGAACGCTCCAGCCTTGAGGTGAGCTACCAGCGGCGCAAGTTCGCTTGGACTCTCGCCGATCTCGACCGTTTCCTGTCGCCAGGCGTCGGCGGCGTCGAACATCTCACGATCGTTACGGCAGCCGGAGAGCCGCGTCGCGCGCAACTCACCTGGGGCGCCTTGTCGGCCCAAGCCGTCACAAATCGCCTTTCGTTCAAGCTACCCGAAATCTCTCATGCCTCGGCCCGGGCGGTTTCCAGTAGCGTTACGGGATCGCCGGCCCCACGCCTTGCGCTTGCCAACCGCGATACCGACGTCATCATCGTTGGCACGTTCGCGGAAGTGGGAGCCCTGCTGGCGATTGATCCCCGTACAGTGGACAAGGAAGAGGGCTATCTCGCCGTCGGGCCCTCCCCGCTTGATCCAACGCACTTCGTGATCGTGGCGTCCGGTCACACGGACGAAGCTGTCACGCGGGCTGTCCTGGCTCTTGGCGTCACCGGCTTTCCCCTGGCCGACGCCACAAGCATGCAAATCAGCGAACAAGATGCTCCCAGAGGCTTTGCGCTCAGCGCACACGGCCCGCTTCGCACCGGCGCGACCTACACTTTCGAGCAGTTGGGCTTGGCGTCCAAAAGCACAGTCGGTGAGGAATCGGCCGCTTTCGACCTGTCGTTCGAACTGCCGGCCGACTTCTTCGCACGCGAAAAGGATGAGATCATTCTATCGCTGGACTTCGCCTATGGGGCAGGCCTTGAGCCGGGCTCCGTCCTCAATCTCTTCGTGAATGGTATATTCCGCCGCGCCGTGGCGCTGGCCCGGACGGACGGTGAAGCCGCTTCCGGATACGAACTTCGACTGCCGGCGCGCAACTTCCGTCCCGGGCGAAACACCGTTCGCCTCAGCGCCGAACTCGCCCGCGTTCAGGCCGGCGCCTGCGCGACGCGCAACAACAGGAATCTTGCCTTTGTGTTGGACGGATCATCGATGATCCAGGTTCCGAATTCACCCAGCTATGCTGAGCTGCCAAACCTCGCACTCTTGAGCGAGACCGGCTTTCCGTTCTCCGCAGCCTCGACGGCGCCGTTCGCAATCCGGGCGGCCGATCATCGCAGCGAGACGCTGGCAGCCGTGTGGACCCTCGCGGCAAAGCTCGGTCAGACTCATGGGGCGTTGTTTTCCGGCATAGACTTCGACTTTGGGGCCGAGCCGGCCAAAATCCATACGCTGATCGTGGGCGCCCGGCCCGCCGTAAGAAACCTCATCGACGGCCCAATCCGGCTTGCGCTGAACGATCCGAAATTCCCGGACGACATGTCCGGCGCCCATCTTGTGCGCCTGCGTCAACTGTCCGACCTCGGTAGCAGCGGCCTGATCGCGTCGGCGGAAAACGCGTCCCATCGCGGCCAGCTGGTGACAGTTGTAACAGCCCAAACAAGCGAGGCGCTGTTGTCATCCGTGCGTCATCTTGTCGAGCCTACGCACTGGAGTCAGCTAAGGGGCAGCGCCGCGGTTTGGCGCGAAGACCCGTCAACCGTTTCGGTCCAGCCTGTCGGCAAGTCCTTCTTCTCGGGCGACGCTTCGAGCGCCGACCGCGTCGCACTGCAGAATGGGCAATCGCCCTGGCGCTGGGTGCTGACGCTTGGAGGCCTGATTTTCGCCGTCGCCGTGGTTCTGGCCGGCATCGCTCACTACATGCGGCGACGGAACCGGGCACAGTGACGATCCATTTGCCTTTCCTGCGCGGTTTGCGCCAGCTTGTCGTGGTCGCTGTTGCTCTCGCAATCGCGCCGCTAGCTGGCGCGCAGGCCGTAATGGAGGTGAACGTCACGCGCCTCGGGATTCCGGACGAAACGCCTGACGCAGCCCGGTCGCCGGATCAACCGCAAAGGCTTGCACCGGCCTCGCCCGCGAGGGAATCGCTTCGCGCGATATGGAACACGCTGGCGACTGGCGACTGGCACATGGCGGAAACCCAGGTGCTCAGCCTGCGCACGCGCTATCCCGCCTGGCGACCGGATGACAAGCTTTTGGCGGCGATCACCCGGGGCCAGCGTGACAGCGGCCTGCGTGATGCCTTCGCCACCCGGACCTGGACACAGGTGCTCGCGCTCGCGCCGGAAGCGCCCGCATGCGAAGATGACTACGCCATCTGGCTGCGTAGCGAAGCGCTCACCGCCCTCGAACAGCAGAAGCCGCTTCTTGCCTTTCACACCTACCTGTTTGCGACGTGCAGCACGCCAGCACAGCGCTCCACGAACGTCGAGCGTGCGGCGCGCCAGCTGAATCTTGACGGCCTGGATCGGCTGCTGGCTACGGCGACGGCCCCAAACCATTCGCCGCCGGCTCCAGCAGAGCTGGCAACGCTTCGCGACGCGCGGCATGAGGCCCAGTTAAAGCAGGCGATCGCAGGCAAGGCCTGGTCAGACGCGGCGATTCTCGCGTTCGACTCCGGCCGTCATGATCTTGCCCTCACCGCCGGCTGGGCGATCCTGGAATCGGACGCAGCGCTGGCGCGCGCGCTCTTTCACGAGGCAGCCAAGCTCGGTCCAGACCAGGAGGCAAGGCTTGGCGAGGCGCTGGCCGGCTTGCGCCTGAACGATCCCGCACCGGGGCTGGCGCTTCTCGCGCTCGATTCCAACGTCACTCGCCCGGATGATATTCAAACTCGCCAGATCTCCGTCGCTGCGGACGCCCTTGTACTCGCCGCCGCGCAGGCCCGCGCACACAAGGACTGGAACGCGGCCGAGGCGTTCGCTGCGCGCCTGCGCGACCTCGGCGTCGGGTATTCCAGTGATGCCGATCGCATTGTTGGAGAAACACTGCTTGACCGCGCGACCGGCGCTTTCGAAGCGAGACGGTTCCGAGACGCATTGGGATGGGCGCAGCAAGCGTCGGCTTATGCCGGCGTTGCTCGACCCGCACGGATGCGTGAGGCCTGGACACGCCTTGAGCTTGGAGAGGCTCGGTCGGCGGAACTCGCGTTTCGCGATCTCTACGTCCAGTCCGCCGATGCGGAGAGCGCCGAGGGCCTTGTGCTGGCCGCTGCACGCGAGGATCGCCTCGACGAGTTGACGACGCTCGCCAGCGCAGGGCAAGGCCCGCTTGCGCCCGCGCTCGTCAATGGGCAGGCAGACGCCGCGATCGCGCGGAAGGACTTTGCGACAGCGCAACGCCTGGCGCCATCGCGGCATCAACGGCTGGCTGGTGTTGGCGCGCCATGGGTCGAGCAGACAACCACCGCCCGCCTGCCCCGCAACTCAGCAGGCGATGGGCGGTTCGAGGCGCAGGCGGTGCGTGTTTCGACCGGCTTCGCCTACGGCGGGTTCTTGCTGGAAGCCGGCGTTACCGGCCTGGCGCTCGACTCCACCCTTGGCGGCAGGACTGAGCACGCCCTTCCCTATTTCGCCGCAGGCACGGAAGGCGCCATGCGACTGTCTGTCCAGATCGCCGAGGCGCCAGGCCGCGCAATCGGCGGAGCGCCGCTCGTCGCCGAAGCATCCATTGAAAGACGTGCAACGTGGTGGTCCGTGGCAGCGCGCGCCTTCGCCACGCCCAAGGACGACTCGGCGACCTCCCTGGCAGGGCGGCGTGATCCGGCGGGAGGCGCAGGCTGGGGCGCCGTGATCGAGACAGGTCTTGAAGCGCGATCCAGCATCGCGCTTGCCCCCGGGGTGCGCGTTACGGGCGGCGTGCTTGCATCGCGGCTGACAGGATTGAACGTCGCCAACAATGATCGCGTGCGTATCGACATCGGTGGAGCACAGACGCTGGATGCGCCGGGTTTTGACTACATCGCCACCGGCCCGTTCTACCAGTTCGACAGCTATGCAAGGAACACCAACTTCGAGACGCGGGGCCATGGCGGGTACTTCAGCCCTCAGGAGTTCCATCGCGCCGGCTGGTCGCTGAACCTCCAAACCGCCGAGATGCAAGACTGGATGCTGCGCCTGGATGGATCGCTTGCCTATGAGATGACGCGGCAATCTAGCGCCCCTGTCCTGCCCTTGCAGAATCCTTTGGGCGCGCAGTTTGCATCAAGCGCGTCCTCCAGTGTCGCTGGCGCGGTCCGCGCTGAGGCCGCCTATCGCGTCAGCGCGAACTGGACGGTCGGCGGATGGGCCGCCGCCAATGCCTCGACCGCCTACAGCGACGTGCAGCTCGGGCTTTCCTTGCGGTTCACGCCGGAAGGCCGGCGATCCGTTGTAAGCGGCGACTTTGCCGGCCATGGCCGCGGGATCTGGTGACGCCATGCAGCCATCCACCGCCTCGCAACTCTCGCAGCCGCCGCCAACAGCTTTTGTGCGGCGGGTCAGCGATCTTGCCGATCCGAAGCTGATCGGCGCCCTCCGGCGCGCGGGCGGCATCGGCCTGGCGATCGGTTTGGTGGCGCTGTTCGCCGTGATGTCACAGAAGACGCACGAGGTTGACCGGAGCCGGCTCGCGGTCGCCGCACAGTATGGCGCCACGCAGATCGAGGCAATTCTGGCGAGGGCTGAAACCGGCGTCCTCAAGCATCGCGCCGCGCTTGACGCAGCACTTGCCCCAAACGCGACAGACGTGGAACGGCTGGCGGCGCGCCGGGCCATCGTGGAAGCTGCGGCTGACTCACCGATCCTCGGCGCGACCATTCTTGACGCTTCCGGGTCGGTTGAGCTCGATGTCGGCGCGGTCGATGCAACGGGCTTCGGCCCGGTCATCGCGCCCTTCCGGTTTGAAGACGCACGCCGCATCGACCAGCGCGCCCGTCTCATGCCTGCGCCTGAGCGCAACGCACTCCTTCTCGCCATACCGATGGACGCGCCTTCTCCGCGCACGCTGGTTTTGGCGCTTGATGCCAGCGTGTTCACCGACAGTCTCGTGCTTGCGCGCAACACAGCCGCCAAGGCGCCTCTTGCCTTTCTGTCCGACAGGGATGGCCGCCTGATCTTGGCGTCGGGCGCAGACGTCTCGCGAACGCGCGTGGTTGTTCCAGCAATGCCCGCGGAACATCAGTCGATCGAGGACATGGCTGTTTCCGAACTCGCCCGCGAGTCGGACGAGAGCAATTCGGAAATGGCATCTGCGCCGCTCGCAAGCGGACAGCTGGCGGTTCATGTCATCGGCGCAAAAGTCGATGTATGGCGCTTGACTCAGGAGAACTGGCAAGTCTTGGTCGCTGCATTCGCCCCCATGTTGCTGGCGCTGATCCTAGCGGTTTCCATCGTGCAGAATGAATGGCGACGACGCGATCGACGGGCTAACACATCCGCCGATGCCGTAGCGCGAGCGGAGATCGCGGCCGATCTTCTCGATGCTGGCGTCCTCGAATGGCGAATTAGCGACTCAGGCCTTTCGAGCTCCGAGGGCTGGCGCACGCTGTTCGCCGAAGGCGCAGCCGTCGCTGATGAAGACATCTCGAACTGGTTGAGCAGAATCCATCCTGATGACGAGGCTGCCGCGCGCCAAGGCTACCAGAGCTTGCAGGATGGCGAGCGTGACACACTGAGCCAGATGCTACGGGTACGCGGCTCGTCGGGAGCCTACATCAAAGTACAAGAACGAGCGCGCGTGCGCCGCGGTCGAGACGATAAACCGGTCCGGATCGTGATGGTTCATACCTTGGTCCATCGCGATCCGCTGACCGTCCGCGAGTGATCCGGCGCGCTGACAGCTCAACTGAGAGAACTGTCAGGGTAACTGGGTGAGGTTTTGCTGGGCTTTCGGCGAGCTTGCAGCAACTACGCCGCCGCCCTGCTCAAGACAGATTCCGAGCGCGCGCGCAGAATCCACGCGGCGCGATCTCAATGACCGCTAGGGCTCAGGCCAAAGGATCGAAAGCTCAAAGTCAGTATGCGAGTGCGATCGAAAACCTCGAGATGATCCTGAGGAGCCAACCCGTGGTCACGCGCTGGCGGCCTTGGAAATTGGCGTCGGCGCTAGCGCGCTTAATATCGGCTCTAAAACCTTGACCTTTTTGCGCGCGAGCGGCCCGCTATACTCTTGGAAACATGAGGCTGGCAACCAAGACGCGGGTTTTGAAGCGGTTGCGGTCAGCCGTTCAAGCGGTACCCGGCGCCCCGAACTGTCTTGATGACATCGCGCACGCCGGCTGCATCAAGTTTTCTTCTGAGGCGACTAATCGCATGCTCGACGGCCGCAGGAGCAATTTCGTCGCCGCCCATTTGGTCGAGCAGCGATTCGCGACTGAATACGCGCGCTGGTGCTTTCAGGAAAACGGACAACAAGACGATATCCTGGGCCGTTAAATCGATCCCATGACCATCGACCAACGCTTCATGGCGCGTCAGGTCCAGTACCAGGCGACCAAAGGAAAGTGTCCGGGGCAGCGGTTGCTTCGGGCGTCTGAGCAGCGCTCGCGCCCGGGCAAGAAACTCCTCGATCGCGAATGGCTTGGTCATGTAGTCGTCCGCGCCAGAGTCGAGCCCCTGCACGCGATCACCCGTCGCGCCGAGAGCGGTCAGAAACATCGCAGGCGCGATAACCCCTCGCAAACGGAGCATCTTGAGAACACTCAAACCGTCCAGGCCTGGAAGATTCCGATCAAGTACCAGCAAGTCGAAATCACGTGTGAGGGCGAGCTGCAGCGCCTCTTCACCGTTGCTCACGCCGTAAGCTAAGAACGTGTCCTGTTTGAGTCCCGCGAGGATAAACGCCCTCAGCAGGTCATCGTCTTCGGCAACTAGGATGGATCCATTCAAATTTTGATCCCAACGACGGGCTGAGAGGCGTTTGCGAGCATAGCGCGTCAGATTGGCGACAGACAACGCTCGGGATGGCCAATCAGCCCCTAGCCCCGGCCAACCCAGCGTCGTCTTTGTTGAGTACGAGTTATCGTCGGGGAAACGCCGCGTCGCCGGCCGCACCATCGTGATGCGGCCGGCGTTCGTCGTTAGGAGCTATGCTGCGCGGACCATGCTCTCGACGGCCCTGAGCAGCGGTTCGAAGCTTTGAGAATCTGGGGCTCTTCCCGCCGATATCGCGCTTTCGATCACTTGCGCCGCCTGGCCGGCTTCGACATAGCCAAACGTCCCAGCAGTTCCCGCAAAGCGATGAACCAGGGCGAACAACTCCTGCGAGACCACGCCCTCTTCGCTCGCGACTAGCTCGTTCATTCGTTGCAAATCGTCGCGACTGCGGAGAAGAAACCGACTGCGCAACGAGGCCATTACATCCAGTTGACCTGACGCGTCCGATTTGGCGTCGGTCCTCGCTTGCGCCCATTTGGTGATCATGACCGGGAGGCTTTCCGCGGTGATCGGCTTGGGTAGGTAGTCGT
>DAINAT010000088.1:0-15440 GCA_036733305.1 Hyphomonadaceae bacterium
CGGGCGACCGGCGCTTTGCCTATGACAGCTATCGCCGCTTCATCCAGATGTACTCGAACGTTGTGCTCGGCATCGGGCATGATGAGTTCGAGCACATTCTCGACGACTACAAGGAAAGCCGCGACTTCAACCTGGATACGGATCTGGGCGCGGAGAGCTGGATCGAGGTGATCGCGCTCTACAAGAAGGCGGTCGAGAAGAAGATCGGCAAGCCGTTCCCGCAGGAGCCGAAGGATCAGCTCTGGGGCGCCATCGGCGCGGTGTTTGCGAGCTGGATGAATGATCGGGCGATCACGTATCGGCGGCTGAACGATATTCCGGAGAGCTGGGGCACGGCTGTGAACGTGCAGTCGATGGTGTTCGGCAATATGGGCGAGAGCTCGGCTACGGGCGTGGCGTTCACGCGCGATCCGTCGACCGGCGAGAAGCGGTTCTATGGCGAGTATCTGGTGAATGCGCAGGGCGAGGACGTGGTCGCCGGCATTCGCACGCCTGCGCCGATCTCGAACTCGCGCAAGGCGGACCTGAAGTCGGAGGACCTGTCGCTCGAAGAGGCGATGCCGGAGACTTACAAGCAGCTTCTGGAAGTCGCGACGCGTCTGGAGACGCACTATCGCGACATGCAGGACATCGAGTTCACGGTGGAGCAGGGTACGCTCTACATGCTGCAGACGCGGTCGGGTAAGCGCACGGCGCATGCGGCGCTGAAGCTGGCCGTCGACATGTGCAAGGAAGGGCTGATCACGCAGGAAGAGGCTGTGCTGCGGCTTGAGCCCGCGCAGCTGGACCAGCTGCTGCACCCGGCGATTGCGGACGATGCAGTGCGCGATGTGTTCGTGAAGGGCCTGCCTGCTTCGCCTGGCGCGGCTGTGGGGCAAGTTGTGTTCGAGCCGGCGGAAGCTGTGGCGCTGGCGGCCAAGGGCACGGCTGTGATCCTGGTGCGGATCGAGACGTCGCCGGAAGATATTCAGGGCATGCACGCGGCAAAGGCCATCGTGACGGCGCGCGGCGGCATGACGAGCCACGCGGCTGTCGTGGCGCGCGGCATGGGGCGGCCGTGCGTGTGTGGCGCGGGTTCGCTGCAGATCGATGCCGAGAAGGGTATTGTTCGCGTTGGCTCACGTACGCTGAAGAAGGGCGACATCATCACGGTTGATGGCGCCAAGGGGCAGGTGCTGGTTGGCTCGGTGAAGATGGTGGAGCCGCAGCTGGGCGGCGATTTCGGCGAGCTGATGGGATGGGCGGATCAATCGCGCCGCATGAAGGTGCGGGCGAATGCGGAGACGCCTCTGGATGCGGAGACGGCGCGCAAGTTCGGCGCTGAGGGCATCGGCCTTTGCCGTACCGAGCACATGTTCTTCGACGCTGTGCGTATCCCGGTGGTGCGCGAGATGATCCTCGCGGACAATGAGCGCGGCCGCCGCAAGGCGCTGGACAAGCTGCTGCCGATGCAGCGGCAGGACTTTGCCGACATCTTCAAGATCATGGCGGGGCTGCCGGTGACGATCCGCCTGCTCGATCCGCCGCTGCACGAGTTCCTGCCGCATACCGATGAGGACATTGCGGGCGTTGCGAAGCAGTCGGGCATTTCGGCTGACCTGCTGAAGGCGCGTGCGGAAGAGCTGCATGAGTCCAACCCGATGCTGGGTCACCGGGGCTGCCGTCTCGGCGTGACGTATCCCGAGATCTACGAGATGCAGGCGCGTGCGATCTTCGAGGCGGCGCTGGATGTGGCGAAGGAATCCGGCCGTGCGCCGATCCCGGAGATCATGATCCCGCTTGTCGCTACGCGTCGCGAGCTGGAGCTGATGCGCGCCATCGTGGTGCAGACGGCTGAGCGCGTGTTCAACGAGCGCAAGGCGCAGGTGGAGTATCTGGTCGGCACGATGATCGAGCTGCCGCGTGCGGCTCTGCGTGCGGGCGATATTGCGGAGGAGGCGGAGTTCTTCTCCTTCGGCACCAACGACCTGACGCAGACCGCGCTGGGCATTTCGCGCGATGACGCTTCGCGCTTCCTCAAGACGTATGAGGAGCGCGGCATCTACGAGAAGGACCCGTTCGTCTCGATCGATCGCGATGGCGTGGGCGAGCTGGTGCGGATTGGCTGCGACCGTGGGCGTGCGACGCGTCCGCGGCTGAAGCTGGGCGTGTGCGGCGAGCATGGCGGCGATCCGGCCTCGATCTTCTTCTTCGAGGAAACCGGGCTGGACTATGTCTCGGCTTCTCCGTTCCGCGTGCCGGTGGCGCGACTGGCGGCGGCGCATGCGGTGCTGAAGAAGGCGCGCTGAGCCACAAAATCTTCACGCGCAGGCGTGCCAAAGCAGGGTAGAGGGCGGCCAGTTTCCGAGGGTCGCCCATGTTCCTGTCCCGCCGCAATCTGATCCGTTCGGCCGCCAGCGTGGCGGTGGCTGCGCCTGCGTTGCAGCTGCTGGGTGGATGCGTGACGGCGGCTGCGGGGCGGCCTGCGGTGAACCAGCGGGTGTCGTCGCTGGCGCTGGAGCCGGACCCGAAGGGGTTGCTCGATCTGGCGCCGGGGTTGTCCTACGTCGTGCTGTCGCGGACGGGCGATGAGATGTCGGACGGGCTGCTGGAGCCCGGGGCGCATGATGGCATGGCGGCGTTTCCGATCGAGGGCGATGCTGATCGTTGCCTGATCGTGCGCAACCACGAGCTGGGCGCGACGTCGCCGGTTTCGGCTTTCGGGGCGGACCTGTCGCGCACGTCCAAGATCTCGCGGGATCGCATCTATGATCTCTCGCCGGGCGGCAAGCCGTTTGCGGGCGGGACGACGACGGCGCTGGTGAACCTCAAGACCAAGCGGGTGGAGCGGACGCACCTGTCGCTGGCGGGGACGGCGGTGAATTGCGCAGGCGGGCCGACGCCGTGGGGTTCGTGGCTGTCGTGCGAAGAGACGCAGATGATGCCGGGCGCCGATGCGAGCCAGCGTCATGGTTTCGTTTTCGAGGTTCCCGCCGCGCTGACCAAGCCGGTCGAGCCTGTCGCCCTGACGGCGATGGGACGGTTCGCGCATGAAGCAACCGCTGTCGATCCGGCGACGGGCATTGTCTACCTGACCGAGGATACGGGCGACTCGTTGTTCTATCGCTTCCTGCCGGCTGCGCGTGGGCAACTGGCGAAGGGTGGGCGTCTGCAGGCGCTGGCGCTGGTGGAGCAGGCGGGTGCGGATACGCGCAACTGGTCGAAGGAGCAGGGCGGTGATCCGGCGCTGCGCATGATCCAGAACCGGAACTATGCGGTGCGCTGGATCGACATGAGCGATGTGGAAGCGCCGGATGGCGATCTGCGTCTGCGGGGGCGCAAGGCTGGCGCGGCGATCTTCGCGCGTGGCGAGGGGCTGGCGTTCGCGCTCGAGGCGGCGGGGCCGGCGGTCTATTTCACCTGCACGTCGGGCGGTGCGGCGCAGATCGGTCAGATCTGGCGCTACATACCGAGCCTGTTTGAAGGCTCCGCGCGCGAGGCGGATGCGCCGGGCCAGCTTGAGCTGTTCGTGGAGAGCAGGGGCGAAAGCGACTTCGAGAAGTGCGATAACATCGTCGCGTCGCAACGTGGTGAACTGATCGTGTGCGAGGATGGCGACGGCGACAACTTCGTTCGCGCGGTTGCGCCCGATGGCCTGATCTACACGCTCGCGCGCAATGCCGATCCGGGCAAATCCGAGTTCTGCGGCGCGTGCTTCTCGCCCGATGGCGAAACGCTGTTCGTGAACATCCAGAAGCCGGGCATTACGCTGGCGATTACGGGCAATTGGCGCGGTTTGCGTGCGCTGGCCCGGGACAGGGCCTGACCCTTACGGCACGTCCCAGGCGAATTTTGGGACGTGCCGAAAGTTTATCCACAGGAGTCGGCTGACGTAGCGTCCGAGCCAAATTGGGCGCTCAAATCCCTGTTATGGTGAATCGTTCCGGGTGTTGCTCTCAAGCCGCCGGACCCTATCTGGACTCCTCGGATCGGAAAAACCGACCTGAAAAGAGGGGCTATTCGTAAACGCGAAGGTTAACAGCTCGCCCTCCAGGAGACTGGATGCGGGGCTGGCTCTCCCTGGCGCGGGATTTGCGAAACTCTCCTGACAGGATTCCCGGGGTTGCCCGGTACCAAAGGCCCAGATAGGGCGGCTGTACGTCGCGCAGTTCAAAAAAGAAAAGCGACGGGGTGTTTGGTTTGGAGTGTCACTTCGGGCGCGCGCGGGCGCCCAGCCGTTGTTTCGGTTTACGAAGATTAAGGGGATGCCTGGGGTGTTAAACCTCCCGAAAGCACTCAGTCTTATTCTCGCCCATCTGGAGGCCGCGGTTACAGCGGCTGTCGGGTGGTGGTCGAGGATGTCGGACTCCGACAAACGGCAGACCCGTCAGCGCGTGCTGACGATCGGCGCCTGTGCGGCCGTGTTCGCGTTTGGCGGGCCGCTCATCTCGCAACGCTTTGGCGACCAGAAAGATCAGGAAGCCTACCGCGCCGACGCCATCGTCCTCGCACAATCCATCGCAGCTGAGTCGGCCGCAGAAGGCCAGCCCGCGCGACTGGTTTCTTTCACAAATACTGCCTCGCCCCAGGCCCTGCTGAAGCAGGCTGCAGCGTCGTCGCCTGCCGTTCTCACGGATGAGGACGTGACCATCCGTTCGCGTGACAGCTTCGCGCTGCGCGGACTGGTGGGCTTCACGCTGGAAAATCTTGGCGGCGGCCATAGCGAGCAGGACGAGATCGATTGCCTCGCCCAGGCCGTCTATTTCGAGGCGCGCTCGGAAACGGCGAATGGCCAGATTGCTGTCGCGGAAGTGGTGATGAACCGCGTTCGCGATCCGCGCTTCCCGAAGACGGTGTGTGGCGTGGTTTATCAGGGCCAGTACCGCGATACGGGCTGCCAGTTCACCTTCACCTGCGATGGCTCGCTGCATAACAAGCCGCGCGGCCCGGCGTGGGATCGCGCCAAGGCTGTGGCGATGAACGTCATGCTCGGCCTCAACAAGCCGCTGACCAACAAGGCCACGCACTACCATACGGATTACGTGAACCCGTACTGGAAGGCCGGCATGGTCGAGACGAAAGTCATCGGCACGCACATCTTCTATCGCTTCCCGAAAACCACGGCGGAGTGGACGACGGCTCGCATCGCGCTGCAGGCGCAGGAGCAGCGCGAGCAGGCGATCCCGGTTGGGGTGGATCTGATTGCGGCTGGCGGTGAAGAAGCTGCCGATCCGGTCGAGCCGACTGCTGTGTCGCTGGTTCCCGCTAGCGCCGAGACGGCGGCAATCTCGCCAACGCCGACGCCGGTGGCGGCGACGCAGGTTGCTGATACGCGTCCGCTCTAGTCGATGCCTTGTGGTCGAAACCTAGGCTTCGAAATCCAGACCTACGTCGAGATTGATCGCAGAGTGCGTCAGCGCGCCTGACGAGATGTAGTCGACGCCTGTCTGCGCGATGGCCTTCACGGTATCGAGGCGCACGCCGCCGGAGGCTTCGGTCTTGGCCTGATCGCCGACGATGGCGACGGCTTCCTTCAGCATCGCGGTCGACATGTTGTCGAGCAGGACAGCGTCGGGCTTGTAAGGCAGGGCTTCGCGCAGCTGGTCGAGGCCGTCGACTTCGATCTCGATGGCGCGGAGGTGGCCTACGGCCGCGCGAGCGCGCTTGAGGGCGGCTGCGACGCCGCCTGCAGCAGCGATGTGGTTGTCCTTGATGAGGATGGCGTCGTCGAGGCCGAGGCGGTGGTTCACGCCGCCGCCGAGGCGTACGGCGCGCTTTTCTAGGGCGCGGAAGCCCGGCCTGGTCTTGCGGGTGCAGGTGACTTTCGCGCTTGTGCCTTTGACCTCTGCGACGAAGCGCGAGGTGAGCGTGGCGATGCCGGAGAGCGGGCCGACGAAGTTCAGCATGACGCGCTCGGCCATCAACACGGAGCGCGCAGAGCCTTCGATGCGGACGAGGGCTGCGCCCTTTTCGAAGGCGACGCCTTCTTCGACGAGTGTGGTCCACTTGGCGTCGGGGTCGACGAGGCGGAGGGCGAGGCGGGCGGCGTCATAGCCTGCGGCGACGCCTGCTTCGCGTGCGCCCATGATGGCGCGCATGCGCGTGGCAGCCGGGATGACCGCGTCGGTGGTGATGTCGCCGCCGCGGCCGAAGTCTTCTTCAAGCGCGAGGCGCACGAGCGGCTCGATGATGATGTCAGGCAGGGCGGGGATTGGCAGAAGGTCGCTCAATGTCAGTCTCCGTCCGCAATCGCGGAATGTTGGATCAGCGGTGCGCCGTCTTCGCCACGGCGGATGAAGGTGCGGTGAGGGGCGCGGGTTTCCGGGAAGTCGGAGCGGTAGTGGCCGCCGCGGCTTTCCTCGCGCGCCAGAGCGCCAGCCGTGATGAGCCGCGCGGAGAGGAGGGCGCGGGCCGGGCCGACATTTTGCGTGGCGGCGTCGATCCAGTCGAGCGTGGTCGTGAGGCCCCTGGCTTCGCGCACGACGCCGACCTGCGAATGCATGCGCTTGCGCAGTTCGACCATGGTGAGCTCGTTCATGTCCGGCGGCGCGATGGCGGTGGCTTCGCCGGGCTGCGTGAGTGTTGCGTCCTTCAGGCGGCGCGCGGCGCGTTCAGCGAAGACGACGGCTTCGAGAAGCGAGTTTGAGGCGAGGCGGTTGGCGCCGTGCGCGCCGGTGGAGGCGCTTTCCCCGCAGGCCGACAGGCCTTCGAGCGAGGTGCGCGCCCACAGGTCTGTGACGACGCCGCCCATGTGGTAGTGCATCGCTGGCGCGACAGGGATCGGCGCGATGCGTGGATCGATGCTGGCGGACAGGCAAGCGTCAAAAACGGTCGGGAAGTGTTCGGGGAAGTGCGCACCGATCGCCTTGCGGCAATCGAGGAAGGCGCCGCGGCCAGCTTCGCGTTCGGCATGGATGGCGCGGGCCACCTCGTCGCGCGGGGCGAGATCGCCGAGCTTGTGGTAGTCGGCCATGAAGGCGCGGCCGGTGCGGTCGACAAGGTGGGCGCCTTCGCCGCGCAGGGCTTCGGTGGCGAGGGGCGCCGGGTCGCGGCCGATGTCGATGGCGGTTGGGTGGAACTGGACGAACTCCGGGTCTGCGATCAGCGCGCCGGCGCGATAGGCCATGGCGAGTGCATCGGCCTGAGATGATTTTGGGTTGGTCGTGATGGCGTAGAGCCCGCCCGAGCCGCCTGCGCAGAGGATTGTCTCTGCCGCGCGGATCTGGAAGTGGCCGCCGGATTTTTCCTGCGCGAGGACGCCGGCGATGCGGCCATTGGCATCCTGCAGCAGCGCGAGCGCCTTGACGCCCTCGATGACTTCGATGTGGGACGAGGCGGCGACGGCGTAGGTCAGCGCTTCCATGATGGCCTTGCCGGCCAGATCGCCAGCGACGCGCGCGACACGGGCGCGCGAGTGAGCGGCTTCGAGCGAGAGGGCGAGTTCACCGTCTGCGGTGCGATCGAAGGGCACGCCGAGCGCAAGCAGGTCGCGGACGCGGTGGGGGCCGTCTTCGGCGATCAGGCGGGCGACGACCGGATCGACGATGCCTGCGCCAGCGGCGACCGTGTCGATCGCGTGCAGGGAGGGTTCGTCTTCCGGAGACAGCGCAGCGGCGAGGCCGCCCTGGGCCCATGCGGATGCTGCGGCCTGGCCCAGCGGCGCGAGCGCGATGACGGTGCAGCGTCGCGGCGCGAGTTTGAGCGCCAGGAACAGCCCGGCGAGGCCTCCGCCGACGATGAGGATGTCGCGTGTCGTGGTCACTGGATGATCATCCAACAAGGTCCTGCCGCCTGCGGAATTTCACCGGCGATTGGCCATAGGATTTGAACAAGCCTTCCATTTCGTCGCCATGCGCGTCGATGGTGATTTCGAAGTGGTCGGCGGCGTAGTTTGTCTTCGACAGCTCCAGCATCTCGGGCGGATCGACCTTGGTGATCCTCCTGACGCGGCTGGTGATGATGATCTTGTCGCCGGTCTGCGTGGCGACGCAGGTCTGATCCGTGGTGACGGACTTGGGCGCGCGCGTCTGGCACGACCAGACGGCCTTGAACTGACACTTGAAGGATTTTTTGGCGGAATGCGTGATCGTCATGTCGCCGGACAGGACGCAGCCATAGTCCATGGGCTTGGTCTGGAAGCTCCAGCTGCCGGCAGGCGAGGGTGCGGCTTGCGGCTTGGCGTCGTCAGCGAAGCTGTGCGCGACGGCAATGCAGGCGAGAACGGCGGTAAGGCCGAGGCGTCGAGCGATGATCATCTCGTCCCCGCCATCAGCATTTTATCCGACCAGTTCCACGTCGCGCCAGAAGCGCGCCTTCAGGTTGCGCTGCTCGTCATAGTGTTCGCCATTCATCTCGGCCTTGTTGTTCGAGAGCTGAACGATGAAGTTGTCGGCGAGATACCAGTCTTCCGGGCGCGGCACGAACGGGCGACGCTCCTGCACCTTGTCGACCTTCGACTTGATCGCGACCTGCTTGCCGATGCGCTGCGCCGTGCAGGATTGCTGCACCTTGATGTAGAGGTTGCCGTTGAGCTTGCCGCAGATCTGCTCGGACACGAACAGGCAGGTGTAGGTGTTCTTGATCTTGGTCGGCGTGAACGTCATCCGGCCAGAGATCTGGCAGTCGTTGTCCGCAAACTTCGAGGTGTCGAACAGCCAGTCGCCCGCGATGTCGTCGGCAAACGCCGGCATGGCTGCGGCGAGCACCATCGTGCAGCCGAAGATGGCAGCCAGGCGTTTGACCGGCGAGAAGCTCATATGATCTCGACGGGCTCGTACACGTCGGCCCCGACCTTGAACTTCGGGAACACTTTCGGTTTCGGGAGCGACAGCATCGCGTCGATCGCCGCCTTGGCGCGGACGCGAACGTCCTCCGGCACCGTCACCTCGTGCTTCATCTCGACGAGAGCGTCGTAGATGTTCTCCAGCGAGATGCGCTTCATGTGCGGGCAGAGATTGCATGGCTTGACGAACTCCACGCCGGGATTGTCCGCGGCGACGTTATCGCTCATCGAACATTCGGTCAGGAGGACGACCTTCCGGGCGCCTGATTCCTTGACGTGGCTCGACAGTGCGGAAGTTGAACCCGCAAAGTCGGCTTCTTCAAGGACATCTGGAGGACATTCGGGGTGCGCCAGTACAATGGCGCCCGGGTGAGCGTCACGGATTTGCCGCACATCCTCGCCCGTGAACTTCTCGTGGACCTCGCAATGGCCCTTCCAGGCGATGATCTTGATGCTGGTGTTGGCGGCAACGTTCCGGGCCAGATACTCGTCCGGAACCATGATCACGCGATCGACGCCCCACTTCGCGGCAACGTGTTCGACGACCTGCGTCGCGTTCGACGAGGTGCAGGTGATGTCGCATTCGGCTTTCACGTCTGCCGTCGTGTTGACGTAGGTGACGATCGGCAGGCCGGGGTATTTCTTGCGGATCAGGCGCACGTCCTCGCCCGTGATGGACGAGGCAAGCGAGCAGCCGGCGCGCATGTCCGGGATCAGCACCGTCTTGTCGGGGCTCAGGATTTTCGAGGTTTCGGCCATGAAGTGGACGCCGGCCTGGACGATCACTTTGGCGTCCGTCACGGCGGCTTCACGGGCCAGTTGCAGGCTGTCGCCGCGGAAATCACCGACGAGGGCGAAGACGTCGGGCGTCATGTAGTTGTGCGCGAGGATGACCGCGTCACGCTGTTTCTTGAGCTTGTTGATGTGGAAGACGAGCGGCGCGATGGCCGGCCATTCCATGGGCGTCACGAAGTCCTTCACCTGCGGGTACAGGGGATCGGTCGCTGCCTTCACCTCGTCCGTGTAGGCGAGCCCACGCTTCTCCGAGGCAGACGGCCTGCGGCGGGCGACGGGGATGTCGCAGCCAGGGCCAAACTCGATCACACGGGCCATTCTAGGTCCCTCCAGCTCCAGCAGGGCGGAGAACGCCCTTTTGCTCAATGTGAGCATAAGGTGGGCCCGAAAAAATGCCTTTCAAGAGAAAGGCGCTTCACGGATGGATAGCCCGACTTAAGCTCAATGTGAGCATAACTAGGTTCTCATAAATCTGTCATTTCGTCGAGAGGAATAATCTGCCGAGGCTCTTTAGGCGCGGCTTCAGGCGCGGGGTGTCTGGACGCCAGGGACGTGGCCCTCGCGCAGGGCTTCGGAGCGGAAGCGGAAGAGCTCGGCGGGGCGGCCGCCGGTGGCCTGCGTGAACTGGCCCAGACCAACGACGAGTTCCGAGCGATCAAGCGAGCGGCGGAAGTTCTGTTTGTGGAGGGGCTGGCCAAGAATGGCTTCGACCACTTTCTGAAGGTCGAGCAGCGTGAACTTGTCGGGCATCAGCTCGAAGACCACGGGCTGGTATTTGATCTTGCCGCGCAGGCGTCCGATCGCGGTGGCGAGGATGCGGCGGTGATCGGAGATCATCGGCTCGCCGAGCGCTTCGGGCGGCGCTGTCGACGTCTTGCGTCCGCTGTCGCGCGCGGCTTCTGGCGCAAGGCCGGCCTCGTAAAGAAGTTCGTAACGCTCGAGCGTCTGCTCTTCGATCCATGGCTGACTATCCAGACCAAACGCGATCTGCGTGCGCGAGAGACGAGCGGACCGGTTCTTGCCGCTCGCATCCGCCCACGCGAGAAGAGCGGGCGCAAAGACTTCATCGATGATGTCGGGCCGGCCCTTGCGATGGTCTTCCCACGGGAAGTAGCGATGCCAGTCGCGCCATACGGCATCGAAGCCGGAGATATCGGTGCGTTCGGGCGTGAGGCCGAGATAGCCAACAGAGATAAGCCGCGCGCCGGTGGGCGCATCGTCAAGTTCAGCCTGCGGAAGTTCGCGGCCGAGATCGCCGAAGGTGTACAGCTGTTCGACATAGCCGGGCTCGAAGCCCGTCTGTGCGCGAACCCAGTTGCGCAGGCCGAGTTCGAAGGTGCGGTGTCCTGCCGGATCGAAGCGGCCGTGGGGAAGGCCGGTGGCGTTGTCGGCATGGCGCGTGGCGAGGGCGTAGGGCGCATTGGCGTCGGCAGCCACGATCACGGCGGACAGGCCAACGGCAATCGGGGGCGTCATGCATCGCCGCCATAGATGGACGGGATCGAGAAGGCGCGGGCTTCTTCCGACATCTGACCGCGCCCGATGGCGGCAACCGCCTGGATCATGCGCCCGTTCCGGCCGAGCAGGGCGTCGGCGTGAGCGGTCAGGCGCACGTTCGGCGAGGCGGTGGGGGAGGCGTCGCGGATCGCCCAGGCGATCTCTTCCTCGTCGGTCTTGGGATTGTGGACGCAGGCCGTGATGAAGGCGCTGGCGGTCGAGCGGGAAATACCGGCCCAGCAATGGATCAGCATGGGCGCTGCGCGGTCCCAGCCTTCCACAAAGCGGATAACCTGCTCGGCGTCGGTTTGCGCCGGGGCCTGCCAATCACCGATATCTGAAGCGATATCGTGAATGGCCACCTGCAGATGAAGGTCTTTTTGCAGCCCCGAGAAGCTTGGAAAGGAATCGTAAGGACTCAGCAGGCTAACGACACGCGACGGCTTCAGCCGTTGGGCCATGTCGGGGGCCGCTGCAAGGGAGCAGATCCAGATCGTCATGGGGCAAGCCTAGCCTTTTGCTGCGTCCGCATCGACGTCTGAAATCAGTTCAGCGAAACGGCGCAGGAAAAGGGCCTGAGCGTCGATCGGCGACAGGGGCGTCATGTCGGGGGCAGGGCCCGGCGGCGGGGCTCCGAAGAAGGACAGCGCCTCATCAATGTCGAAGCCGGCAAGGCGGGTCGCCTCGAAGAAGGCGGCGCACTGGTCAGCCTGCTTGATGCGCGCCTTGATAGTGTCGCTGATATGCGGCGTCAGGCTGAACCGGAGGCGGATTGCAGCTTCGAGCCGGGCTTCGAACTGCCTGTAGTCGACGCCAAGCGCGGTCTTGAACGGCGAGATCATGTCGCCGATCACATATTCGGGCGCATCATGCAGCAGCGCGCCGAGCAGGTCAGCGGCTGATGATTCCGGCCACAGACGCGCGACGAACTCTTCGACCACCACGGAATGCTGCGCCACGGAAAAAGCGTGCTCGCCTTTTGTCTGGCCATTCCAGCGCGCCACACGCGCAAGACCATGCGCGATATCTTCGATCTCAATATCGAGCGGGGAGGGATCAAGAAGATCGAGCCTGCGACCCGATAGCATGCGTTGCCAGGCGCGTGGTGAGCCAGGCGTGTACGATGCGTTGCGATTTTTCGGACCGCCGTTTCCCATAAGCGAGCACCTGCCATCGAAATAGTTTCGTCTGCAAGCGGAACCGCAGAGTCTGCGTCACGTTGGTTAGCCGCAGAACGCTTCCGCGATACGCGGACATGAGGCCGAAACCGGCCAACCACCCCTCAAAAAATTTGCGTTGCTTACCTCTGTGAAAGTTTTGCGAGAGGCTTCGTTAATTCGCGTGCGCTAGGTTGAACTCAAGTCGCGGGAGACAAGCGAGACATGTGGGAAGTGATGGTGCAGGCAGCGCAGAATCCGGCGCTGCATTGGGCGGTAATTGCCGCTGCTCTGCTGATCTATATTTTCAAAGTGCTGAGCTCCCACGACGGCCCTCTGATGGCCGACATGTATCAAGACGAATTGGACACCTGATCGCTACGCGGGAGAGGCTTTCGCCTTTCCTCCCGCGAACAGGTGTACCTATAGACGCCGGCAAAGGCGCGGGTGATGGGAGGGGCGGTCCGAAAGGGCCGCCCTTCCGATTCCTGCCGCTGCTTTTTGCAGCTTCGGGCGTGTTCGATCCTCAGACTCTGACAGCAGCTTGGAGAATCTGGTCAGCGGGTCTAGGACAGCGCCAGACCAGCAGGAGCTGACTGATGCCCCCGACATTTGATCTCATCATCAAGGGTGGAAGCGTGGCGACGCCGGGCGGCATCGCCGTGACCGACGTGGCCGTGAAAGACGGCAAGATTGCCGGCATCGGCTCGTTCGACGCTTCGCAGGCTGGGGAAGTTTTCGAGGCGCACGGGCTTCACATCCTGCCGGGCGTAATCGACAGCCAGGTCCACTTCCGCGAGCCGGGGCTGGAGTGGAAGGAAGATCTGGAAAGCGGATCGCGCGCGGCGGCGCTGGGTGGCGTGACGGCTGTTTTCGAGATGCCGAACACTGATCCTTCGACCGTCACGCCCGAGATCATGGAGGACAAGCTCGCCCGCGCCAAAGGCCGGATGCACACCGACCACGCTTTCTATGCCGGCGCGACGCACGACAACACGGATCTGCTGCCGATCATGGAGCGCATGCCGGGCGTGTGCGGCGTGAAGGTGTTCATGGGCGCATCCACCGGCCAGCTGCTGGTCGAGGATGATGAGGGCGTCGAGCGTGTGCTGAACGCGATCTCGCGCCGCGCGGCTTTCCACTCGGAAGACGAATATCGCCTCGCCGAACGCCGCAAGCTGGCGCGGCAGGGCGACTGGGTTTCGCACTATGAAGTGCGCGATGCGGAAGCTGCGATCTCATCGACGCGGCGCCTGCTGCGTCTTGCGCGCAAGACCGGCAAGCGCATCCACGTTCTCCACGTCACGACGGGCGAGGAGATGGAGATGCTGGCGGCCAACAAGGATATCGCCACTTGCGAAGTGACGCCCCAGCATCTGACGCTGGTGGGGCCGGAGGATTACATCCGCCTCAAGGGCTATGCCCAGATGAACCCGCCGATCCGAGACGAGCAGCACCGCGCAGCGCTGTGGAAGGCTGTGAACCAGGGCGTGCCGGATGTGCTCGGGTCTGATCACGCGCCGCACACCAAGGAAGAGAAAGCGCGGCCTTATCCGGCGTCGCCCTCGGGCATGCCGGGCGTGCAGACGCTTGTGCCTGTGATGCTGACCCATGTGGCTGACGGGAAGATGAGCCTTGAGCGCTTTATCGAGCTGACCAGTGCGGGTCCGCAGCGTGTGTTCGGCATTGCCGGCAAGGGGCGTATCGCGCTGGGCTATGACGCCGACTTCACGGTCGTCGACATGAATGCGCGCAAGACGATCACGCATGAATGGTCGGCCTCGCGCTGCGGGTGGACGCCGTTCGATGGCTTCGAGGCGAAGGCCTGGCCGGTGGCGACGTTCGTGCGCGGCCTGCTGGTGATGAGCGATGGCGCGCTCGTGGCCCCGGGCAGGGGCGAGCCGGTGCGGTTCGTCGAAACGCTGCCGCACGTCTGAGATGGTTGAGCACCGCAAGGGTCTGAACCGGGCGCTGTTCTGGCTCTATTCTGGCGCCGGAAAATGGCCGGGCGTGTTCCGCTGGTCGATGCTGGCGTTCGATCTGATCACGATCGGCCTGTTTCTCGTTCATCCCGAGATTTCCTGGCACGGCGCTGACAACCCGACGACGATGATGTGGCTGGTGATCGATGCGTTGATCGCATCCGTCATCACGCTCGACCTGCTGGCGCGTTTCTATATCGAGCGGCAGAAGTATCGGTTCTTCCTGAAGCTAACCAATCTCGCCGACATCGTGGTTGCCTCCACAATGATCGTGCCGTTCATCGCGCAGAACATGGTCTTCCTGCGTGTGTTCCGGGTTGTGCGTCTCGTGCGGGCGTTCGAGTTTCTTGATCACCAGCGCATGCCGGCCAAGTGGCTGCACTATAATTCGTTCGTCGTTTCCAAGGTCGTGAACCTTGTTGTCTTCGTGTTCATCGTCGCGGCGCTGGTGTTCGTCAGCCAGCACGGAACGAACGAGAAGATCGGCAACTATCTCGACGCGCTCTATTTCACCGTCGGCACGCTCACGACGACAGGCTTCGGCGACATCACGATGCAGGGCACGTGGGGCCGGATGCTCGCCATCGTGATGATGGTGCTGGGCGTCACGCTGTTCCTGCAGCTGATCCGCGCGATCGCGATCGGCGACAAGGTGCGCCACGCGTGCCCGGCCTGCACGTTGGCGCTGCATGAGAAGGATGCCGCGCACTGCAAGCGATGCGGCGCCAATCTTTATCCGGAGAGCGACCGGGAAGCGACCGTGCATCACGGTGGCGGCGGCTAGCGCGCTCTTTGCGGCGCTGCGTCATACTCTCCGCAGCAATCGCGCAATTCATGATAATTCTTGCGACGGATCGCACCATACCGCTCGTTTGAATGATGTCTGGGTGGCGGCACGCTGACCGCTATGCCGCCAGATGGGTCCGGCTGCCTCCCCAAGGGCTCGGAATCCCAACCTCACGCGCGCGGAGAGTATGACATCTCCGTCCCCCGACGCGCGCTCTTCGGCCGGTCCCGCGTGTCGGGGCCGGCTTTTCTTTGCCTCATCTCTTTGCCTCCTCTTTAGGTCGCAGATAGGGTCGCCGCGACCGGGAGATAGGCATGACGCAATCAGAGATGACGGGCGCTGAGGCGATTATCGGATCGCTGGCGGATAGCGGCGTCGCCGCCTGCTTCGCCAACCCTGGCACAAGCGAGATGCATCTCGTTACCGCGCTGGATCGCGAACCGCGTATCCGCTCGATCCTG
>DAINAT010000089.1:0-15367 GCA_036733305.1 Hyphomonadaceae bacterium
CGGGCGTCACCGGCCTCGTCATGACCAAGCTCGACGGCACGGCCAAGGGCGGCGTGCTCGTCGCCATTGCGGAGCAACATCCGATCCCAATCCACTTTGTTGGCGTCGGCGAGAAGGCGGAAGACCTGCACCCCTTCAGCGCCAACACCTTCGCGCGCGCACTCGTGGGGCTGGACGACTAGGGTGGATCCCACGGTCCTCGCCCTTGCGCTCGGCCTTGGATCGGCGGTGACGCTGGCGGGAGCCAACACATTCGTGAAGGCGGCCAAGGACATTCTCGGCGGTCGCGCCGTGATGGCCTTCACCTCCGCGATCCTGATGCTGCCCTTCGTGTTCGTTGCGCCTCCGCCGAACACGCAAACGTGGATGATCCTGGGTCTCTCCCTGCCCGCACACTGGCTCTATCAGACCGCGCTCGTGCGGGCGCTGTCGCGGGGCGATCTCTCGCTTGTCTTCCCCGTCATGCGTGGCAGCGCGCCGCTGCTGACGGCCATTGCGGCGTCTCTGGTACTTGGCGAACACTTATCGCCGCTGGCAATCGCAGGCCTCCTGATCGCCAGTCTCGCCACCATCGTCTTCGCGCTGCCGGAGAAGAATTTCGGCGGCTCACGCCGGGTGCGCAATTCCGCCCTGCTCTGGGCGTTGGCCACTGGCGCGTGCGTTGCGATCTACAACGTCATTGATGCGCAGGGTGTTCGCGCGGGTCCTTCGCAGTGGAGCTTCATCGTCTGGCTGTTTGTGCTCGACTGGATCGGCATCAACGTCATCGCCTATGTCACGCGCGGCCATCATAAATTTGTGGCAGCGGCCCGCACGGCTCTCTGGCCGGGCATCGGAGCAGGCATCTGCTCGCTGATCTCCTTCTCCATGGCGCTCTACGGCTTCTCTATCGCGCCCGTCGCCTACATCTCGGCCATGCGCGAGACGGCGGTGGTCGCCGCCGCCGTCATGGGCTGGTGGTTCCTGAAGGAGGGATTTGGCTTGCGTCGTACGCTTGCCGCCGTCGTTCTGGCTGCTGGATTGACGATTTTGCAGTTTGGCTAGTTGCTCCCGCGCAGGCCCAGGCTCGCCCGCCCGGCTGGCGACCGGATTTGGCGGCATGATGGAATTGCGGCTCAAGACCCGCGTGGACGGAACCGTTTATGTAATAGTCGCTCTTTTCGTCGATGCTGCAGAATCCCACGTGGCTTTGCAGCAATTCGCATCGCGCCGTGCGCACCGCGTTTGACCCGGACTACTCCTCCCCGCTAAGTGACCCTGATGAACGAGACAACGCCCTCCCCCGAGACCCGCAAGTCGCTCCCCAAGGGAGCCGGCAACGTCTGGACGGATATCGGACCCGTTCTCGCGTTCGTGATCGTCTTCAATGTGATGCAGAACTTCACGGACGAGACGGGACCGTTCTCGAAGCAGACAGCGATCTTCTGGGCGACGGGTGTGTTCATGGCATCGGTCGCCGCCGCAATCGGTTACACCCTGCTCAAGGGCCGCAAGCTGCCGCCCATGCTGATCATCACCGGCGTCGTCGTGATGACCTTCGGCGGCCTGACGTTGTGGCTGCAGGACGAGACATTCGCCTTCATCAAGCCGACCATCATCAACATGCTGTTCGCCGTGACCATTCTCGGCAGTCTCGCGATCGGGCGTAACATCTGGAAGACTGCGTTTGAGCATGCCTTCCAGATGCCGGATCACGCCTGGAAGATCTTCGCGCTGCGCTGGGCTGCTTTCTATGTCGTGCTGGCGATCCTCAACGAAGTTCTGTGGCGAAACTTCTCGAAGGAGTTCTGGGTCAACTCGAAGCTCTTCCTGTCGATCCCGCTGGCCATCGCCTTCATGGCGGCCAACCTGCCCTTCCTGATGAAGCACAATATCGAGCAGCCGGAAGACGGCGAAGCTGACAAGAAGGCTGACGCAGCCTAGTTCAACGGATCGCTGCAAACTCACGCAGCATCTGCGACCACAAGGCATCCATCGCAGACGACCAGTCAGCGCCGAGCAGGTCG
Organism: Hyphomonadaceae bacterium; assembly: GCA_036733305.1. GTDB lineage: Bacteria > Pseudomonadota > Alphaproteobacteria > Caulobacterales > Hyphomonadaceae > UBA7672. The sequence goes on from DAINAT010000089.1 coordinate 2,007, forward strand.
CGGAACGTGTCGCGCATCGCCACGAAGAAATCGTCGAAACGCTCTGCCGGCACGCCGTAGCCGTCATGATGGATGCGCGATGACGCGATGATCTGCGGCGCAACGAGTCTCGGCCCGACATAATCGATGATTCATTCAAAGGCTTGCTGCACCATCGATGCACGCACGCCGCCATCGCGGTCCATCAAGAACAGTGCTTCGAGCTCTGGATGCGCATTGAACAGGCGCTGGTAGATCGCGGCCGTCGGATCGCTGTGCCGTTCCGCAACCAGTTCCAGCGTCTCAAGAATGACCTTGCCATCGACCATGGCTTCACCGCGTCATTTGATCGGTACCCGACGGATTTCCAAAGGGCGCGAAGGCTGCCTTGCCCTCGGTCTTCCGATGGTGATCGAGCGCCCATTTCACCGTTGGAAACGCGAGCTCCTTCCACGGAATTTCGTTCCATGCGAACAGCCCGACCTCGAGGCTTTCCGGTCCGGGTGACGGATCGTTCATGAGACGTGCACGGAAGAATATCTGTACCTGTCCAATTCGTGGGATCGAATACACCCCCAACAGCGTTTCGAGTTCGAGTTCTGCGCGTGCCTCCTCATGAGACTCGCGCTTTGCCCCCTCCTCGACGCTCTCACCAAGCTCGAGAAAACCAGTCGGTAGCGTCCAGAAGCCCATTCTGGGGTTGATAGCGCGTCGGCAGAGCAAGATGCGGCCGTCCCTATGCGCTACGACGCCAGTGACGATTCGAGGGTTTGCGTAGTCAATGAAACCGCACGTGTCACAGATACGACGCTCGCGGTCCTCGCCTGGAGGTACGCTAGTTGAGAATGAGATGGGAAATTGCGGGTCGCTCACGGCGCCAACATGACCTTTTGCTGTGCACAGTGGAAGCGGTAGCGCTACATTCTCATTTGAGGGGGCTGGAATCCGACTACGTTTGGACCCCTATGACTGATGGGTGCTTGCAAGGGTGCAGAACATGACCGTCCGAGCAGATGCCACGCGGCGGCCGGACAAGAAGTCGGCCCGGCCAGCAAAATCCATCTCCAAGTCTGCCAAAAAAAATGGCAAGCGCGGACCTGTGTTCCGTCTGTCGGAATCGCCGTCGCACCTGCTGAGGCGCGCAGAACAGTTCGCTTCCGAGATATTTCTCAAGGCCGAGATTCCGGACGGCGTCACCCTGCGTCAGTCGGTTCTGCTGGCTGCAATCGCCGAAGCTGACGGCGCCAGCCAATCCGATCTCGTGAACGCCACCGGCGTTGATCGTTCGACCTTGGCCGAAATGATGGCCCGCATGGAACAAAAGGGCTTCATCGTTCGTGCCGCCGCGGAGGATGACGGCCGCGCCAAGTCCGTGAGCCTCACCGCTGAAGGCCGCCGCCGGCTTGATGGCGCGCTACCTGCGATGCGCGAAGTCGACAAGGCGTTGCTTGCGGCCCTGCCCGCCAGCCGTCGTTCCGCGTTCAAAGCGACGTTGCTGGCGCTGACCGACGCCGCTGATGCGATGCATGCTGAAGCTGCTGAAGCACCCAAGTCGGTCAGGAAGGCAACCAAGGCCAAGCCAGCAAAGAAAACCCGCTCGAAGCGTTAGTTCGTCGGGGTAGGCGACGACGCTTTCGCGACCTCATCGCGATAAGCCTTCACGTAGACCGGCAGGTCCTCTTCGGTGAAGTAGTTGCGCTTGGTCTTCACGATCTGCCCGTTGGCGTCGATCAGGAAGCTTTCCGGCACGCCTGAAATTCCGATGTCGATGCCGAGATCGCCCAGCGGATCGAGCCCGATATGCTTGAACGGATCGCCATCTTGCGCGAGCAGTTCGTGCGCGGCTTCGATACCCTTGGGGTCCTTGTAGAGGATGCCGATGATCTCGACGCCTTGCCCGGCCATTTCGACCAGCAAAGGATGCTCGAGCTTGCACGGCCCACACCATGTCGCCCAGAAATTCACGAGCACGGGGCGGCCTTTGAAATCCGCGAGCTTCACCTGACCGCCATCAAGGCCCGGCACTTCGAACTGTGGTGCAGGCCGAACCGGCGATGCAAATGACGCGGGCGCGGGATCACCGCTCGTGAGGCGCTGGAAGCCGACGACCACGAGCCCAACGAACAAGGCCAGCGGCAGGATGGCCCACCAACGCTTCATGGCGCGGCGTCCTTCTTGGTCGGCTCGATGGCTTCGAGTTTCTTCTTCGCGTTGGTGACGCGCACCACTGACCAGACGATGAGTCCGATGATCACCGCGGCGGCAATGCCATAGGAGGTGAGCACGTAGGGCGTGTATCTGCCGTAATCGAACATTGGATCAGCCCGTCGTCACTTGCCTGCGCTGCGCCAGCATTTCGGCGCGCGTATTCATGATCTCGGCCCGCATGTTGAGCAGCGTCAGCCCGCCGAACAGGGCGAGATAACCTAGCGCCACGACATACATCGGGTATTTGAATTCGTTCGATGCCTTCATCTGCACCTGATGCAAAGTCGCAAACCATTCGACCGAGAAGTGGATGATCGGCAGGTTCACTGCGCCTGCGAGGCACAGAATGGCGGCTGCACGCGCAGCTTTCTGCGGCGTTTCCATCGCCTGCCAGATCGCCATGTAGCCGAGATAGATAAAGAACAGCACGAGCACCGAGACGAGGCGCGCATCGCCCCACTCCCACCATGTGCCCCAGGTCGGATAACCCCAGATCGACCCCGTCGCGAGGCCGAGCGCCGTGACGCCGGCGCCGATCGGCGCCGCAGATTTTGCAGCGACGTCCGCAAGCGCGTGACGCCAGACGATCGAGACGATGCTCGCGCCGACCATGAAGGCGTAGGCGAACAGGCACAGCCACATCGCAGGCACGTGGACGAACATGATGCGGGCGCTATCACCCTGCACCGCATCCGGCGGCACGACGAACAGGCCGAGATAGACGCCGATCAGGATCACAACGCTGCCTAGCGCGGTAAAGCCCCAGGCAAACCACTTCGACACCGCCATGAAGCGGTGCGGGTTGGCAAAGATCGACATCACGGCCATGGCCTTTGGGCTCCCGAGAGGCGCTCAGTCTAGTCGGTCGGCGCGCGTTGGCCCTTCACAAATTGAGGATCAGCGCGGAGGAAATATCTAGTCGATTGCGGTCCTTAGCGCCATCGCGGCCACAAAGGGCGATGTTGCAACGCCGAAGAGCGCAGCGGCGGCGGTTAGCATTAACGACGACGAACCGCCCTCGCCCTTTGCGGCTGCATATAGCCCCGCCGCGCCGAAGATCATGGTCGGCACGTAGAGCGGCAAGGTGATCAGCGCGATCAGCAACCCTCCCCGCCGCATGCCGGCGGCCAGGGCGGCCCCGATGGAGCCGAAGAAGAAGAAAGCGGCCGAACCGATCAGCGAGGCGCCGATAACGAAGAACGACGCCTCTGGCGGCCCCTGCAGCATGATCCAGAGAACCGGCGAGACGATCGCCAGCGGGATGCCGGTGGCGATCCAGTGGGCGAAGGTCTTGGCGAAGGCGACGCCCTCCATACCGATGCCCGATCCGGCATAGGCATCCAGCGTTCCGTCCTCGAGGTCGGCCTGGAACAGGCGCTCCATCGGAAGCAGGCTGGACAGGGCCAGCGCGATCCACATGACGCCGGGCCCTGCGATCTTCAGGTTCTCGGCCGCGTTGCCGACAGCAAACGGCGTGATGCTGCAGGCAGCCGCGAAGAATCCAACCGGCAGGGCCGCACCGCCCCCGCCGGACCAGGCGAGCTTCAGCTCCCGCACAAAGACCGAAACAGACCCGTTCAAGCGATCGCTCCCACGGGAAGCGCAGATACATCGAGCGTCCGTGAACCCTCAAAGCCATCGCCGTGGATGGCGGCGACGACCATGCCGCCGCGCGCTTTGTGTTCGGCGACCAGCTGGCTGACCAGGGCCCTACCTTCGACGTCAAGCGCCGCCGTCGGCTCGTCCAGCAGCCAAACCGGCCGCGGCTCGACCAGCAGGCGGACCAGCGCCAATCGGCGCTTTTGACCGGCCGATAGCCCCCTGCCCGGGACCTGTTCACGGCCCGCCAGACCGACCCGTTTCATGGCCTCGGCAGCCAGCGCCGGGTCGCGGCCGAAATAGCGCGCCCAGAACACCGCCTGTTCGGCTGCTGTTTCGGACGGCTTCACGGCATCCAGATGCCCGAGGAAGTGGTGTTCGGCGCCTTGGACCTGATCCGGTCCTGCGCCCGAATAACGCACCTTTCCGTCGTGCGGGCGGGTCAAACCAGCGAGAATGCGAAGCAATGTTGATTTGCCGGACCCGTTATGGCCCCGCAGTTCGAGCGTTTCCCCTGCAGACAGGCGAAAATTGAGCCCTTCGAACAGGATGCGCAGGCCGCGCGCGGCTGCGAGGTTTTCGACCTCAAGAACCAGTGATGAGGCGCCGGAAGCAGTCAATTCTTTTACCCCTTCTGGCTCAATTGCTTCCCATAACGGCGTCCTGTAGGAACGCCGCGATAGCGGGGGGCCCGCGGCTCTCCAGAATAAAATTCCCAGATGCCCCGAAAGGGTGAGCCCGACATGCCGTCCCTCGACAGTTTCAAATCCCGCAAAACCCTCACGGTCGGCGCGAAGTCGTACGTCTATTACAGCCTTGAAGCTGCGGCGCAAAACGGCCTGGGCGACATTTCTCGCCTGCCGGTGTCGCTGAAGGTTCTCCTGGAGAACCTGCTCCGCTTCGAAGACGGCAAGACGGTTACCCAGGCTGACATCCGCGCATTTGCTGACTGGCTCAAGGACAAGGGCAAGGCTGAAGTCGAGATCGCTTATCGCCCGGCCCGCGTGCTTATGCAGGACTTCACCGGCGTTCCGGCCGTGGTCGACCTTGCCGCCATGCGCGACGCCGCCGCCAAGCTCGGCGCTGACCCCAAGGCCATCAACCCGCTGGTTCCCGTCGATCTCGTGATCGACCACTCGGTCATGGTCGATTATTTCGGCAAGGCTGACTCGGCCAACCAGAACGTGAAGCGCGAATACGAGCGCAACATAGAGCGCTACGAGTTCCTGAAGTGGGGCCAGACCGCGTTCGACAACTTCCGCGTCGTTCCGCCGGGCACCGGCATCTGCCACCAGGTGAACCTCGAATACCTCGCCCAGACCGTGTGGACGAAGGAAGAGGACGGCGAGATCGTCGCCTTCCCCGACACCTGCGTCGGCACCGACTCGCACACCACCATGATCAACGGTCTCGCCGTTCTCGGCTGGGGCGTCGGCGGTATCGAAGCTGAAGCCGCCATGCTCGGCCAGCCGGTCTCGATGCTGATCCCGGAAGTCGTCGGCTTCAAGCTGACGGGCAAACTGCCGGAAGGCGCAACCGCCACCGACCTCGTGCTCACCGTCACGCAGATGCTGCGCAAGCGCGGCGTCGTCGGCAAGTTCGTGGAATTCTACGGCCCCGGCATCGACAACCTGTCGCTCGAAGACCAGGCCACGATCGCCAACATGGCGCCGGAATACGGCGCCACGTGCGGCTTCTTCCCGATCTCGAAAGAGACGATCAACTTCCTGTCGTCGACAGGTCGTCTGGCCGAGCGCGTTGCGCTGGTCGAAGCCTACGCGAAAGCCCAGGGCTTCTGGCGCGCCGACATGAAAGACCCGGTTTTCACCGATACGCTGGAACTCGAACTCTCGGGCGTTGAAAGCTCGATCGCAGGCCCGAAGCGCCCGCAGGACCGGATCGTTCTGCGCGATGCGGCCGACAACTTCGCCAACGCGCTCGACAAGGAATTCAACCGTCTCGACAAAGCGCACATCCGCGCCAAGGTTGAAGGCGAGCAGTATTCAATCGGCCATGGCGACGTCGTCATCGCGGCCATCACGAGCTGCACCAACACCTCGAACCCGAACGTGCTGATCGCCGCTGGCCTACTGGCGCGCAACGCCCGCGCCCGCAAGATCTCGACCCAGCCGTGGGTGAAGACCTCGCTGGCCCCGGGCTCGCAGGTTGTGACCGACTACCTTAACAAGGCCGGCCTGACCGATGACCTCGACGCGCTCGGCTTCAACCTTGTTGGTTATGGCTGCACGACCTGCATCGGCAACTCAGGCCCCCTGCCCGCGAACGTCTCGAAAGCCATCGCTGAGGGCGATCTCGTCGCCACGTCGGTGCTCTCGGGCAACCGCAACTTCGAAGGCCGCGTGAACCCGGACGTGCGCGCGAACTATCTCGCCTCGCCGCCGCTGGTTGTCGCCTACGCGCTCGCCGGCTCGATGAACATCGACATCACCAAGGACCCGATCGGCTACGACGACGAGAACGAGCCGGTCTTCCTCTCGGAAATCTGGCCGACGACGCAGGAGATCGCCGACACCGTCCGTTCGTGCGTGACCGCCGAAATGTTCGCTGCCCGCTACTCCGACGTCTTCAAGGGCGACGAGGAATGGCAGAAGATCAAGGTTGAAGGCGGCGCCACCTATGGCTGGCCGATGGCTTCGACCTATGTGCAGAACCCGCCCTACTTCGAGGGCATGACGATGACGCCGGAACCCGTCACCGACATCGTCAGCGCGAAAGTGCTCGCCCTGTTCGGCGACTCGATCACCACCGACCACATCTCGCCCGCCGGCGACATCTCGGCCAAGGGCCCGGCCGGCAAGTACCTGCGCGAACATCAAGTGCCGGTCACCGAGTTCAACTCGTACGGCGCGCGCCGCGGCAACCATGAAGTCATGATGCGCGGCACCTTCGCCAACATCCGGATCAAGAACCACATGATCCCGGGCGTCGAAGGCGGCGTCACGTTGAAGAACGGCAAGCAGGAAGCGATCTACGACGCGGCGATGGAATACATCACCGAGAAGACCCCGCTCGTGATCTTCGCCGGCAAGGAATACGGCACTGGCTCGTCGCGCGACTGGGCCGCCAAAGGCACGCGTCTGCTCGGCGTTCGCGCCGTTGTCGCCGAGAGCTTCGAGCGTATCCACCGCTCGAACCTGATCGGCATGGGCGTGCTTCCGCTGCAATTCGCCGAGGGCGAAAGCTGGCGCTCGCTTAACCTTACGGGAGCGGAAATTGTGTCGATCGGCGGCATCGCTGGTCTGCTGCCGCGGCAGGTTGTCTCCGTCGACATCGCCTACCCCGATGGCACGAAGCGCACGATCGAAGCCAAGGTGCGCATCGATACCGAGAACGAGCTGGATTACTTCCGCAATGGCGGCATCCTGCACTACGTCCTTCGCGAACTGGCGCGGGCTTCCTAAGGGAAGCCCAGACCACTCAAACAAGGGCCAGATTGCCGTCTGACTGGAAGGTGAGAGCTTCGTAACGGGGGGTCACGCCCTCTTGATTCGGAGTTTTGTGCGACTGCGAGATACTCCGCCCGTAATGACGAAGTTCTTTGCACGTATGTTCTGCGCCGTGGCGGCGCTTGTCCTCGCGCCGGGCGCCCTTGCCCAGCGCGGCGGCATGAACGTGCCCGAGCATGCCGTGCGCCCGGTGGTCATGGAGTTGTTCTCCAGCCAGGGTTGCGGCAACTGCCCGAAAGCCAACGCCACGATCCAGAAGCTGGCCGAGCGTTCGGACGTCATCGCGCTGACCTACCCGGTGAACATCTGGGACTATCTCGGCTGGGACGACACCTTCGCCAAGCCTGAGTTCACCGATCGCCAGAAGCGCTACAACCGCGCGCTGGGCTATCGTGGCCCCTATACGCCGCAAGTGGTCTACTCGGGCTATCTCCACGGCCCCGGCACCAGCGTTGCGATGATCGAGCCGAAATTCTCGACGCGCGATATCACGCCCTACCCGGCCTCGGTCTCGTTCGCAGGCGATACGGTGCAGATCTCGGGCGTACTGCCCGCCAAGGCCACCAACGCCTCTATCGTCCTCGTGAAGTTCCGCGCCGGCCAGACTCAAGTCGCGGTCGCCGGTGGAACCAACAAGGGCAAGTCGATGACCTACTGGAACCTCGTCACCAGCTACGAGAAACTGGGCGAGTGGAAGGGCGGCGTGCAGAAGTTCAACGCCAAGTGCGAGAGCGGCTGCGTCGTGCTGGTTCAGAAGGACGGCGCCGAAGGCCCGATCATCGGCGCAGCTCAGCGCAAATAGCGCGACCTAGTCTGCTATCGCCGCGAGCGTCGTCGAGAACGACCCCCAGTCCAGTTCAGTCAGCGCGAATGCCCAGGGCGCGGCGCGCGTGTTGATCGCATTTGCCTGCTCTGCCGCCTGGGGAGTTGCGGCATCGGTCGTAGCGGCGCTGATCGTGATCCAGCCGCGATCATCCTTTTTCCAGCTGCGCGTGACGATGAACACGCCGGACTTGGTGCGTGTGATGTGCTCGGCCACCGGGGCGCCGATGGCGATGTCCGTTGCTCGGGCGACGTCGATTGGTGCGAAACGGGTGAGCGCTTCGGCGGCGACGTTGGGCGCGAGGGCGGCAACAAGCGGGCGTGTGTTGTAGGGCGGCGCCAGGCTGAAGCTTCCATCGGCGTTGGCTGCGAGGCCGAAGGCCGGACCTTGCGCCGGGCGAACATCGACACCGGCGATCTCGTCTGCCTTGAGCGGTGCGACATTGAGATCGAGCCAGCGCACGGCGCGTTGCAGCGGCGGCAGCACGCCGTTGGCAACTACCCAGGCCTGCAGGTCATCCGGGCGGCGCAGATAGGATCGGCCATCGCGATAGCCCGCGAGCAGCTTGGCGAAATTCGCGCCGGAGCCATCGCCGACTTCGAGTAGCGCACCCGTGCCGCCCGTTGTTGGATCGCCCAGTCCGATGCGGTCGAACTTCTTCTCGTCATGCGTCATCGGACGCGCGTAGGTGATGGTGGACAGCGCGTCTGTAAGTTCGCGGATGCGTGCAGGATCGACCGGATAGTTGCCCTTCTCCGGCATCACCCAGCCATCGGCATTCTTCACGAGGCGATAGGCCTCCTCGCCCGTCGTCACCGTGACGAGGGAAACGAGGCCTGCCTTGCTTTCAAATGCGGGGAGCACGCGCTGGCCGACTTCGGAACGCGGCAAGTCCTCGCCCGGCGGGATGAAGCTGGCGGCGCCCAGCAGCGCGGACGCGCCGGCGGCAATGCCGAGGATGATCAGGGTGCGGCGACGCATGGCGCCTGCGACCTTGCTCATGCTTTCCCTCCCCTGCGTCGCGAGCGCCAGACGAACATGCCGATGCCGATCAGGCCGACAATGATGGGGCCCAGCCAGACGTTGATGAACTGCAGCTGGCCGGCGAGCGCATCAATGTCGCGCCGGAATTCGCGTTCGACGCCGCGGAGCTGCTTGCGGATGTCGGAGGCTTGCGTGCGGTAGCTGTCGATCTCGGAGAGCTCTTCGGCGGTGAGCGTTGCACCACTCTTGCGGCGGCCTTCGAGCAGGTTGAGGCGGCCTTCGGCGTCGGCCAGCAGTTTTTCGAGGCGCTGCTGTTCGTTGTAGAGCCGGTCGCGGGCGGCCGCGCGCAGGGCGTCGACGCGATCCATCGGACGCGCGGCGGGCGCGCGGGAACGGAGCGCGGTGAGCGCTTCATCGCCACCGAGATTGTCGAGCGCGTTGAGGATGAAGGCGGCGTTGTCGGAGATCGGCGCGTTGGTCTGCGGATTGACGTAGAAGCCGTCATCGAAGGCATCTGCGTCGGCGACGAAGATCACTTCGGCGGGCACGGCGGAGCGTGAGGTGAAGGGCGGGACTTTTGCCATTTCCTGACGCTGGCGTTCGGCGGTGACTGGGTCAGCTTGCGGCGATGCGGTGGGCGGGACCGAGAAGGACGAGCGGAGATTGCCTGACAGGCGGCCGGCGAGGATCTGCGGCGTCTCGGATGGCGTGTAGGCTTCGAGGACGGTGCGCGGGGTCGGGTCGCTTTTCGCGATATCGGCGGAGATGAGGGCGGCTTGCGGGGTCGTCTCCACCAGCATCGAGAATTCCGTGCCTGCGGGCGGCTTGGCGATGAGGTGGCCGGGTGCGCCAAAATTTATCGGGCGCGAGAGGTCTGCGGTGATGACGTCGGTCTTGGACATCAGCGCGGGCGGCACGGCGGGGAACAGGGGCTGGCCGACGACCTGACGACGGCCCTGGCCTGCATCGACGTTCACGGGGAGCGCGAGGGCGCGATCGGCCACCGTATCGGGGCCGATGCCGACACCGAGCGTTTCGCCGAGACGACCGAGGCTGGAGGACGCAATCGCCTGGCTGCCCGGCTGAATCATCGAGACGCGGGACACTGGGTCGAGCGCGATCAGCGCCCTGCCCTTGTGCATCATGAACTGGTCGACGACGTATTGCTGCCACTCGTCCATCGGTCCGGGATGGATGAGCATCAGGACATCGGTGTCGGCCGGGAGCGAGCGGAAGTCCGGCGGCGCGATCTCGATGTCGAAGGCGCGGCGGGCTTCGCGCAGCACAAAGGCAGCGCCGGGCTCGGACGGGTCGGCCTGATAGGCAAGGAGCGACGAGATCACCGCCACCTTCGGTGGCGCGGGATCGTCGAGCTGCGAGATCAGGCGGACGAGTTCGTATTCCAGCAGCGCATCACGCTCGGGCGCGAGGAACGAGATGGCGATGTTGTCGTCCACCGTGTTGTGGCCGATGACGCCGAAATAGATCGGATCAGCGCCATTGGTGGGGGCTGGTGTCAGGCCGGCGGCGACGACACGGTCTTCTTCATCTGAGAAGGGTTCGGGTTCCGTCTCGCGGATCTTCACCTTGCCGCCGCTCTGGGCAGCGATCTCGTTCATCAGCTGGCGAACGCGATCGGCGTGGGCGCGGATGGCGGGAAATTCTGCGCCGACATCGCGCGAATAGACCAACTCCAGCTCGACCGGCTCGACGAGGCGTTGCACGACGCGGCGGGCGGAACTCGACATGGTGTAGAGGCCATTGGCGGTGAAGTCGGCGCGCGCGGGGGCGAGCCATTTCCACGAGGCCAGGTTGAGGCCGATGAAGACGATGGCGACGAGGATGCTGGCGAGGATGGCGTATTGGCTTCTGCGCATCAGCCGCCCTTCCGCGCACTGACCCAGATGGCGTTGAACGCCAGCCAGACGGCGATGAAGCCGATATAGAACACAAGCGCCCGCATCTCGAGCACGCCGCGCTGGGCCGCTTCGAAGTGGGTGAGCAGCGAGAACGACGCCATGGTTTCGGCAAGGCCGGGGCCGAAGGCGGAGGCGACGACCGGCAGGCCGGCTGCGGTGAAGACGAAGCCGACAGCGACCGACAGCACGAATGCCACCACCTGATTGCCTGCCGCGGCCGACATGGCGCAGGCGATGGCGAGATAGCCGCCGGCCATGAGGAACGAGATCACGTAGGTGAGGAAGATCGCGGTGTTATCCGGCGCGCCGAGCCAGTTGACCGACATCCACATCGGCGTCGTGAGCAGGAGCGCTGCAGCGGCGACCGTCCATGCGGCGAGGAACTTGCCGAGCACCAGCGACCATGTTGGCGCGGGAAGCGTCAGCAGCAGTTCCAGCGTGCCCCCCCTCGCCTCGTCAGCCCACAACCGCATGGCGATGGCGGGAAGAAAGACGAGATAGAGCCAGGGGTGGAACAGGAAGAAGGGCGCAAGGTCTGCCTGGTTGGTGTCGAAGAAGTGGCCGATCTCGAACGTGAAGGAGCCGAGTGCGATGAGGAAGATCGCGATGAATACATAGGCGAGCGGCGTCAGGAAGTAGGCCGCGAGCTCGCGGATATAGACGGCGCGCAGCGCGTTGCCGGCCTGGCGCATGTTCAGGGCGAGGTTTTCGTTCATGCGACTTTCTCCCCCTGTGACTTGTCTTGGCGCGTGAGGAGGTGGAAGGCGTCTTCGAGTTTTCCGCTGGGCGTGCGGGCGGCGATCTCCGCGGGCGTGCCGTCGGCCTTGATGTCTCCCCGGTCGATCAGCACGGCGCGGGTGCACATGGCTTCGACTTCATCGAGCTGGTGCGTCGAGATCAGGATAGCTTTGTGCTTCGACATGCGGGCGATGAGGGCGCGCATGGCGATCTTCTGGTTCGGGTCGAGGCCGTCAGTGGGTTCGTCGAGGATCAGCACTGGTGGATCATGCACGATCGACCCGGCGAGCGCGACGCGGCGGCGATAGCCTTTCGACAGCGTATCGATCGGACGGGCGAGCACATCCTTGATGGCGGCGTCCTCGGCAACGCGGGCGATGGCATCCTTCGCGGCATTGCGCGTCAAGCCGTGCGTGCGAGCGAGGAAGCCGAGGAAGTTGCGCACCGACAGGTCGGTGTAGAGCGGCGCGCCCTCTGCGAGATAGCCGAGCGCGAGCTGGGCCCTGGTGCGGTCGCTGAGGATGGAGACGCCGTTGATGAGGGCATCGCCGGCGTCTGGCTCAAGGAAGCCGGCGATCATGCGGAGCGTGGTCGACTTGCCGGCGCCGTTGGGGCCGAGGAAAGCGACGGTCTCGCCCGTCTCCACGGCGAAGCTCACCGTCCGCACCGCCTGGCGCGAGCCGAACGACTTGCTCAGGGAATCAACCTTGAGTGCGTGGACCTTCAGGGCGGGCATCACATCCAGGGGCCAGTGATGGGCCTTTGGGGCCCGGGAATCAGGAGCAGCTTAGCCGCCGGTTTTAACGAATCAGCCAAAAAGCGCTGGAATGAGTTAATTCCCGATACGTCGAAGGCCAGTGCGAAACAGCTTCGCCCCGGCGGGAAAATCTTTCTGATTTTCAGGAGATTAGGTGTCGGACGGACCGTGTCAGTCGCAACCCTGGGGGGCTGGGGGGCTGTTGGGTCCAAGGTCGGCGTCTTAACCATCCGCCCGACGTCGTTAACTTCGCCTGAGTTGGTGGCGTTGGCTAGTCCTAATTGCGGTCATATTGCGAAATCTCTGTAATGATCCCAGCTTGAGTGATCGGCGTTTGTTTCTTCTGCTGAGGAGCGCTCATGACGGATCAACCGCAGGCCGGGATTCATTCTTCCCCACAAGGGCCGGTTTCAGCGCAAAAGCGTGTGTGGTTTGACCGCAAAGAGCTCGAACTGATCCTTCGCGTGTATGGCCGGATGGTCGCCGAGGGCGAATGTCGCGACTACGCGATCGGCGCGCATTCCGATCATGCGCTGTTTCATATGTTCCGGCGGGCGTCCGAAGCGCCGACCTATGTTGTGGAAAAGCGGCCAGAGCTGGCGCGGCGCCAGGGAGCTTACTCGGTCAGCAATTCGACGGGACAGATTCTGAAGCGTGGTCAGGAGCTCGAACAGGTGTTGCGCGTGTTCGACAAGAAGCGCTTCAACGTGGTCGGCTAATTCTCCCCTGCTTCTCCACAGAGCTTCATTCACAACTGTTCACAAGTCGAAATGAAAAAGCCCCGACCGTGAGGTCGGGGCTTTCCATTCTTGTCGTCCTATCCGGCGCTTATTCGCGCGAGGAGAGGAACATCAGCACGATGCGGAACATGTTGATGAACGAGATGA
>DAINAT010000090.1:0-15066 GCA_036733305.1 Hyphomonadaceae bacterium
AGTAGCTCGCCGTCGAGCCGGCGCGGTTGGAATAGGTCGGCATCGTGCCGTTCGGACCAACGGCGCCCACCGCGATGACGCGGCCGCGCACGGCGGCATCGCCCGCGACAATCGCAGGCTCGTCGGGATTGACGCCTTTTGCCGGATCGGTTCCGGTCGGGGGAGCGCCTTCATTGCCAGCCGAAATCGCGAACACCACACCGGCATTCGTTGCGCTGACAATGGCGCTCTTCAGACGCATCGAGATCGCGCCCTCGCCGCCCAGCGACATGTTGATGATCTTCGCGCCATTCGAGACCGCGTAATTGATCGCGTTGATCAGCGACGTGTCGTTGAATTTGCAACCGCCATCCTCGCCGGTCGTCTGGCAGGATTCGCGCGTGTCAGCGCGGATCGCCAGAATTCTGGCGTCGTAGGCAACGCCATGAACGCCCGCCCCATCCTTCCGCGCCACGACAATGCTGCTGACCATGGTGCCGTGGCCATCGCCATCAATGTCGGACGCTTTGCGTTCGGCGGCGTTGACGTCGTGCGAGCCAGCGATCTGGCCCTGCAGTTCGCTGATCGACGTATCGACGTTCGAGTCGATGATGGCGACGGTAATGCCCTTGCCGGTTGCACCGAGCGCATAGGCGGACGAGGCATGGATCTGGGCAAGACCGCTGCGGTTGCCGCTACTGAAATTGGAGCCGAGGTATTCGCGCGTCTCAAATGAAGACGGCGGAACCGTGGGTGGCGACACCGGCGGCGCGACAGGCGGGGATACCGGGGGCAGGATAGGTGAAGGCGGCAGGCTGCTTCCGCTGCTACCCCCGCCGCCACTGCAGGCTATGGTTGAAGCTGCCAGCGAAACGAGAAGCGCGGCACGCACAGCCTTGACCACAGACGGAATACGGTCGTCGGACATCCGTGCGGAATCCCCTCGCAACTCACCCAGCGCCGCGTCCAGTGATGCCGGATCGCGCCTGGCGGCAAGATCAATCAGCAGTCACTACCATGACGTTAGTGCGGAGCGGGATTACCCAGGTTCAGCGCGCGACAGCTCGCCCCAAGAAAAGTGGGATGGAGTTCAGCGGCGTCTCGACCCAGTCGAGCAGGAGATCGTGGCGATCGACCGGAACGGCATCCACCTGCTGCTGGGCAAAGGCGAGGCCGAGGTAGAAAATGCGGCCCGTCGCGCGCAGCTGAGTTACGGCGCGATCGTAATAGCCTTTGCCGTAACCGAGGCGACGGCCTCGCGCATCGAACGCCAGCAACGGCGCAAGCACCAGATTTGGCCTGACAATTTCCGCAACAGCCGAAGGTTGTGTGAGCCCCATCGGGCCTTTTTCCAATGTCGCAGGGGAAGCATCCCGGAAAGTCATTTCGCCATTGGCTTCGACGCGCGGGAGCACGATGCGCGCGCCCTTGCCCGCAAGGCGTGACAGCAGCGGGGCGGCATCCAGCTCGTCGCCGATAGCGAGCGTGCCAGCGACGACCGGGCCATAGCGTTCGAACAGCTTGATCGGGAAGCGGGCGGCGAGCTTGTCAGCGGCATCGGGATCTCGCGCCGTGGCTTCGGCGCGGATTTCCTGCATATGGCCGCGGAGAATGGCTTTCTGCTCGGCGATTTCGGATGCTTCGGTCACGCGTTCTCCGGTTGTCGCCACAGGGAGCGCGACACTCTTGGCGTTGAGTGGGGAAATAGGTTGGCGGGGCCACGTGCGCCGTACAAGCTTGTCATTCCCGTTCGACCCAGCAAGCTAGGTGGGCGCCAGGTGATGGGGACCAGGGTCCCCGCCAGAGCCAGCTCCCGAACAGAAATGTACGGTCGACGGAATGTGTTGCTGTTCGAACGCTGCAGCTAACCGCCAGGACACAAGGTAGTGGCGAGACCCGTTTCCAACAAGTGAATTCCGCCGCCGTAGCGCCGCGCGTCACAGCAGAAGTTTCTCGATTAATGTCGATTCCGGGCCGGTTTCGGCGCGGTCATAGCTCGCCGGGGAGGCCATGGGTGGCCCGACACAGGGCTGGTGCCGCCCAACAGCCGCCACGGCCGGAAACCCGGCGCACGCCGCACACAGCACGATTGTTGGAAGGATGAGGGCCAAAGCCTTCATGCGCGTACCCCGCGTAGAAGCAATAGACCCCGCCGCAAGCTCTCGCGTGCGACGGGGCCTGTAAAGCGGGAAGTGCGTTCGTGCTATTTTTCGGGGTGGGTGAGCGCCTGATAGGTGAGCGTGCGCGCCATCGTGCCAAGATCATCCCCGCCCGAGCCGCCCATGCGCTGGATCATGCCGACAGCGACGACGTCGTTGGTGGGATCGATCCAGAACCAGGTGCCGGCTGCGCCGCCCCAGCTGATCGTGCCGTCGCCCTGCAGCGTGCCGGCGGCGCGGGCGTCGTTCACGACCTGGAAGTCGAGACCGAAGCCGACCGCTTCGTTGAAGGCCGCGACGCCGGTTCCGTTGTTGGAGACAAGCACGGATTTCGGAATGACGTTCGTACCCATCAGCTCGACCGAGGCGGGCGAGAGGATGCGGACGCCATCAAGCTCGCCGCCGTTCAGAACCATCTGGCTGAAGCGGGCGTAATCCGATGTTGTCGAGACGAGACCGCCGCCGCCGCTCTCCGTAACCGGGGGCTTGCTGTAGTCAGGCATCGCGATGCCGAACAATTCCTTGGCCTCGACGATCTTGTTCTGGTCCTTGTCGAAGACATAGACCGCCGACAGGCGACTCGCCTTCTCCGGCCCGGTGTAGAAGGCGGTGTCCGGCATCTTCAGCGGCTTGAAGATGTGCTGGTCCATGAAGGTCGAGAACTTCTGGCCCGACAACTTCTCGACGATGTAGCCCTGGATATCGACGGAGGCCGAATACGACCAGTTCTTGCCCGGCTGGAACATCAGCGGGATGGTCGCAATGCGATCGACCATCTGTTGCAGGCTTTGCGAGGACAGGACTTCCTTCGAGCGGAACAGCTTGTCGACCGGGTGTTGATCGGCGAGGCCATAACCGAAGCCCGCCGTATGGCTCATGATTTCGCGCATCGTCGGCGGGCGCGTCATGTCCTCCAGCTCCATCACGCCGTCCTTGCTGATGGACTTCACGACGCGGAGATTCTTGAACTCGGGGATGTAGCGGGTGACCGGATCATCCAGGCGCCACTTGCCCTGCTCGAACAGGATCATCATGGCGACGCCGGTGATCGGCTTGGTCATCGAATAGATGCGGAAGATTGTGTCTTCCTTGATCGGCGTGCCGGCATCCAGGCTCGCCTTGCCGTAGGTCTTGAACGAGACGACCTTGCCGTGGCGAGCGAGGTAGGTGGTCATCCCTGCGACGCGGCCCGAAGCCACCGCGTTGGCCATGTAGTCGTCGAACAGTTTCAGGCGCGCGCTGTCGAAACCGACTTCTTCCGGGGTAACTTTCACCGACAAATCGCGCGGACCTGCATCCTTGGCGACGTGACCGGCATGTGCGCTGGCGTGCGCCTGCGCCATGGTGGTCGGCTGTTGCGCCTCCAGCGGCGTAGCGCAGGCGGACAGCAGAGCCGCCGCCAATACGGCGACGGAACAGGTGCGGCGAATCATGACGTCTCTCCCAGCATTCAGGCTTGCGCGCGCAGCGGGCAGCCATTTTGCTTAGCCAATCACGCGGTTAGGCGCGGTGGCAAGACCAACCAGCGCCAAAACCGACGGGAGATTTGTGTCAGTGGGTTGAAGGACTTCTAGTTGAAGGACTTGGCCAGCTTATCGACGGCCATAATCTGGCGCATCAGCTCTTCGAGCTGGCTGAGCGGGACCATGTTCGGGCCATCGGACGGGGCCTTGTCCGGGTTCTCGTGCGTCTCAATGAAGACAGCGGCGATACCGACGGCGGCTGCTGCGCGCGCGAGGATAGGGACGTACTGGCGTTGACCGCCAGACGTCGTGCCCTGCCCGCCGGGCTGCTGCACGGAGTGGGTCGCGTCGAACACGACCGGCGCGCCGGTGGCGGCGAGTTCGGGCAGAGCGCGCATGTCCGAAACGAGCGTGTTGTAGCCGAAGGAAACACCGCGCTCGCAGACGAGCACGTCGCGGCAGCCGGACTGGACCAGCTTGTTGACGACGTTCTTCATGTCCCACGGGGCCATGAACTGGCCCTTCTTCACATTCACCGCGCGGCCCGTCTGGGCGGCGGCGACGAGAAGGTCGGTCTGGCGCGAGAGGAAGGCGGGAATCTGCAGGACGTCGACCGCCTTGGCGACTTCGGCGCACTGATCCGGCAGGTGAACGTCCGTGAGAACCGGCAGGCCGGATGTTTCGCGAATCTCGTTGAAGATATCGAGCGAGGCGTCGAGGCCCAGGCCGCGCGCCGTGCTGATCGACGAGCGGTTCGCCTTGTCGAAGGACGTCTTGTAGATGATCTGCGCACCGAGCCGGTCGCCGATCTCGCGGAGGGCGGCGGACATTTCGAGGGCGTGAGCGCGGCTCTCCAACTGGCAGGGGCCGGCGATGAACGCCACCGGCAGCTCCTGGCCGATGCGAACCGTGCCGCGCGGGGCCGGGATCTCGACAATACGGTTGGGGGTGAGGGTCTGGCCGTCAGCCATGTCGCTCTCCTATGCGTGAGGCCCATATGGCGTGTTTGGCCGGGTCACGCCAGAGGGGAGCTGGAATGATTCCAGAATCACATTGCCGCACAGGTTGGCCGCACATAGTGGCTCGCATGACGCAAGGGATGGTCGGGAGCCCGGCTGCCGGGATTACATCGCGTCCAGCATCATCTGCTGCATGGAGATGGCCGTCTTGGCTTTCTCACGTTCCGCCCCGCCCTGACCTTCGGCGTTCACGATCGTTTCCTTGATGATGTCGCGGATCTTGTTTTCGATGCCGAGACGTTCGTCAGGCGACATGTTCTGAAGGTCTTCCTCGGTCAGCCCCATCGCCTTGAGGATCTTGTCGCGCAGGCGCTCTTCCGGGGTCTTCTTCATGTAATCGAGGAAGTCTTTCACGGCTCCCGAATCGCTATCCTTGTCTGCGCCATCGAGCGCGGCGTTTTCTGCCTGACCCGTCTTGCCGGCGTCGTCGCCCTGCAGCGCCAGCAGCGTTGCCGCATCCATGGCGACGGGCGCGATGGTGGGAAAACTTGCATTGGAGGCGGCAGACTTTGCCTGCTCTTTCTGCCTAGCGCCCTCAAGCTCGGTCGGCGCCCTGAACGCCTCGATCGCACCCGTCTCAGCGGTTTTGCCCAGAGAACTGAGCAAAGCCGCAGCAGAACTGCTGAATCCACCAACCTGCATAACCGCAAGCTCCCGCAATCACGGGAGACGCATCGCAAGTCACGCGCCAGTTTTCTGGATCAGCCCCGGTACTGGCTCAACCTTTGTCGAGAGCGGCTAGCACGCCATCGACGGCCTCTTTGACGAGGTCGTCGGTTTCAGCCTGCGCCATCACGCGGATGAGCGGCTCGGTGCCGGATTTGCGGACCAGAAGACGGCCACGGGTTCCCAGCGCCTTTTCGGCAGCTGTAATAGCGTCCTGCACGTTCTTGCGGCTCAGCGGGTCTGCGCCTTCGAACTTGCGGTTCACCAGCTTCTGCGGCGCCGGATCGAACACGTGGGCGACTTCGGACAGCTTCTTGCCCGTCTCCACCATCACGGCCAGCACCTGCAGCGCAGCGAGCAAGCCATCGCCCGTGGTCGAGAAATCAGACATCACGATGTGGCCGGACTGCTCGCCGCCGACATTGAGCCCCTTCTCCATCATGCGCGCGACCACATAGCGGTCACCCACCTGCGTGCGTTCCATCTTTACGCCGATGCCGCGCAGATGTGTCTCAAGGCCCAGATTGGACATGACGGTCGCGACGACCGTGTTCTTTGCCAGCCTGCCCTGTTGCTTCCAGTAGGAAGCCACCATGCCCAGCAGCTGGTCGCCATCGATGATGCGGCCATTCTCATCACACATGGCGACTCGATCCGCATCACCATCGAGCGCGATACCGATGTCGGCGCGATAGCGATGCACGGCTTCGACCATGGCCCGCGTATCGGTAGAACCGATCTCGCGGTTGATGTTGAAGCCGTTGGGTTCATCGCCGATCGGGAAGATTTCAGCGCCGAGCTCGTAAAGCGCTTTCGGCGCAACCTTGTACGCCGCGCCGTTGGCGCAATCGATCACGATACGCAGGCCGGACAGGCGCAGCTTGCGCGGGAAGGTCGATTTGACGATCTCGATGTAGCGCGACTGCGCATCGTCCACGCGCTCGGCGCGGCCAAGGTCAGGCGATGCGGCAAGGTTCTGATCCAGCGGACGCGCCATCAGGCCCTCGATGGCAATCTCTGCTTCGTCGGAAAGCTTGTAACCGTCCGGCCCGAACAGCTTGATGCCGTTGTCCTGATAGGCGTTGTGCGAGGCGGAGATCATGACGCCGAGATCAGCGCGCAGAGAGCGCGTCAGCATGGCGACGCCCGGCGTCGGCAGCGGGCCGAACAGGCGCACGTCCATACCCATGGCGGTAAAACCCGCCGTCAGCGCGGGTTCGAGCATGTAGCCGGACAGGCGCGTATCCTTGCCGATCACGACGAGATGGCGGCGCGGATCGGACCGGCGGAAGTAGGTGGCAGCCGCCATGCCGAGGCGCATGGCCATCTCCGGCGTGACATTGCCCTGGTTCGCCGTGCCGCGAATACCATCCGTACCGAAAATCTTACGCGCAGCCATCGTCTCTCACTCAAACACACCCGGTCAGGACGTCCGGGCGGCGATATGGGGCACGGGCCTAACCCAAACTCCATAACTTGCTATGAAGTCGTGATCTTCATGACGGAGCTAGGCGAAGTTTTGCAGTACTTTAAACCCGGCCTTCTTCTAGATCACCCTCGAACAGATCGACGCGGAGCCTGATACTATGTGCGGAATCATTGGCATTCTGAGCGACAAGCCGGCCGCGCCGCGCCTGGTGGAGGCGCTCAAACGCCTGGAATACCGCGGCTATGATTCGGCCGGCGTAGCCCTGCTGGAAGCAGGGAAACTGAAGCGTCTCCGCGCGCCGGGGAAGCTCAACAATCTCGATGAGAAAGTTCGCGAGCTGCCGTTGAAAGCCGGCGTCGGCATCGGCCACACCCGTTGGGCCACCCACGGCCAGCCGAACGAAACGAATGCCCACCCGCATGCCTCGGGCCGTGTGGCAATCGTGCACAACGGCATCATCGAGAATTTCCGCGAACTGCGCGAAGCCATGGAAGCGCGTGGCCGCAAGTTCGAAACCGAAACCGACTCGGAAACAATTGCGCACCTGATCGATGAAGGTCTGGGCAAGGGCCTGTCGCCAAAGGACGCCTTCAAGGCGACGCTCGATCAGCTGCGCGGCGCGTTCGCTATCGCCGCCATCATCGAAGGCGAAGAGAACCTGATCCTCGGCGGTCGCCGCGGATCGCCGCTGGTGATCGGCGTTGGCGAGAAGGAGATGTTCCTCGGTTCCGACGCGCTTGCTGTCGGTCCGTTTACGTCACGCGTTATCTATCTCGAAGAGGGCGACTGGTGCATGCTCACCCGCACCTCGTTCGAAGTGTTTGACGCGTCTGGCAAGAAGGTCGAGCGGGCGGAAACGTTCGTGCCTGCCGCTGGCGCTGCGGCCGAAAAAGGCAACTACCGCCATTTCATGCAGAAAGAGATCTATGAGCAGCCCGACTTCACGGGCCGCACGATCTCCGCCTATGTCGAAGCATTCGACCTGAAGGCCGTCCTGCCGACGCGCCCGGGCAAGAAGACGCTCGACTTCACGCAGTTCGACCGCATCCAGATCGTCGCGTGCGGCACGGCTTATTATGCTGGCTTCGTCGCGAAATACTGGTTCGAGCAACTCGCTGGCATCGTCACGGATGTCGATGTCGCGTCGGAATTCCGCTATCGCGATCCGGTGCTGGGACCGAAGACGCTGGCTATCGTTGTCACCCAATCGGGCGAGACGGCGGACACCAAAGCCGCGATGGAGTACTGCAAAGGCAAGGGCGTGATGACGGCGGCAGTCGTCAACGTTCCGACCTCGTCCATCGCGCGCGAGTGCGACGCCATCCTTCCGACGCTCGCCGGTGTTGAAATCGGCGTTGCCTCCACCAAGGCCTTTACCGCGCAGCTCTGCGCCCTGCTCGCTACCGCCATCGCAGCAGGTCGAGCCCGCAACTTCCTGTCGCGCGAAGCGGAGAAGGAACATGTCGCGGCGATGCTGGAACTGCCGCGCCTGATTTCAGAAGCGCTGAAAATCGAAACGCAGGTTCAGAAGCTAGCCATCGAGATCGCCAAGGCGCGCGATGTTCTCTACCTCGGCCGCGGCGCCCACTATCCGATCGCGCTCGAAGGCGCGCTCAAACTCAAGGAAATCTCTTACATCCACGCCGAAGGCTATGCGGCTGGCGAGCTGAAGCATGGCCCTATCGCCCTGATCGATGAGCATACGCCCGTGATCATGGCGGCCCCTCACGATCACCTGCTTGAGAAGTCGCTCTCCAACCTGCAGGAAGTCGCGGCGCGTCGCGGTAAGGTGTTCCTCGTATCGGACGCGGCTGGCATCAAGCAGGCTGGCTCCGCCCCATTCGGCTCGATCCAGATCCCGGACTGCCTGCGCGCTATCCAGCCGATCGTGAGCACGATCCCGTTGCAGCTGCTGGCCTACCATGTGGCTGTCGAGAAGGGCACGGACGTGGACCAGCCGCGAAACCTCGCGAAATCGGTAACGGTCGAGTAGTCCGGGTCTGGCAGAGGGTTTGCAACTTACAGGCGAATTACCGGCGCGGCCGGTATAGTGTCGCGTCTTGAGCCAGAAGTTGGGAATTTACCATGAAGCCTGCCAACAAGCCTGTACGGAAGGCCGTGCTGCCCGTCGCCGGTTTCGGCACGCGCGTCCTGCCCGCCACCAAGGCTGTGCCGAAGGAAATGCTGACGGTCTTTGACCGCCCGTCGATCCAGTATGTCGTCGATGAAGCGCGCGAAGCAGGCATCGAGCACTTCGTGTTCGTGACGGGCCGCAACAAGCACGTGATCGAGGACTATTTCGACAAGGCGTTCGAACTCGAACACACGCTCGAAGCCAAGAAGAAAGACGCGATCCTAGCCGAAGTCCGCGCGGCTTCCCTGCCCGCTGGCGCTGCGAGCTTCACCCGCCAACAGGCTGCGCTTGGCCTTGGTCACGCTGTGCTCTGTGCGCGCGACATCATTGGCGATGAACCCTTCGCTGTGCTGCTGCCCGACGTGATCGTGGCGGGCAAAGGCGGCTCGTGCCTGAAGCAGATGGTCGACGCCTACAGCGAAGTTGGCGGCAACATCATCGCGGTGGACGAAGTTCCGCAGGAACGCGTCAACCAGTATGGCGTGATCGACCCGGTGACCGCCGGCGATCAGGGTCCGCTCGTGAAAATGAAGGGCATGGTTGAGAAGCCCCCGATCGAGAAAGCGCCCTCGCGCCTCAAGATCACTGGCCGCTACATTCTCCAGCCGCAGGTGTTCGACCTGCTCGCGACACAGACGCCGGGCGCAGGCGGCGAAATCCAGCTGACCGACGCGATGCAGCGCCTGATGGGTAGCCAGGATTTCCACGCCTTCAAATATGCCGGTCAGGATTATGACTGCGGCGACAAGCTTCTCTATCTCGAAGCCTTCGCAGCCATGGCGCTGTCGCATCCGGAACTTGGCGCGAAAGCGCGTGCGGTTCTCGAAGCCACGCTGAAGAAGGTCTAGGGGCTAGACCTCAGCCGCAGTGCTCGGTGTAGTCGATGGTCGGCGCAACGCCTGCGCGCCAGCCACGCACCTTGCCATCCTGAATCTCGAACACATACTTCGCCGCGCCGTCGGTCACCGTCAGATCGGTGACTTCCGGCTCGTATTTGTTGGGCGCATTCATCGCCGCCGCACCAAACTTGTTGCGGATCGCCAGCGCTTCGGCGCCGACGCCGAATCCGTCAGCGGTCTTCGCAGCTTCCGTCAGAAAATCCACGCGCCCGACTTTCTGGCCTTCGATCAGGAAGCTCACGCCCTGCACCGGCTCGACGCCGAACATCTCGAAACAGTGGTTGGGGTCCGACTGTCCGCTGGGGTCCGCGCCGTCATAGCTCTCCAGCCCGCCCGGGAACTTCGCGCTCGCCTGGTTCGGGGCCATGCCGAAGGTTACGCCGCAATAGCCCTGTGCGGTCACCGGGCCGCATGAGGCAAGCGCCGCCTGTTCGGCCGCAGGCGCTTCCGGATCAAGCGGCGCAGGCTCAACCGATGCGCGCTCCGCGGGTTCGGACTCGGGCGCCGGCGATGGGCCGCACGCTGAAAGCGCAAGAGCGATCGGCAAAGGCGTCAGCAGGTTCAGGCGCATGAACATCCTCAGAAAGGCTCGAAACAATCGTAATTGCGCTGACGGATGATGAGCCCGTCCTCGTATTCAATCACCTGGCAGATGCGCGCCCGCATGGCTTCACCGGGCCGCACCGTGCCCACAGGGGTAAGCGGATAGCCTGTCCAAGTGTATTCGAGAATCACCCGGTCACCGAGCTCGGTGACGGTGTGGATGTCGTAGATCTGGCGCTCCATCAGCCGGACGCCGGATTCAGCGCCGCGCAGGATTTCAGCCAGCTCGCGCTGAGCGCCGTTAGGCAACAGCCGGTTCGGGAACTCCACCTGCACGACATCGGGGTGATAAAAGCCCGCCAGGTCGTCGCCGACCGCTCCGCCTTCGACGGCGGCGACATAAGCCCGGGCCTTACGTTCGAGCGACATGGCTCGTCTCCCGCTTCGCGCTCCAAACGCGCTGAGTCGGGAGAGACTAGAGCACCATCTGGGTCTGCGTCACCAGTGCGACGGTTTTGCCCGCTTCCGTGGAGATTCTGGTCTGCCAGATCGATGTCCGACGCCCGATATGCAGCGGCGTGCAGACAGCGATCACGGTTTCGCCGGACCTCGCGGCGCCGATGAAGTTCGTCTTGCTTTCCAGCGTTGTCGTGCCGTTTGCGCCCTCCGGCAGGTTCATCGACGCGCCCATGGCGCCCAGCGTATCCGCCAGCGACATGGCGGCTCCGCCATGCAGACCCGCCATCGGGTTACATAGCTCCGGCCTCACCAGCATGCGAGCCTCGATCCGCTCTTTCGTTGCGGAGACGACCTCAATATCGAGAACGGCGGCGAAGGGGATATGCTTGCGGATCTGTTCGCTCATGCACACAGGCATGCGTCACGTGCAGGGTGCGGACAAGTACCCCGGACGTAATTGCGGCTCAGCCCGCTGCCGCAAAGTCATCGATCGCCGCCACATGCCGCCTGATCGACGCTTCATCCAGGAACGACCCGGTGAACGAGTTCTTCGCCAGCGTGACAACCTCATCATGCGTTAGCCCAACCGCTTCAGCGGTGCGAACATAATTGTCGCCGATATAGCCGCCGAAATAGGCGGGATCATCCGAATTGCAGGTCGCCTTCAGGCCAAGCTCCAGCATCCGCTTCATCGGATGATCCTTGAGATCATGCACCACGCACAGCTTCAGGTTCGACAGCGGGCACACCGTCAGCGTCATCCCCTGCTTCACCAGCCTCTGTATCAGCGCCGCATCTTCCAGCGCGCGATTGCCGTGATCGATCCGGTCGACATGCAGAACATCCAGCGCCTCGTACACATAGTCCGGCGGCCCCTCTTCGCCTGCGTGCGCCACGATCTTGAGCCCACGCTCCTTCGCCGCCCTGAACACACGCGCGAACTTGGAGGGCGGATGCCCCTTCTCCGAACTGTCCAGGCCCACGCCGGTGATCAGATGCAGGTAAGGCTCGGCGGATTTCAACGTACGGAACGATGACGCCTCATCCAGATGCCGCAGGAAGCACATGATCAGTTTCGATGTGATGCCGAACTTCGCTTCTGCTTCCTTCATGCCCGCCTGCAGGCCCTCGATCGCCACCGAGAACGGCAACCCACGATCCGTATGCGTTTCTGGATCAAAGAATATCTCGGCATGTACGCCGCCATCCGCTTTCAGCCGCTCGAAATACGCCAGCGCCAGATCGCGGAAGTCCTCTTCCGTCTGCAACACGTTCGCGCCCTGATAATAGATGTCGAGAAAATCCTGCAGGTTGGAGAAGGCGTAGGCGGCCCTCACCTCTTCGACGCTCTTGAATGGAATATCGACCTTGTTGCGCTTGCCGAGTGCGAACATCAGCTCGGGCTCCAGCGACCCTTCGATGTGAAGATGCAGCTCTGCCTTGGGAATGCCGCGAATGAAGGCTTCGGATACGGCCATGGATCGTCTCCCGCTGAGCAGGCAGACTAACAGAGTTGTCGCGCCCGATGTAAACTCCGCCATCGGTACAAAAGGTTCACCCATGCAGATCGGCGGGAAAATCATTGCAGCGGCGTTCGGGCTGGCGCTTGCCGCATGCCAGTCTGCTCCGGCCGCGCCGACCGCCGCGCCCAATCCCGCTACCCCCGGCGACGCCAGCTTCGCGTGGGGCTGCTGGGTCGCCAAGGATGGCCCCGGCGGCCACATCAACGGCTTCCTGCGCCTGCTCAAGGACGGCGCGGAGGGCAAGGTCTATCAAGGCTATCTGCACGACGTACGCGGCAACGACATGATCCCGATGCTGCATGTGTCCATCACCCGCGATGGAACACGCGCGACCGTCATACGAAGCGGCGAAGAAATCGAGTTCACACCAAGCGCGTCCACCGGAAATGGCCTTGAGTTCAGGTCGGTTACACCCGGCCAGAAGGGCAGCCTTTCGATCTCTGGCGGTAACGACCAGCTATCGCTCACGATCCGTCTCGGCGCCCAGATCCGAACCTTCGAGGGCGAGCGCGACGGCTGCGATTGATCGAGTTCGCCCGGCATCAGCACTGCATCTGGCCCCCCTCACACCCGATACAGAAGCTCGACGATGTAGTTCTCCAGCGCAATCGTCTCGCCGGCATTGCCCAGCTGTCCGTAGATGATCAGCTGCTGCGCGCTCGCGGTGTTGACAGCGCCAGTCGTTGTCGCCGCCGTGCCGCCGCCAAATCCGCCGATTGATGTTGCGCGCCACGCAACCTGTGACGAAGCGCTATTGCGGTTGGCGATCTCGCGCTGGTCGCGATAGGTGGCGATGCTCGCGCCCGCCTCTGTGCGGGAATAGAAGGCCGTCCCGCCCAGCTCGATTGATAGCGTCTTGAGATTGGTGCTCGCGGTCATCGACATGTGCGTCGTCACGCGCAGCCGGCCATTGGCGCCCATTGCGCCTGCAGGCACGTTGATCGTCGCAAGCGCCGTCTTGGACGTGGCTCCAGTTACCGATGCAGCAACAGCGGACGCAGCCAGCACGCGCCAGGTGCCCAACGCCGCGCATTGTGCCTGCGCATCATCGGCGGCGATCAGCGCCCGGCCAGCGGCGCTGCACGCGATCTCCTCCGCCACGCCCGCGCCGGACGAAGCGCGGCCAAGCAGGCGATCCGTCGCGCTGAAATGCAGGCTGGCAGCAAGGTCACTCCAGCCAGAACCCCCATATGTCAGAAGCCGGTCCGTATCGCGCGCATACGCGATCCAGCCTTCGCGTGGTGTGATCTGCTCCCATGCGCCATCGCGATAATAGCCAAGCGACCAGTTGGTGAAGCCAGCCCAGTGCGTACCGCTCTTGCCCGCGGGCACGATGTAGACGGCGCCGTCCACCGGTGATGCGGGCTCTGTTGTTGTCGTTGCAGACACCACGCTCAGCTGGATGATCGCATCCAGACGACGCAGTGACTGGTTCAGGGTGACGTGCTTCTGGGCCTGCCCAACGGCTAGGTACGGAAGCTGGAGATTGGATGTGTTGCTCATCCCGCATCATCTTGTCAGGTCGCGAGGGGTGGGGATGAAGCAGCGCGATTTTTCGTGTGGGAGCGGCGCTTCGGCCTGATTTTGCAGATTTTTCGCGGCTGGGACGCGCACAGGATTCCGCGGAATCTGCGTGCCGTGCCAGACTGCCCGCACAGGAAATCGACGGGACTCTCCATGCTCGGCCGCATCAAAAGCTTTGGCTACGCCCTGCAGGGTCTGCTGTTTGCCCTGAAGACTCAGGCGAACTTCCGCATCCATGTGGTGGTGGCCATGGCCGTCATTGGCCTTGGCCTGTTCTGGGGTGTCTCGGGCGATGACTGGCGCTGGCTGGCCGTCGCCATCGCCCTCGTCCTGGCGGCAGAGCTGATGAACACGGCGCTCGAACACCTCTGCAATGTCGTCCAGCCGGAACTCCACGCCTCGGTGAAGGCCGCCAAGGATGTCGCGGCCGGGGCCGTTCTGGTGACGGCAATCGCCGCGGCCATCATCGGCGCGCTGGTGTTCTGGCCATACATCTCCCGCCAGTTTTGAGGCTGGTTTTTGCGCAACAGTCGCAACTGGCCGCAATCTTCTTCGCATTCTTGCGCTGACGGCCTTGGGCGAGCATATACCCCGGCATGAATTCGCCCCGCACCCTCTACGACAAGATCTGGGACAGCCACGTCGTCACGACGGACAAGGCATCGGGCGAGAGCCTGCTTTATATCGACCTTCACCTTATCCATGAGGTCACGACCCCGCAGGCGTTCGCGGGCCTGCGCGCCAACGGCCGCAAGGTGCGCCGCCCTGACCTGACGCTTGCTGTGGCTGACCACAACACGCCTACCGAAGGCCAGGCTCTCGGCATGGCTGGCGTGAAGGACGCTGAAGCGCGTGAGCAGCTCGAAACGCTGGCTCGCAACGTGGCGGACAACAACATCCAGTTCTTCCCGATGGGCGACATCCGGAACGGCATCGTCCACGTGGTCGGCCCCGAACAGGGCCGCACCCAGCCGGGCCTCACCATCGTCTGCGGCGACAGCCACACCTCGACCCACGGCGCATTCGGTGCGCTGGCACATGGCATCGGCACGTCGGAGGTCGAGCACGTGCTGGCGACCCAGACGCTGCGCGCGCGCAAGATGCGCAACATGGCCGTCCGCGTTGAAGGCGAATTCCGCCCCGGCGTCGGCGCCAAGGATCTGGCGCTGCACCTGATCGCGATCATCGGCACCAATGGCGGCGCCGGTCACGTCATCGAATACATGGGCTCGGCCATCCGCTCCATGTCGATGGAAGGCCGCATGACGC
>DAINAT010000091.1:0-14936 GCA_036733305.1 Hyphomonadaceae bacterium
TGCGGCCGGGAGACAATCGCCTTCAGCTCGCTTGTGTCGCCATCGAGCGGCATGGCTTCCCATACGAACACGCCGCGCTGCGTACCGCCGAACAGTCCGCCATCGACCAGTTCGTAGGTCTCGATGTAATCGGCCAGCCAGCCAGGCGCCTCGATGTAAAGATCCTCGCCGCGGTGATAGACGCCAAGCGGCGCGATCTCTTCAGTCTTGTCGCCCCAGCCTCGCGACGTCAGATGTTTCGGATCGGACCCCCGTGAAAGCGTGATGTCTGTCCCGCCGCCGAGACGGGCAAGGCCGGGCGCGTGGATGAACAGGCGCTGCTCACCATCGGCGACCAGCTCGACCAGTGTCCAGCCTGCACCAACCGGCTCTTCGTTCGCGCTCATCGTGTCGATCCGCTTTCGGAGGAAGGCTTGATCATCGCAAGAATGCGGCCCAGTCGCTCGTTCTGCTCGATGTCGACAGTTGCTCCGCCCGATGAAGCTGCACTTATGCGTGTCATCTCAACCACAGCCTTGAGCCAGTCCCCGATGAAGCTGTCGCGATGGACACGCGCCTGATCTATGCTGGGTGGCAACACGGGCTCGCCATTGCGCGCAAACTCGCGTTTGAGACTGAAGAATGCGTGCTCTGACCGTACGGGCAGCCGGATAACTCCATCACGACCCAGACGACTGACGAACTCGCCAATGTAGAGCGCGGCGAGCGTCCCCATCTGATCGGCCACCTGCTCGGCGTTGGCGGCATAGCCTTCGATCCGGTAGACCATCGCATCAATTGCCTGGGGCATCGCTGCGATCTTGGCCGCGACCAACAGTTCGTTGGCGACCACCCGCATCTGATCGCTCGTCAGCCGGTACGCGGCGGCGAGTTCGCTGTCCCCGCAGCGCCGCAGCATAAGATTGGTCCACACATTCGTCGCTTCTTGACCGAACGTTTCGGGAAGTTCGGCGGCGATCTTGCCGCCGATCTGGCGCGCACGCTTATAGTCGAGATAGTGTTGCCGGATGAGCTCCTGCGTCACTTGGAATTCAGTGGTGAAGCGAGGCACGAGGTGAATCTGGGTGGCCAGAATATTCACCACTTCCTGGATCGCCGACACCCGCTTGCGTACGCGATCGGCAATGTCGCCATGCTCGAAGAAGACGTCGAGGAGCGCGTGCATCTGTTCGGCGACGCGCTGCGCCTCGCTCGCGATCTGGTCATACTTGATGTCGGGAGTGCACGACGACTCGAGTTTGCGACCCAGATAGCGCACGCCCCCATCGTTTGGCCGCACCATCGCCTGCCATGTTTCATCAGCATCGTCGAAGAACGTCTTCGCGATGCTCGTAGCGTGGAACGCAGTGCGGTATTCTTCCAGCAGCGCGGCCTTTTCGGGGCGTTCCCGCTCGATCCAGTCATCGCCGGCGGGAATGCACTCAAATATGCTTTCCAGCCTGGCGCCGAGCGGATTGCGGATGAGGTAGGAGTTGGAGAACGGCCTGTTTGGCGTCCACTCAGAAATCGACGCGCAGAATGATCCGATATAGGCGAGATTGTTGCCGATCTTTACATCCTTGCTCGGGCTTCCGGCCGCCACTTCGAATATCCGGTCGCAGAACGTTGTTGCCATGTGCAACCGCACAGGTTTGCCGATCCGCTGCTCCGGCGTTGCGCCATGATTGCGCTTGATCCAGTTATCGATCATGTCGTCGTAGTATGGCGTCCCGCTCTGTTCGGCCCGATGGCAAGCAACCAGCGTCGTCAGGTCGAACTCCGCAGCATAGCTGTCGAACAAGACAGCCACCTTTCCGCGAAGGAAAGCCTCGCCGAGTGGATACAAGACGCTCTTGTCGTTGAAGAAGCCTTCGGAACTCTTGTTGTGACGCTTCCGTGCGCCCGGAAAATCAAGCAGGTCGGACGTCTGCATGAAGCTCCACGATGACTGCTGCATCTGCAAGGCGAGCTCAAGGGAAAGGGCGGCGACAACCGACCGGGGGAGTGTCACGGAGCGTTTATCACTGGAGACGACCTGCAACGGTTCCGCGAATGCTCCCGTCGAGAGACCAACCGTCGCTGTCTCGACATGCAGGACCGTCCGACCAGGCGTCTTGTCGCTGATTGCGTCTAGAGGCGCAAAGACGCGCTCCACGTGATTAAGCTGGTCGAGGGCGTTCTTGAGTAGGAGGTAGAGGTTGGTAAAAACGTCGACGTCGCCCCACAGCGGAGCCAGAGCACGCGCCCGGTCGGCAGGCTTCAAACGTGGAATAAGCCTGTCCACGCGCGACCAGTAATAACTCGCCGCCTCGCTGCCCCCGCCATAGGGATGGTGGTGCGCCCGAAGCGCTCTGTCGAAGTATTCCTCCAACTCGTACAGATCTTCAGCGCGCAGATTGTCGACCGGCGCCGCGGCGGCTTTCGTCTCCAGCTCGTTCAGAAGATCCGAGACGTGAACCTCGGTCGCTGGATACTTAGAGGAGGACTTGAGGTCGAACGTGAACGTGTTCGCCAGGATCTTGACGATATCCACCTCGCGCATGATGCGCAGGCTGACAGGATAGCCCGGCGGCGTGTCGATGGGGCTAAGCGTGAAGCGAGTCACTAAGCCGGTGGTTTCTTTCTGATCACCCTGCGGGGCGACGTCCGCCAGGAAGTTCAGCTTGCTGGCGTTCGGGCCAGAGCCAAAAACCAGATCGCACTCAGCGCCCAACTTTCCACCTTGCTCTCGACCCGAAAGCAGAGTGTTGATCAGGAACGATTTGCCGTGCTGGCTGGGGCCGAACACGCCTATGGAAATGGGGCGCTCGGCCGCCCGCGCGATTTTGCGCGCTTCGACGGCCTGCTTCTTGAGCGAGCGCATCACGCCCTCGCGCCGGCCGCCGACAACATCTCGATTGGCTTCGACCCACGTCAGCGCATCGCTGCTCGCATCGCGAAGCCCCGCGCTGAACTCGGCCAGCGCCTTGTCTTTTTCACGCGTTGTCACGGTCATCTCGCAGCAGGTGTGTTGTTCTCAGAACGCCGGTGTCCAGCCAGTAGCCAGCCTCGACCTGATCTATGGTCCGCACGGTCTGGAGGCGAAGGTCGACGTCATCGAGGCATTTCTTCTGCCTGGCGTCTTCCGCCGCGAGGATCTCGAACTGTTCCATGCCGCGCTCGACCTGCGCAGCTTTCTGCGCTGCGCGTGCAACCTGATCGTCCGTTTCTGCTTCTTCCCCGTCATCCAGCTTCTGCCGACGCATGGTGAGCTTCACCGGCTTGACCAGCGATCGCGAGACCTCGTCGTTCTTGTAGAAGACGTGGTAAAGCTGAGATGTGACCCAGCGCTCGATCGGCAGCTGGCGATAGCCGATATCGAGGCGAGGGCCCATTCTCGCGGTGAACTCTTCCTCGCTTTCGTCCTGGTCGGACTTGTTCTGGAACAGCACGTCCGAGTCTGCGATGCGACCCTGCTGGTCCATCTTGCCGACATAGCGGGCGGTGGACTTCATCGCGAGCAGCTGCGACTGGAAGACAAAGCTCGCATGCTTGCCCTGGCAGAGATAGCACAGCAGCGCGCCCACCGCCGCGGTCGTCTTCGGATCGCGGATGCGGGAATCATCGCTTCTGAACGGGTACCAGTTGCCGATCCGATAGCCATACATGTTGACGATGCGCTCGGGCGGCGCTGGCGCGTTCGCCAGTACAAGGTCGCGAACAGCAGGCAGCGCTGACGGCCTTCCGGTTACGAGGACGATATCGCAATCATACGCGCGAACCGCCTCGCAGATGTCTTCGATGGCCCGGCCAAGAACAGCGTGCACAGCAGCGGCAACTTCCGATCCGTGCATGACCAGCTCGATGTCACCGGACGAAAAGCCGGGGACCTGCGGGGCAACCGCTTCGTCGAGGTATCGCATCAGCTCGATCTGGGGGGGGCCCGCCGGCACGACGTCACGCAGGCAGAAGCGCTCTCCGGATGCAGGAAAGCGCGAGTCGGTGTGTTCGTAATCCTGCATCAACCGCAGTGCAGCCGGCGCCAGGACCTGGCTCACGAACAGGGCGCGCCTGACCTGGTCTGTACGCGTCACATCGCTGGTGTCGCCTCCGAACAGCGAATTGATGAAGGCGGCGGCGTGTGCAACCCCGGCATGTTCGAGCGCCGACGCAATGACCGGCAGGACAGATTTCTCGATCACTTCCTTGACGATGTCGTCTCCCGCCTGGCGGAAGCCCTCGCGGAACAACTGGTGCGGAGTGATGATTTCATCGAACAGGTGATGTTCGATGATCATGAGGTCGGTTGTGCCGCCACCGACATCGATCGTCGCGATACGCATCGCGGGGCAGCCATCGACCTGTCGACCGCGTCCCGTCGCCTCGAAGAACGCCTTCGGGAAACTCTGGAAGCGATGTTCCAGTTCGTTGTAGAGATAGACGAGCTGAGTGCACGTGGCCTCGTCCCAGTCCCTGAAGACCTTCGGGATCGGATGAAGCCAGTCGTCTCTGCCCCATTCGCACGCCGCCCATACCAGTCGCACGGCCTTGCGGATCAGTGCGGTTGTCGCCGCCTGTTCTGCGACGGGCGTAGCGCTGGGAAGGGTAATGAAGATCTTGCGCAGCCGCCTTGGCACGTTCGGATTGGCGCGATCAAGCCTGTAGCGAGCCGAGTTGATCTGCGTGAGTGCATGACAGATCACTTCCGCGAGCAACAGCATGTACATAGAGCCGCGAGAATACTGTCGTGCGAGTTCGCGGCGCGCCCCGGCTGGAGCGATCCTCCCGTCAGGTGCAAGTTTGCTCGTTGTCGCTGAGATGATCGACGGCAGGGGTTCGCCAGTCGCGCGTCCCGCCCGGTTGTTCACCCAGTTCTGCGTACGCCTGGATTTTTCCCAGACATATCGCTTCGGGCTCGACATGCCCGAGATGCCATCCCGTCCATCGGTCTTAGACGCCAGCCACGCGGCCTCGGCGCCCGTCCGCAGCGAGCTGGGCCAGCGGAACGCGTCCTTGGCTCCTGGTCGCCCGGAGTCGCGACCGTGCTCGCTCCGGCCGAAACTGGCGGGTTGGAATTCGACATGACTTTCGAAAGGTCTCGACGAGACGAGTTCGGGCCGGCTGAAATCACGCAGCTCGAGGCGAGCGGGAGGCTGACCGATGCCGATGCTGTCCTGGCCAGCGCCCTGCTCGATCAGGATGCCACATGTCCGGCTGTTGCCCACATCGAGGATGAGGTCGACATCGAGGTGGGTCAAGCGCCGCGAGCGTCCTCCGGGCTGCATGGCGTCTGCGGCAAGTCCGAATACGTCAATGAGGTCGATCGTCGGGAATTGCAGCATCGCCAGCAGCGACTGCAGGTAGGCGACGTACTGTGCCCACGGCTCTCCTGACTCCTGAGGCAGGCGTGCAGCGCGCTGCTCATTACCCGTTGCGATTAGTCCTGCGATATAGCTGTCACGAATCCATTCGCGTTGCCATGCGCCTGCGGCGAAGCTGAGCTGGCGGTCCATCGTCTTTACCAGCGAGAATGTGACGCCGGGATCGCTTGCATCCGCTTCTTCAGGACCCGCGTAAACCTTGCCGACAAGCTTGGGCAGTATCTCCGTATCGAACGCGATCACGAGCCGCGCCGGCGTTGTCCTGCGCTCGGCTTTGGGCGGCAGCGCAAGGTAGACGCGCGCCCAGTTCGTTGGTCCGGCATCGTGCTTGCCCGGAGCGCTCGTCGCCTTGAAGAACGGTACGGGCATCCATTGCCGGTCGAAACGCTCAAGCGCGTCCATCGGCTGGACCTGGTAACTGCTTTCGGCAACGACGCGCTGGGGCCCCCCCTCGACGAGGGAACGGTAAGTCCGGTCGTCAGGATCGGTGTCGGCCGGAGCAGGGTTGCGCTCCAGCGCGTGGACGCGCGTGCGCTTGACGATGCCCTGACGGGTTTCCTCCGGCGGCAATTGCTCATCCAGGAAGCGAAACGCTTCCTGGGGCGCCATCGACAGGGCAAGTCCATAATCGAGGAACTGGATGCCCGAGTTCGGCACAAGGCTGATGCTGGCGTTCTTGGCCGGATCGATCAGCTTTTCGACATGGTCTTTGATCTGCATTGACTTGCCTAGTCGATCTGGAAACGGACGGTATCGTTGTCGTTGAAGTCGGGCGCGGCCTGTACGGTTGATTCAGCGATGATCCCCTCGCCGCGCACGATGATGCGCACCGGTATCGCATCACCGGATGTCCCCTCTGGTCGCAGCACCGTAGCAAGGAACTCGCCGCGGTCACTCTCGGGGGAGAGGCAGATCTGCTCGACATGGCGGCCGCCGGCGGCGCCGTCCGAGCCGAGTACATAACTCGCCCCGCACGCTTGCGTCCCCCACGGGTCGACCATCCTGTCGGGATCGATCGCATCACCTGCGCCCGGTGCTGCTGGGCAGATGAGGCGCAGGTCCACATCCTGCGCTTCGCTCCAGATCGCCAGAACCTCGACGGCTTCGCACGGCGCGCCGCCGGCGTTCCTGACGAGATCATTGAGCTCCTGGTGAAGCTGCGCTTCCGACTGGCCGGCGGCTGGCGCCGCATTCGGGTCCTTTGCAGGAGCGAAGGCCGGACTGCCCAGACCGCAGATCGGAGATTCCCGGATCTGCGCCTGGAGGAGGCGGGCCCTGTCCATCAGATCCGCGAGTTCCTGACGGGCGCTGGCGAGTTCGGGCGGTTCATTGCGCGCAATGCTGACGCAGTAGGCCGGCCCGATTCCCAGGCTCGACATCAGACCACAGGCACTCACCAGCCTGCCGAAGACCATGGCGATCAGGATCGCCGCAACGACCCACAGCAGGTCGGCCCAGCGCCAGTCCCATGACCATCGCCAGCGCCAGCGCCAGGGCGTCGGCGGCTCGCGCGGCTCGACGACGGGCTCGGGCGGAGGCGGGACTGGGCGCGCAGGTTCGACCAGCTTGATTTCGAGGGGTTCAGCCCTCGCGCCTGGTACATCGAGCCGCGAGCCCCATCCTGTGAGGACGGGCCGGCCGCCGATTCTGTAGAGCGAGGTTTCGAGCCGCCCTTCCGGCAAGGACAATGCAGCCCGGAGCAGTTCCAGCAGGTCGCGCCGGTCGCGATCGGGCTCCGCTTGCGGATCGGTCACGAGCGCACGCAGGCGAACCAGAAGCTTCTCGGCCGAGGCTGCGAGCGCCAGTTTTTCGTCGCCGGCAAGATCGCCCATCATGACGGGCTCGCCGTCGATCGCGGAATACCATGCGTAGCGCCCGCCGCCGAGCGGCTGGGGTTCTGCGAGGATAGCGGCGTGCTGTGCGTCGATTTCCGAACTGATGAAGTCGGTCAGGCTTTCCCAGCCGTCGACAGCCGCGATTTCCTTGCGGCCGACGAGCCGCAATCCCTCATAGGTGGACCTGGTGATGAACGTCCCGCTCATGTGCGAGGCCCAAGCTTTGTCACGGCGACGGCGCCCCTGACACGGCTTCCTCGCTGACGGTCAGGCCAGTGATGCCATTCGCGCTCAGGAAGGCCTGCACGACATCGAGGGGAATGGCCTTGCCGACAGACGATCCGATCGCTGCCTCGCTGGCCTCGTCCTTGTCCGCCGACAGCGCCGTGTTGACGCCCACGACCCGGCCGCATGCATCAACCAGTGGTCCTCCCGAATTGCCCCTGGCTATGAAGGCATCGTGATAGATCCAGCCTCCATCCTGCTCAACCTGGACTGCAAGCACATTGCCGTTGGAAATGGTCGGCTTCTTCTCCGGACGCTGCTGATTGGTCGCATTCATGGCCGACATGAATTGCGCATCCCGCATGACGATGAAGCCCGGGAAACCCACCGCGCGGACCTGCGCCTGTTCGGTGACCCTCGCGAATGTCAGGTGCGGGACAGCCCCAGGCGCTGCAACCTCGAGTACGGCCAGGTCAGGTCCGCCCTCATCGGCCGACTTGCCGATTGCCTTGATCGTGGCTGCGATCACGCCAAGTTCGCTGTTGTAAACGCGCAATGTCCCCTCGCCGGCGTCATCGACCACGTGCGCATTGGTCATGATGAGATTTGGCGCGATGAAGAAGCCTGTGCCGATGCTCTGGCGATCCGACTCGTTTGCCGGGTTCGAGACGATCAGGACGGTTGAACGGAATGCGAGGTCGGCGATCGAGCCCGAGAACCCGGGCGGGGCAGCACCTGCACATGGGACCGATGAAGCCGCAGGCGGCCCCGGCAGCGCCTGCGCCGCCCTTGGCGAAAGCGGCCCGCCTGCAGCCGAGAACTGCCCATCCTCTACGCAGAGACCCTGGTTGAGCGCTTCCTCGAGGCCAGCCACGCGCTCGCGCAGAAGCGCATTGTGACGCTCGGCGATATCGAGGACATCCTGCGGGATGGCTTCGAGGCTCTGCTCCACCTGCTCAGGATAGGTCAGCACCGAGGGGATGGATATGAAGACGAGAACGGCGCCCGCAATCAGGCACGCGATCAGCGGCGCCCGCATTTCGCCTATCGGGAAGCTCATGCCTGCCTTTGCCAACTGCGGTCCTTCCATCAGCCTGCCTGCGCCACATAGCGAAGGATGCGTGTGAGTTCGTTGCTGTTATTGCCATCCACCTGGACGCCGCCCGATTCCTTGGCGACGCAGGAAAGAACTTCCAGATTTGGAGCCAGGTTGACGACGTGCATCCAGACGTACGGATGGGTCTCCTTGACCTTGCGGGCTGCCTCGCATGGATCGCTGCTGACGCCGCACGAGTTGGCGCCGTCAGAGAAGATCACCACGTTGACTCCTCGCTCTTCGGTCTGACCGGCGCCAGCCTCGAGCATCTGCCCGACATATCCGATCGTGTCCGCGAGCGGCGTTCCGTTGTACGGCGTGATGCCGTCGATCACCGCTGCGGCGGATTTCATCGGCGCGGGGAAAAGCTTGTTGGGAGGCGCGTTGCACTCGCCAAAGCCCCACAGGGAGACGGGCTTTCCACCGGGCGGGTCCTCAAGCACGCCGCGAATGGCGCGCTTGGCTTCAGTCATGCGGCGGGGAGCAGCGCCCGCTTCCTGATCAAGTTGCTGCTGGTAGGCCTTGATCCGCTGTTCGATGGTCTGCATCTGCTGGGTTGCCAGCGCGCTCTGGACGCCGGTGCGGAGAAGGTCGTGCGCGTTCAGGTCCTTGGCTAGCCGGCTGTTGATGTCTTCATACCTGGGCGATGGCGCGACGGGGTCCGCCATGCTGCCCGATGTATCGAGAATGATGACGACTTGTTCAGCTTCCGGGATGTCTGCGTTCTCGATCCCAGGCGGTATGGCCGGGCACTGATTGCTGCCGGCAGCGGCAAACTGCAGATCCTCCAGCTGGTCGAGGAGCGCTTGCGTCTCGGCGTTGAGGTTGTCCGACATGTCTGCATAGGTCATGGTCGGGCAGCGCGAGATGACCGGCCCCACCAACGGGAGCGTCAACACGCAGGCCCGCAGGCCGAGATAGGCGGCCGCGGCGACCAGGACCGTAAACACGCCCCAGCCGATTATTTTTGTAACCCCCATCCGACCGCCCCTGAACGCCGGGAAAGGGTAGTCGGCACCCGGATCACTCGCAAGGGCGTCGACGATCATAAGCGCGCGCGTGTTCGCACGATCACTTGTGTTTCATCGCTCTGCCGATACATTGATCTCTTGCGAGGGACGCGTAGCCGGGTTAGGTTGGTCGAGCATTCTGGCTCCAGACAACCGCAGAGGGTTGCCCGTCGCATTGCATTCGTGTGGGAGGGGATGGATGCGTATCACAGGTTATGCACTCGCGACGGCGCTGGCGATGACAAGCATGGCGGCCGAGGCCCAGAACAGGAACAATCCATTCGGTTTGCCGGTGATCATTCCCGGCGCGGAGGCCTTGCAGCGGGATCTCGAGCGATCCGTCCAGAACCAGGTCGAGGCCGGGATCGCGTCGTCCGCGCAGGCCTGGGCAGGCTCGGGCGGATCGGACGATCGCTCCTCGGTGCAGACCTACGCGCGAGAGAGCAACACCGGCGCCTTCGTCATGCAGGGCATCCTGATCGGCGCCGGCGCGGGCGTCGGGCTCAACTGCGTCAAGAATATCGTCACGAAGGACAAGTGTCTCGACAATGCCGGCATGGCAGCACTCCTCGGCGGCGCGCTGGGGGCTGCTGGCGGCTGGTACACCGCTTCCGAGAACCACAAATATGCATCGGAAGCAGACAGAAACGAGAAGCAGCTCAACTCGGCGCGCTTCGAACTCGAACAGGCGCGTCAGGCCCACGAGGCGGCGGTGCGGCTAGTCGACAAGCGGAGCCAGCAACTGACCCTGGCGCGCGCCGAAGCCAGCAAGAACAGAAACAAGAAAACCGAACTCAACCAGGCGATCGCAGACGCAAGAGCTGATCGTGCCTCGCTCGAGAAGGCGGTGGTGCGGCTTGATGGCGAGATGTCGGCTATCCGCCAACACGTCGCGGTCGAACGCAATCAGGCGTCGCGGCGAGAATATGAAAAGATCGTCGTCGACCTCGAAGCCGAGAAGACCGCCCTCGATAACCAGATCGCCGAGCTGGATGGCGCCATCCAGTCAGCCTCCGCCTGAGCGATTGCATGCTTCGCATAGCTTCGGGGCTTGTTGCCTTCGCATCCATCATGCTGTCGGCCGGACTGGCTGGCTGTACAAGCGCCAGTGATCCTTGCGATCCGCGAGTGTCGCGTCAGCTTCTGGAAGAAGCGGGCTGCCTGATCTCGGGGAAGACGGAGCAGTTCGTCGACCAGCAGGAGAAGGAACTTGAACGTCTCAAGTCGGAGCGGCGACTGTCGGAAATCGAGACGCGCGAAATTGAAATGGATGCGGAGCGTCTCGCCCGGGATACGCAGGCATTTTCATCGGAGATCGCCGAGCAGCAGCGCGAGCTCGCAAACCTGAGAGCCAAACTCGTTGAAGCCAGCAAGCTGTCTGCTCCCATGGCCGCGCGCAAGGCCGTGCTGATCCGGGAGATCGATGCGTTGAACGGCGAGATCGACACTGAACGTGCGGCGTCCGGGCGTTCGAAGGTGCGCATCACCCAGCTCAAGACCGACATCGCCAAGCGTCGCGCCGTGATCGACGCCATGGCCCGGCCCGTCCTGAGGGAATAGATCCGAATGCGCAGCAGGGACGTCGAGATCTCGCGTACATCCCTGCGCGCAAATGACCTGCCGGGACAGGTGCATGTGATGCCCGCGCGCATGCGCGCCCTGGTCGTCATTGCGCTGACATGGATGATCGCATCGCCTTCGGGCGGCGATCTGACGCAAGCTGCGGCTCAGGGGCGGCCCGCCCCCCGCGCGCCCGTTGCCCGACCGCCCGGCCCCCAGGTTTCGCGTCCGCCTGCGCCGAGCTCGCCTGTTGCAGGCCAGAAACCAGCGAAGTCCGTGCGACCGATCGGACCTGTGAAGGTGCAACCTCCGACCACGGCAGGGAAAGCAACGCCCCCTCCGCCGTCGGGCAAGAGCATCAGCATCCAACCCCAACCTCGCCCCAAGGGTTCGCCCGCTGGCGCCGGCGGCGGCAAGCCGCCGACCGGCGGCCCCGCAGCGGCCAATGACAACCGGCAGTATATCTTCAAGAGCGAGAAGCCGTCTGGCAATGCGAGAAAATCGCCCATCTTCGTTCCGCCGAAACATCCCCCGCAACGTCCGCCGCGGAGCTACGAGATGCCGCGCGACCATACTGTTCGTGTA
Organism: Hyphomonadaceae bacterium; assembly: GCA_036733305.1. GTDB lineage: Bacteria > Pseudomonadota > Alphaproteobacteria > Caulobacterales > Hyphomonadaceae > UBA7672. The sequence continues at coordinate 11,651 of DAINAT010000091.1, forward strand.
AGCGGGCCATCGGAAAGCTACCCCAAGGGACATTGGGTCCAGTACGACAAAGCAGGTAACCCGGTCGACCCGTCCACCGGACAAGCGCCGCGGGCAAAGGGGCCCGAAGCGCGCGCGCTCACCCACGTGCCCTTGCCTTAGGAAGTAGAACAACCTGCGGCGCTCCCTGCCAAACATGGTCGCTCGGTTGATTAAGCGGCTGATTTTCAGTCAGTTGGGCGCACGTTCCAATTCACATGGTGAGCGGCGCAGCGCGACAACGCATGCTGCTCTGCGCGCACAGAGGTCCACCATTGGATGCACATTCACATCGGGATGTGGGGATGATGTTATGCGGGCCGCATGCACTGCCCTCTTATTGCAGCTTGGGGCCGCGTACGTGCACTCAACTGCAAGGACTGTAGCTCAACCTGCTTGGCCTGAATGGCTGCTTGTCGCGCAGCGTCTGCTAGCCAACGGCTGTGTGTGACCCCTCACCTTCGTCCGAACTTAAACGGACAACGTGCAGATTTCGCCGGCACCCCGCGCCCTTTCACAATCCCAACTATGATCAGAATGGCAACTCGAACGGCAGGATCTCATTCGCGCGTCCCAGGACATCTTGGGCAGTTATCTTCCCAAAATACCGCCCGTCATAGGACCCTGCCGTATCAACGCGCGCCCCCACGACCGGCGTTCTTGATAACGCTTATTGGCGAGAACGATTTCGTCGTCATCCCAAGGCGAATTGGTCTTCGGCGCACCCATGCCGCGCGTCCCACGGGGGAGAGTCAGCGCGGCGGGCACCTCATGAGTTCCAGGCTTCAGGTATCAACCTAGCCAGCCCCCTGCCCCCGGCAACACAACGAACGGCTTGAATACCCCCCGCCTCCGGACAGTCGGACCGAACATTACGATTGGCTGTTCTGGGGCCCACGTCGGTCGGCCACAACAGTGTGCCGGCCTGTCTAGATGCATCGACATTCGGGCTGTCACATCAATGCCGCTGATTGTACATACAATGCCTGCGTTAGCCCACTGATGAGGCTTGGATACGATTGGCGCGCCACCGGGCTGGATCTTCGCGGGCGATGAAAATCAAGCGTAGCCGACAATTATACCGAGTAGTTGCGGTCCGAGCCAAACCGGCTGGTGTTACGGCCGATCGCGACCTCATCCGTATCGGGGTTCGACGTGTCGGATCTCGGATTTATGCAAAACGTGGCGCCGACGGCAACGAAATCAGATTGACGACTCTGTCCGCGCTTCGACTGCAGTTGTTTGGATCGATCTCGTCCGCGGATGTCATTCGACTTTGCCGTCAGCCGCCGCCTGTAGCCTGACAAGTTGGGAAGGCTGAGGATCCCGCGCATTTCGCCTTGGCCTCCTGACCTGCCCTTGGAGTTTCGGACCTCCCCAAGCTTGTATGACGAACGGCAGTTGTGGCCCCCCCACTTTGCCTGGCCTGCGATGATGGCGCCAACTGCAGGACCGCCCGTGAATTGCCAGTCACTCCCGTCCTACTGATCGGGCTGGAGCTCGCCCAATATCGGCGCGACGCCAACGCAGGTCTAATCCAGCGACCCCCGTCCCAGATTGTTTGGGCTCTCTAGGATGGAGCGCAGTGATCCATATGGGAAATCGCCGGTGCCGTACTCCGCCCCGGCGTGCGGGGCGGACTGCCGCTCTTCTGGATCAAACAAGGAGTTCAAACGTTCACTTTATTGGAGTGGTGAAGCGGACTTCTGCTTTGCTGGTTCCAACAAGGACTTCAACCATGCTCTATACTAGCCGGCGGCATTCTCATCGAGGAACTCTAGTCGGCACCGCCCCGCTTGAAGGCGAGGATTTTTGGCGACAAGCAGAATGCGCTCCACGCCTGCAAAAGCGCCCGACGCTTCTCTAACACGCGGTCGCGCTGATACGCCGCCTCTACCTTGTCCTTGTTGACGTGAGCCAAGGCGAGCTCAGCAACGAACGGCGCAAATTCAGTTTGCGCCGCCGCCCATGATCGAGCGGCGGATCGCATCCCGTGAACCGTCGCACCACGTTTGCTCTTTCGCCCTGCTCTAGCGTTTCCTGTGCTGATCATTGCCTGGGCGTCCAGACACACAACGCTGGGAAGAGAGTGCAGCACCTTGTTGAGACCAACGTCAGAAAGTATGCCTCCGGCCGCCCCGGGAAACACGAGGTCGGAATCGGGTCTCCTCCGTTTACGCATGATCGCCAACACAGCGCGCGCGCCCTGGCACAGCGGAACGTCGTGCGGCTTGTTAGCTTTCATGCGTTCCGCTGGGATCGACCAGAGTCCTAATTTGTCGTCGACTTCCGACCAGCGAGCGCCGCGCGCCTCGGACGACCGCGCCCAAGTGAGGATCGTAAAACGAAGGCACAGCGCTGTTGTGCTGGAGAGAACGCATAGCTCGTCGATGATCGCTGGAATAACCGCGTACGGGGCGGCGGCATGATGGACGACAGGCGTAATCTTGCGCGCCTTGCCAAACCCGCGATGTTCAAGATTTCCGCGGAAGGCCGCCGGATTGCGGCGGTCGACACCCTCAGCAACGTAGCCATAGTCGATCACGGCCTCCATGCGAGATCGCAGTCGTGAAGCCGTCTCGGACTTGGTGGACCAGATTGGTCGCAGTATCGCTTCGATATCCGCGAGGGTGATAGCCGCGATCCGTTTGTCGCCAATGACGGGATACGCATACTGGTAAAGCGTCGATGGCCACTGCGCGGCATGTTTGCTGTTTCGGAAGCTAGGGGTCTTCGCTGCGATCAATTCCTGGGCGTAGAGCTGGAACGTCATCGAGTCAGCATCGCGACGTGTCAGGACGCCTGCCGGATCCTCACCGTTGGCGAGAGCGCGGCGCATCCTGTCTGCAAGCTCGCGAGCTTCGGTGACCGACCGTTCAACGGTGGCGCCGAGTCCAATTTGTTTGACCTTGCCGCGGTCCATGTAGCGAAACACCCACGCGCGCGCATTTGGCCCAGTCACACGTAGGTACAGGTTCGATCCGTCGCTATGAAAGCCGACTGGAAGTGTCTCGACCTGCCGAGGTTTCAGAAGGTTGATGCGCGCCATCGAAGGGAGTTCCGTGTTACAATGCGTGTTACAGTTGGGCGCGGATCGCGGCGAACCGTTCCGAACCCGCCCGCTCAGACTCTCACGCAAAAGCGCTATTTTACATAGGTTTTACTGGATGTGCGCGAACGCCTGCGGACCCGGGAGAACGTGAGTTCGGCGGACACCCTCTCCGCCAATCGCTGGCGCAATCGCCCGGCAAGCCGGACCGACCCGCCG
>DAINAT010000092.1:0-14560 GCA_036733305.1 Hyphomonadaceae bacterium
TCAGGCGCTGGAGGCGAACCTCAGCGATGTCATCGCCATGGGCCTCGCCATGTTCTCGGACGACATCGAAGCCCTCGCCGCAGACCTCACCTACCGCCGCACCATCGCCGCCGCGATGTTCGACGCGCACCGCAAGCTCGACCTGTTGATCTACCTGCGCGCCTGCGAGATCGCCGGCATCCGCCCGAAGATCACAAGCTTCAAGCCGGATTTCTCCCACACGCACAGCAGCGCCGACGTCACCGCCCTCTGGCGCTCCTTCCATCGCCTCCTCGTCAAATTCGACGACTACGAGCGCTATGCTCAGCGTCGCGCCGACCGCCTCAAGCGCGAGGACGCCAACAGCCCCCTCCGTCTTGCAGCTACGCTGCAATCCACCTCCCCCACGCTTTGCGTGGTGGAGGACGCAATCACCGGCGCCAGTCCTCCCTCGCGTGAAACGCGGGGGAGGTGGATCGGCGCGTCTTCGCGCCGAGACGGAGGGGGCTGTGTGCTCGCACGCGGATGCCTGCGCACGCGCGGACCTCCGCTCACCCCACGCGATTGCCTATTGCCGACTGCCACTCACCTCGCAGCCACCTGCGAGAACGCGCCCTCACGCCACCGGCGGGTCCCGCCGCGTTGCGCCGCCTGCCATCGCAAGCCCACCCGCTCCAGCCGCCACAGCCAGCGCCATCAGCGCCGCCCAATAGCCGAAGCGTTCCTGCAGCATGTTGTCCATCAACTGCGCGCCGGCCATGTCCACCCGGCTGTCGCCGCTGCGCATCGAGCCGACTTCCTTGGCGTTCATGTCGCGCCACGCGCTTTCCTTGAACCACAACACCGTGCCGAACACGAGCGCGAGACCCAGCAGGCTGCTCACCAGTGCATTGCGTCCCGCCGTCTTGCCCTTGCCCGCGAAGGTCAGGCCAAGCCCGACAAGGATCACCACCGCGGCAGCGATCGCAAAGAAGTTCACCCCGATCTCCGGCGTGTCCGTGCTCGAGCCGATGCTGCCGGGCTCATTGCTGGCGTTGAGATCGCGCAAGCCCCCGAACGCCGAGTTCATTTGCTGCTTGATCTGCTGCTCGGCCTGCGGGTTCGGCGTCATCTTGCCCTGCATCAGCTCAAAGCCCGACGCGGTGGCCACATCCACATTCTGGCAGGACACAGCCACCCACGGCAGGAAGAACGCCAGAAGCGCAATCACCTTCGCGATCCGCACCACATTCATCAGCGTCATGCGCCGTCCCCCTCCAGAGTGTCAGGCCGAGCGCAGCTCAGCCATTCTCGCGCCGCGCCAGGAAGGCGAGGCGTTCGAACAACTGAATGTCCTGCTCGTTCTTCAGCAGCGCGCCATGCAGCGGCGGCACCAGCTTGTTCGGGTTCTTCTCGCGCAGCGTCTCGACGTCGATGTCTTCCGACAGCAGCAGCTTCAGCCAGTCGATCAGCTCAGATGTCGACGGCTTCTTCTTCAGCCCCGGCACATCGCGCATCTTGTAGAAGGTCGCCAGCGCTTCAGAGACGAGGCGTTTCTTGATGCCGGGGAAGTGCACCTCGACGATCTGGTTCATCACCTCATCGTCCGGGAACTTGATGTAATGGAAGAAGCAGCGGCGCAGGAAGGCGTCCGGCAATTCCTTCTCGTTGTTCGAGGTGATGATCACCACCGGGCGAACCTTCGCCTTGATCGTCTCGTCGGTCTCGTAAACGTAGAACTCCATCCGATCGAGTTCCTGCAGAAGGTCGTTCGGGAATTCGATATCGGCCTTGTCGATCTCATCGATCAGCAGGACAGGGCGCTCGGGCGCGGTGAACGCCTCCCAGAGCTTGCCCTTCTTCACATAGTTGCGGATGTCCCGCGCACGCTCTTCGCCGAGCTGGCCATCGCGCAGGCGGGCAACGGCGTCATACTCGTAGAGACCCTGATGCGCCTTGGTGGTCGATTTGATGTGCCACTCGATGATCGGCATGCCGAGCGCGCGGGCGACTTCCATGGCCAGCATGGTCTTGCCGGTTCCGGGTTCACCCTTGACCAGAAGCGGCCGCTCCAGCGCGATCGCGGCGTTCACGGCGACCCGCAGGTCATCGGTCGCGACGTAGTTCTCGGAGCCCTCAAAGCGCTTTTTGTCGGTCATATTAGGAACCCTGTTGGAACGAACGGTACGGTTAGAGCGGATTTGGGCAGCGTAGGGAATAGGGAGCGGGGAATAGGGAGTAGGGGCCCGGTATCGGTAGAAGTTCCGGAATCTACTCCCTATTCCCCATTCCCCATTCCCTGGCGCGGTAGCGCCCCACAAGCAAAACTTAAGGTCTGCCAGCTAGACCGGACGTTCGGCCGCGTTCAAAATCCGGTGCAATTCCGGGGGAAAGACGCCCGGCCGGGAGGATTGAATGCCGCTTAAACTCTCGCTCAAGCCGGGCGAACGCTTCGTGGTCAACGGAGCGGTGCTGCAGAACGGCGACCGCCGCGCGGTCCTGTTGCTGCAGAACAAGGCGTCGATCCTGCGCGAGAAGGACATCATCCAGCCGGAAGACGCCAACACGCCGGCCCGCCGCATCTATTTCCCGATCATGATGATGTACCTCGACCCGGCCGAGGCTGGAAAATTCTACGACGAATTTGTGCTGCGGCTGAACGAGTTCATGAACGCCATCCGCTCGACCGACGTGCTCAAGGAGTGCGTGTCGCTGTCGCGGGAAGTCATGGCGGCCGACTATTACAAGGCGCTGACCAGGTGCCGGAAACTGCTTACCTACGAACAGGGATTGCTGGGCAATGTCCATCCAGGCCTATCAGAACACCGCGAACAAGACTGAAGGCCCCCGTCAGACCGAGTATCGCGCCTTTGCGGCTGCGACCCGTGGTCTGATCGATGCCGCAGCTCTCCCGGAGTCGGAAGTCGGCCGCCGCGCCGAGGCTCTGTCGTTGAACCGCCGTCTGTGGTCGCTGCTCGCATCAGATTGCGCGGCCGATGGGAATCAATTGTCGCAGTCCCTCCGTGCCCAGATCATCTCGTTATCCATGTTCGTGGACAAACATTCGAGCCAGGTGATGCGCGCAGGCGCTTCGATCGACGTGCTGATCGATATAAATCGCACGATTATGCAAGGGCTTTCGCCCTCTCAACCCGCTGCCGCCTGAGCCCTCTGCGGGTCGTCGTAACGCATCGCTAACCATCTGTTATAGTTAGCATTTCGGTGGAAAATTCGGGGCTTCGCACACACGCGTAATTAAGAAATCTCCGGTTATGTGGACGTCATGTCGGCGCAAAACGCGCTGACGGCCGATCAAAACGATCGGTCTGCGACCCAGAACGGAGACTACTGTCATGCTTAGCGTGAACTCGAACTATGGCGCGTCCGTCGCGCTCCAATCCCTCAACGGCACCAACAAAGAGCTGAGCCAGGTCCAGAACCGGATCTCGACCGGCTTTAAGGTTGCCTCGGCTCGTGACAACGGCGCCGTGTACGCAATCGCCGAAGGCCAGCGCGCCCGCGTTTCGTCGGTCGCCGCTGTCAAAGACGGTATCGATCGCGCTTCTTCCACGATTGATGTTGCTCTCTCAGCCGGTAAGGCAGTTGGTGATATCCTGCAGAAGCTGAAAGCGAAGGCCGCTGCGGCGCAAGCCGACGACCTTAGCGCCGAGCAGCGCGACGTTCTTCAAGTCGACTTCTCCAACCTGCGTCTGCAGATCGACACCATCGCCAACGCCGCGCAGTTCAACGGCGCGAACCTGGCGCTGGGTGATACGCTCTCCGTGTTGACCTCGGACCTCACCGGCGCGACTCCCTTCGCTGTCCAGGGCGCTGACTACTCGCTCGCCGGCTCGATCCTGTCGCCGCTCGCGACCCTCGACATCTCGACGAGCACGACCACGGCGGCAACCGCCTCGACAGCTGTCGATACGGCGATCACGGCCCTGAACGAGTCCCTGGCCACGATGGGTTCGCAGGCTGGCGCTCTCGATGTCCAGAACGACTTCCTTTCGAAGCTGTCGGACGTCATCGAGCAAGGCATCAGCAACCTGGTCGACGCCGACCTGGCGAAAGAATCTGCCCGCCTCCAGTCGCTGCAAATCAAGCAACAGCTGGGTGCTCAGGCTCTCTCGATCGCGAACCAAACGCCGCAGCTGCTGCTGTCGTTCTTCCGCTAACGGGTTCGCCGGACGCCCCACTTTAGGCGATCCGGCCAGCCTGACCTGAGCAAAGGCAAGGGGGCGGAGCTTTCGGGCTCCGCTCCTCTGTCGTTTTTGCCTACCGGATGACGCCTCCGCCCCGGCAAAACATGCCTGGAGGCGAATGCGGCGCAGCCTTCCGTCGACACACTCCGAGCCGCGTTAATCTTTGGGCCCTGAAAACGCTGGTAAGGCGTCGTTCCTGTTAACCTTAACAGACTGGCACGCGACTTGAACTCCCACTTGCTGTCCAGGCTCACATGGAGCGTGGACTATTCTGCGCGGGAGCTCGGCCATGGTGAGCGTCAATACGAACTACAGCGCCATGATCGCGCTCCAGAACCTGAACTTCACGAACACCGAGCTTGAGGGCGTTCAGAACAAGGTTTCCACGGGCCTCAAGATCTCGAGCGCCCGCGACAACGGCGCCATCTACGCCATCGCCGAAGGGCAGAGGAGCCGGGTTTCCTCCGTTGCGGCGGTCAGGGACGGGATCGACCGCGCCAACTCCACCATCGACGTCGCGCTCGCGGCCGGCAAGTCGATCGGCGATATCCTGCAGAAGCTGATGTCCAAGGCTGTCGCCGCGCAGGCTGATGATTTGACCACCACCCAACGGTCGGCGCTGCAGGCGGACTTCTCCAGCCTGCGCAATCAGATCGACGTCATCGCCAACTCGGCTCAGTTCAACGGCGCGAACCTTGCGGCGGACAGTTTCGTCTTCAACGTGATGATCTCCGACCTCGGCGGCGCCTCTGACACGCTGGTTATCAATGGTCTGGACATGACCATGGCCTCCACGGATTTCAGTGCTTTCGCCACGATCGATATCTCCGCGTCGGCAGCCGACGCCGAGACCGCTGCCGACGCGATCAAGCTGGCGATCACCAACCACAACATCTCGCTGGCTTCGCTCGGCTCGCAGGCAACAGCCCTCGACGCCCAGAACGAATTCCTTTCCAAGCTGTCGGACGAGATCGAGAACGGTATCGGCAATCTCGTCGATGCTGACCTCGCCAAGGAGTCGGCCAAGCTCCAATCGCTGCAGATCAAGCAGCAGCTTGGCACTCAGGCCCTGTCGATCGCCAACCAGGCGCCGCAGGTTCTCTTGTCGCTGTTCCGTTCCTAATACGAAGCGCTCCAACAGGGCGTTTGACCGGACAAGAAAGGCCGCTTCCGCCTCACAGGCGCGGGCGGCCTTTGCCCATAAGCCAAAAGCCTTTGCCCATAAGGCTGTGGACCAGTCCGGCCCGGAAACCACTCGTTAAGGTTTGCTAACGAAAACTGACGCGAATTGACGACTCGTTCACCACGATTCGTCCGCGGAGACGGCCAAAATGGTCGAAAGACTGAACAATGCTGCTGGTGCGCTTGGAGCGCTGAAATACCTCCAAACGACCAACCGGGACCTCTCGGGGGCCGAAAGCCGGCTGTCGTCCGGCCTCAAGGTCGCGCGCGCCCGCGATGACGCAGCGTCTTACCAGTCCGCAGCCTTCATGAAGGGCCAGGGCTCTTCGCTCAACGCTGTCACCCTCAGCCTCGGCCGCGCCGAGTCGATTTCGGACACCGCAATCACGGCAACCGAATCGATCTCGAAACTGTTGACCGAGATGAAGGCCACGGCTGTGCAAGCCATGTCGACCGACTGGTCCGACGATCAGCGCACCGCCCTGCAGCAGCGCTATGAAGGCCAGATGCAGACGCTGCAAAACTACGTCCACATGGCCACCTTCGATGGTGACAATATCCTCGATGGGTCCAAGCCGAACGGCGTCTCATTCCTCGCCGATGCCGAAGCCACCCAGAACCTCACGCTTGCGGGCCGCAATCTTATGCCGGGTACAGGCGGCGTGATCGTCGCTGAGCCTTCGACGGCTGCGCTCACGAGCGCACAGGCGGCTGCCGATACGCACGCACTGCTGGAGCAGTCGATCGCAAATATCGGCGACCAGTTGACGGACATGTCGGCCGAGCGTCGCCGCATCGAGGCCCAGAAAGGTTTCGTATCGCGCCTGGCTGATGCACTGGCTGCTGGCGTGGGCCGGATGGTCGACACCGACCTCGCTGCCGAAAGCGCGCTGATCCAGGCGTTGCAGGTCAAGCAGGAGTTGAGCGCCTCTGCGGTCAGCATCGCCAACACTGCTCCGCAGGCCCTGCTCACACTCTTCCGCGGCTGACACTCCCATGCTGACAGCTCTCCAGCTCGAACAGGCGATCGCCGCGTTCGTCACTTTCTTCGTGCTGATCGATGCGCCGGGCGTGGCGCCGATCTTCGCCTCGCTGACTGCGCCGGGCGGATCGGCCTATGCGCGCAAGATGGCGATCAAGGCGGTGTTCGTCGCCGGCCTTATCCTGTTCTTCTTCGCCTTTGCGGGCGCGCAGCTGCTGCACCATCTGGGGATCTCGCTGGACGCGTTCCGCGTGGCGGGCGGCGTGCTGCTCTTCCTCATCGCGCTGGAGATGGTGTTCGAGAAGCGTCAGCAGCGGCAGAAGAGCCGCGCCGATCAGGTGCTGGCGGAAGAAGAGGCGGCTGGCCGTCTCGATGACGTTTCGGTCTTCCCGCTCGCCATCCCGATGATCGCCGGTCCCGGCTCGATCGCAACGGCGATGCTCTACATGCAGAACGCCGGTGGCGATGCTATCGGCATAAGCATCGTCTCATTCGCGATCGCCGCGAACCTGATCCTGGCCGGCCTGATCTTCCTGGCGGCGGGTCCACTGCTGAAGGTGATGGGCGATCAGATCGCGGGCGCGATCACGCGCATCTTCGGCGTCATCCTGTCGGCGCTGGCCGTGCAGATGATGATCGTCGGGATTATCGGCGCGTTCGGCTTGCAGGTTCCGGCAGCGGGCTAGATCAGCTGGCAGCGCCGTAGTCTTCCATCAGGTACACGGCGCTGACCTTCTTAGGCTTGTCGCGCGTGAACGACTTCCAGAACACCGAGATCGCCACGAAGCCAAGCAGAGCGAGGCAGGCGAGCAAGCCCGCGACCTGCATGCGCAGGGCGTTGGTCCAGGTCACCGTGGTGCGCGCGGTGTCGAGCAGGTTCTCGCCGTCATAGTCGGCCAGCGGCACAACGCGGTCGCCGCCGGCGCGGGCGACGAGCTGGGCGCGGTTCACATCGCCACGGTCCTTGATGCGGCTGATGATGGCGACGGCGCTTTCGGTCGAGGTGTCCTGTGCGATCTGGCGCAAGATGCGGAACTCTTCGAGCAGCGGCGCGAGCTTCTGCTTGTCGATCGTCGTGCGGAACACGCGCTCGACCACCTGTGCGTTGCGCGGGGTGTAACCGACCTCGTTGGCAAACTCGGCGGCGAGCAGGCGCTTCATTTCCGCGACCGGGACGGCGTCCTCGATGCGCTTCTGGAGGTAAAGCTTGAACGGGACCGTCCCTTCCTTGCGGGTGAGGAAGGTGGAGATCGCAACCGATGCGCCGGCGCGGGCTTCAGAATCCGCCAGGATCAGGCCAATGCCCGACAGCAGGAAGGACGTGACGTCCGTGTGGTCGTCATTGGCCCAGCCGACAGCGGTGCGGGTGTGCTGGGGCAGATCGCCCAGACGGTTGAGTTCGATCGGCGCGTCTTCCACGCGGCTGACCGCCAGGCTGGCGGCGGCCGGTGTGGCTGCCACGGCGGGCGTCGCGCCCGGAACGGCGGATGCGGGGGCCGAAGCCGTAAAGATGGACTGGAGCGGGGTCGTGCGGCGCTCGTACTCGTCCTGCAGGTCTTCCGGCAGGTAAGCCACCGCAGCATCGATCAGGGCGTCTTCGCCGGCGCCGCTGGAGACTGCTACGCGCGCGCGCAGGGCTTCGCCATCCTTGCCGTCCAGCATGGCGGGCGCGCCGAGGAGGAGGCCGCGAACCCGGCGCATCTCTTTTTCATCTAGCGAGGTGCGGACCATCTCGGACCAGACGTCGCGCGAGGCCTTGTCCGGGCGGGTGGAAATTTGCTGGAAGCGCTCGTCCATCGCCTGACGCGTGGCGGTGACGGCTTCCGGGGTGGCGGCGAACGCCGGGCGTTTGTCGCCATAGGCTGTCGAGATGACGTGAGACGCCATGAAAGGCGTAACGCAAAGCGCGGCGTTGAAGATGAGTGCGGCGTAAGCCGCGAACGGCAACCGGCGCTTTCGACGTCGATTCATCGAGCCCGCTTCCGTATCAATAACGTGGCCACATGAGCGCACTGCTCATCCGTCCACTTACGCGCCCCGGCCTAAGCGTCCTTTGTTTGCCGAGACGGGAAATTGATCAAGTGGGCAAGGCGCCTCAGGCGTAAAAAAAGTCATAACCCGAGGCTGGCGCCTCATGAGTCATCGCCACCGAAACAAATCGAATCAGGCCTTTGCGTTGACCGCGAGTCCCGAGGCTTCACGGTTGGCGCTCGCGTTAACGGCTCCACTGCGTCCGTAAGCTGCCGGAGCGCTGCGAGACGAGGCGATTTCATTGGCGATCGAGCGAACCAGACCTTCCGTGACAGTCTTTGTCGCCATCAGGGCTAGGGCGTGAGCTTCAAGTCCATCCTCAAGCGCTTTCGCTGCGGTCCTGAGATCGGCTTTCAGCCTGTCAGGGATGCCGCCGATCAGGCCAGGATCGGCCTTCACCTTGGAGACTTCGATTCGCCACGCGTGAACGAGGCGCTCTTTTTCCTCCCAGTCCGTCGATGTGCCGAGCACGCGCCGGGCTTTCAAGGCCTCGATCTCGACCTCGATCAGGCCGACGAGCCGTTGCGTCATGGTCAGAAGCTGGGTGGCGCGGTCGATGGCGTCGGACATTACTCCAGCCCCTGCATGCGGAGGATTTCCTTGAGGACCGAATCGGAGATCCCGATGCCGCCGCTCCGCGAGATGGCGTCGGCATACTGGTCGATCAGCATGGGCCGGAAGGTGGCCTCGGCATTGCCGCCGCCGGTGGGGCCATCGGTCTGCAGGCCCTGAAACATCGGGGCGAGCATTTCCGAAATGAACATGCGCTCGAACTGGCGGGCGACTTCCTGGGCCTGGGCGCGGGTTTTGACGTTCGCCGCGTCGTTGGACAGCGTGTTCTTCTTCTGCGCCATGACGTCGACAGGGGGTGGGGTAAGGGCGATGTCCGCCATTACATCACCTCTATTTCTGCCTGCAGCGCTCCAGATGTCTTGAGGGCCTGCAGGATGACGATCAGGTCGCGCGGGGATACGCCGAGCGCGTTGAGGCCCGTCACCAGCTCGCGCAGCGGCACGCCATTGCCGCCGACCATCGCCAGCTTGGCCACGTCTTCCGAAACCGCGACGTTGGATTGCGGCACCACGACGGGCGGTGCGTTGGTGAACGAGTTCGGCATGGCGACGCCGGGCGTTTCCTGAACCTGGATCGTCAGGTTGCCTTGCGCGATGGCGACGGTCGACACGCGCACATTCTCGCCCATGACGATCACGCCGGTCGTCTCGTTGATGACCACGCGGGCGCGCTGTTCGGGTTCGATCTCCAGGCCTTCGATCTGGGCGATGAAGGCGGACATGTCGCTGAACGCGGGCGGGCGGCGCAGGCGCACGGTGGCGGGGTCGAGCGCCGCTGCGGCGTTGACGCCAGTGAACGAGTTGATTGCGCCGGCAATGCGCGAGGCGGTCGTGAAGTCCGGGTTGCGCAGCGAGAGGCGCAGTTCGGGCTGGGCCGCGATGTCGAACTTCAGCTCGCGTTCGATCGTCGCGCCATTGGGCACGCGGCCATTGGTCGGGATGTTGCGGGTCAGCGACGTGCCGGAATTACCGGACGCCGTGAACGCGCCAACCGCCACGGAGCCCTGCGCCAGCGCATAGGCTTGGCTGTCAGCGCCGATCATCGGCGTCGCCAGCAGCGTGCCGCCTTCGAGGCTTTTGGCGTCGCACATGGTCGAGACAGTCACGTCGATGCGCGAACCATTGGTGCCGAAGGGCGGCAGGTTCGCCGTGACCATCACGGCCGCGACGTTCTTGGTATTCACGTTCGATGTGCGCGTGTTGATGCCGAGGCGTTCCAGCATCGAGGCGAGGCCCTGCTGCAGCATCGGGCAGTTGCGGATGGAATCGCCCGTGCCGTTGAGGCCGAAGACGATGCCGTAGCCGGTCAACTGGTTCTCGCGAACGCCTTCGACATCGACGATGTCCTTCAGGCGCGTACCGGCCCCAACGGGCGCAGCCAGCGTCACGGCAACAGCGAGGCATGCCAGGATACGGGGGGCAATGGTGCGAGCGAACACGCGCATGAAATCCCAGGGTACGGGTGACGGAAAATGTCCGACCGTTCTGGCCGCAGCGTTTCAAGTCACTCTCGCCCCCAAATCGGCAACAAAGCCTTAAGCATGGTTTCCCGCGGCGAAACGTTCCTTAAGCCGCCATTAACCAACTAGGCCAAATCTGCCGGGCAGGAGTGTCGCGATGAAGGTCTCTTCCACCTCGTCCACATCGGCGTCCGCTGGCAGCAGCGGTCCCAAACCCGCAGCCGAAGGGTTCGGCCGCCTGCTCAGCGCAGACGGTGTCGCCCCGCGTGCAGCCACGTCGGGCGTGTCTGCCGCCGCTGGCGTATCCGGAATTTCCGCTCTGATGGCGCTGCAAGGCGTCGGCGGTCCCGAAGCGCGTGCGCGTGCGCTGCGCAAGGGTCGCCGTATGCTCGATGCGCTCGATCGCCTGCAGCTCGCCATGCTCGGCGATGGTCCCTCCAAGGGTCACCTGGCGATGCTCAAGGGCGCGCTGGAAGAACAACGCGACGCGACCGGCGATATCGGTCTCGACGACACGCTGAACTGGGCGGAAGTCCGGGTCGCGGTCGAAGCGGCCAAGCTGGAACGCGAAGCCGAAGCGGCCTGATAGCCGCATAATCAGGCATTGCTGCGCCGCGGCAATTCCCCAATCGGTGAGCAAATACTCACGCGTTAATCTGCTCGTGCAGGCGCGGTCAAAAAATTGCAACAAAAACAATATACCGCGCATCAATCCGACCTGATGCGGGACATTTACGGGGTGGGGCGGCTCCTATATATAGCCCGCCCAGCTAAGGCGGCCCTGGGGATGGGCCGGCCTAGGGAGCATACAGCAATGAGTTCCAAGACGGCCACCTACAAGCCGACCGAGAACGAGCCGTATATGAGCAAGAAGCAGCTCAAATACTTCAAGGAAAAGCTGATCGCCTGGAAGGAAGAGATCCTTCAGGGCAACCGCGAAACGATCACCGGCATGCAAGAAAACGTGGCGCCGATCCCGGACCTCGTTGACCGCGCATCGTCGGAAGCCGATCGCGCCCTTGAGCTCCGCACCCGCGATCGCGAACGCAAGCTCGTCAACAAGATCGAGGCGGCTCTCCGCCGGATCGAGATGGGCGAGTATGGCTTCTGCGAAGAGACCGGCGAACCGATCGGCGTGAAGCGTCTCGACGCCCGCCCGATCGCCACGCTTTGCCTCGAAGCGCAGGAACGCCACGAGCGCAAGGAACGCACGGTGCGGGACGACTGATCGCCTAGCGATCTTTCGCCTTCGGCGGCTCGAACGCCGCCATGTGCCATTTCCACTGGATCGCGCCGGCGCGGACGATGAAGCCGCCAACGACGGCTATTGCGCTGGCCCAAGCCCAGTCCACGCCCAGTATGCGCAGGACGATGAACGTTGACGCGCTTATGGTCGCCGGCGTGATGTAGAGTTCGCGGCGCAAGAGGATCGATGGCTCGCCCGCCAGCACGTCGCGGATGATGCCGCCGAACGTCGCCGTCAGCGCGCCCATGACGACGCAGATCACTGGATGCACGCCAAGCGACAGCGCCTTCGCGGCGCCGACCACCGCGTAAACACACAGCCCCACCGCATCGAGCCACAACAGCCCCTGCTCGTGGATACCGCGCCCACGCGTCAGGAACACCAGCACCGCAACAACCGTACACACGATCACATAGCCCGGGTCGAGCACCCAGAAGACCGGCGCGTCGATCAGCAGGTCGCGCAAAGTACCCCCACCCACGCCCGTGATCGCGGCGAAGAAGATGAACGCCACCACGTCCTGGCGCTTCTGTGCGGCCATCAGCGCGCCCGACGCCGCGAACATTGCAACGCCTGCATAATCAAGCACGGAGAGAAGGGTGAACTGCATGCCGGACCTACAGCGCGAATTGCCAAGCCACGCAATGGCGGTTTAGCCTACCCGTATTGGGAGGACCGCCCATTCGCGCTCGCCTTGCCCTTGCGTCCGTCGCCATTCTCGCTGGCATCACCAGCGTCAGCTTGGCGCAACCCGCCGCAAAGACAGGCAAGAAGACCGAGGCGCAGTTCGCTGGCGGCTATCGCCCCGACGCCTGCCGCTATCCCAAGCCCGCGCGCGAGAAGCAGTTGTCCGGCTGCTGCCAGATGGATCTGGAGATCGGCCCCGATGGCGGCGTGCTCAGCGCCGATGGCGTGTGCAGCGATCCGATTTTCCTGGAGCCAACCGTCCGCTGCCTCACCGCGCAGGAATTCATTCCGGCAACGCGCAATGGCCAGCCCATCCGCGACCTGCAGCATCTCGAATACGAATGGCGCGCCACCACGCCGTCCAAGACAAATCTCTGCAACAAGCTGAAGACAAGCTGAGCCTCAGCTCGGGCTCTTGCTCTCGCGCAGCAATCCGTGATCCTGCACGCGACGGTGCGTGGGAGTGGTCGCAATGGAAGTGATTTCAAACGGTGCAGACGCCGGCCTTTACTGGTCCGAGCTCGCGCGCAACTGGGCTTCGGCTTTCACCTTCCTCGTTGCGTTGCTCGCAGGTCTGTTCGGCCTGTTCCGCTATCTGCGTTCCGAACGCATGCGCCAGACAGAGCAGGTGCGCGAACTCTACCGCATGTTCTTCGAGTCCGACCGTTACCGCCGCATCCGCTTCGTGCTGGCCAACCCGGACTCGCCTGAGTTCGCGGCGTTGCAGACCGAGCTGGCGACGCCCGGCATGCCGAAGGCGTTGGAGGGCGAGCTGATCGATCTGCTCAATTTCTTTGAATTCGTCTCCGGGCTCACACGGCGCGGATTGGTCTCCCGGCGCGATATCGACTGGATGTTCGCCAGCTTCGTTCGCCGGGTCGTCGGCGTGGATTTCGTGCGCGACTACGTTCTGCGCTCCGACTTCCAGGAGCTGCGGGATGCCGCAAAGCAGGCCCAGCGCCAGAGGAAGTAGACGCTCCGCCGCCACATGCGGGCGGTATCACGCAGCGCCGCCGTTCGGGGAGTTCCTGTTCGGTCCCGGGAGGACTATGTCCGTTGGGTGAAACGGATACGATTCTCGTCATGATCAATCGCTCGGCCGGCCCGGAAATCATTCGCCTGATCGACTTGCTGTCGAAGCTGCCCGGCCTCGGGCCGCGCTCGGCCCGGCGGGCGACGCTGCACCTGCTGAAGAAGAAGGACCAGCTGCTCACCCCGCTGGCCGCAGCCCTGGCGGACGCCGCCGCCAAGGTCCAGATCTGCTCCACCTGCGGAAACTTCGACACGGTAAATCCCTGCGCGATCTGTGCCGCCCCGGGACGGGACAGATCGGTTATCTGCGCGGTGGAGGAGGTCGGGGATCTCTGGGCCATGGAGCGCGCCGGGGTGTTCCGTGGACGTTATCACGTCGTCGGGGGAACTTTGTCGGCTCTCGATGGTATTCGTCCTGAAGACCTCAACATTGCCAGACTGGTAGAACGGGCAGGCGACCCAGATGTGCGCGAAGTAATCCTCGCGCTGAATGCGACCGTGGACGGACAGACGACCGCCCACTACATCACAGACAGGCTGGCGCATTTGCCCGTGAAGGTAACGCGCCTGGCTCACGGTGTGCCCGTGGGCGGGGAACTGGATCATCTCGACGATGGCACGATCGCAGCTGCGATGGCGTCGAGGCGCTAAGAATTCGGTTGGAACCGTCCCATGGTGAAACGCGAGCACGTACCGGTAGTCCTGACAGTCGCGGCGGTTGGCGTCGTCGGCGTGGGGATCGGCATGTGGCTGATGCGTGACCGCCTGAAGCGCACCGCCGTCGAGGTGCGCTCGAATGCCCGCCGCGCCAACAACCCGCTCGACGTCTTCGGCACCGACGTCCCGGACAACGCCTTCGAAGGCGTCCCCAACTTCCCCCACATGCCCGAAGGCTGGCGCCCCAAACGCGGCGCCCGAGACTAGCCTCGAGTCTACCGCTCATCCCGGCTTACGCGTGGACGAGCGAATGATGGGGAAACGTAGGGTGCATTGAAAATGCACCGAGCCACATGCGGTGAACGTGATCAGATTCCGCGGAATCGCGTGTCCGCCTCCAGACAAACACCCGAGCAATCTCAACCCACTACGAATTACCTCGCGCAATTCCACACCGTTTCCATCCCCGCCCCCTCCCACCTGACCGATACTGCCCCCGCACCAACACGAGGGAGGTCCAGGAGACGTCCTTGCACCTGGATGTTGTT
>DAINAT010000093.1:0-14486 GCA_036733305.1 Hyphomonadaceae bacterium
GTCGAGAACGTGAAGAAGCACGTCGACAAGGTGAAGAACAAGGTCGATGGCGTCCGCCTCATGGGCTTCGGTCACCGCGTCTACAAGAACTACGATCCACGCGCGAAAGTGATGGCGCAGACCTGCAAGGAAGTTCTTGCCGAAGTTGGCATCAACGACCCGCTGCTCGAAGTCGCGATGGAACTCGAGCGCATTGCTCTGTCGGACGAGTACTTCATCGAGAAGAAACTCTACCCGAACGTCGACTTCTATTCGGGCATCACCCTGAAGGCGATGGGCTTCCCGGTGTCGATGTTCACCGTGCTGTTCGCTCTGGCCCGTACTGTCGGCTGGATCGCCCAGTGGGAAGAGATGACCACCGACAACACCCAGCGCATCGGCCGCCCCCGCCAGATCTACACGGGCGCTCCGCAGCGCAACTATACGCCGATGGCTTCGCGCTAGTTCGCGATCTCACGGTTGAAAGCAGAAAGGGCGGCCCGCGGGCCGCCCTTTTTATTTGCCTGAAAGGCCTAGGATCGTCTCAGCCGCTATCTCCGCTGCCGGCCTGCCCGTTCCAGCCATCATCTTCAGCGCTTCTCGCTGGCCGCTCAATTGCGCCTCCAGAACCGAGGGATCACTCAGCCTGCGTTCGGCGGCGTCACGGATCAGATCGGACTTGAAGCGGGTCTGGATAAACTCCGGGATCACCTCGCGCTCGACCGCGACGTTCACCAGACTGCTGAAGCGCGATTTGAACAATAGCCCGCGCAGGATCGCCCAAGTAATCCAGCCCAGCTTGTAACCCGTCACCACAGCAGCGCCCTGCGCCGCGAGTTCCGTGGTCACGGTGCCGGAACATGCGACTGCCACTTTCATCGCCGCGAACGCGTCAGCCTTTTCCGCTTCGTCGCGCACCAGGATCAGCTTTCCGAGATGTTCGCGAGCTATACGTTCGACGTCGTTCGCAACGCTAGGCGCCACCATGCAGACGACCTGCCGGTTGGGTTGTTTCGCGATCAGCTGCTTCACGGCATCAAACAAGGTTGGTGCAACACGGCGCAATTCCGCACGGCGGCTACCAGGAAGGAGACCGACAAGATCGGCATCAGCTGAAACGCCATGCCGCTTCCGAAATGCTTCCGGATCGCCCTTGGGCAAACGATGCAGCGCGGGGTTGCCGATCACCGTCGTGGGCAGACCCCACTTCACATAGAAGGGCTGTTCGAAGGGATGGATGCACAGCAAGTGATCGACCCATTGCGCCAGCACGCGTGCGCGCCCTGGCCGCGTGGCCCATACCTGCGGCCCCACCAGCTTGATGCGCTTGGCTTTGACGCCGCGCAGCTTCAACGCACGCGCAAGGCGCCACATGAAGCCCCAGCTGTCGATCAGAACAACGCTGTCCGGATCTGCTTTCGCTATGACCTCCGCAGCATCCTCAACCGCCTTCTTCACGCGGTCATAGGCTTTGAGCCCCTCGATCAATCCGATGACGGCGAGGCCAGACATATCAACATCAGAGAACGCACCACGTTCGCGCATACGCTCCCCGCCAATACCGGAGATTCTAACGGTGGGGTCTTTCCTGCGCAGCTCATCGATGACGTCTGCGCCCAGGGCGTCGCCAGAGTCTTCCGCTGCAACCAGGAAGATGTGGCTCACCCGAGTTCTGCCTTCGTGCATCCGTAGACGAACACACCCAGTCGATCGGCCGCCAGCGCCACTTGTGTCTGATCAATCACCAGCGCGGCGCCAGCTTCAACGGCTATACCAGCCAATCCGGCGCGCGCGACGCCCTCCACCGTCTGGACACCGATGGTCGGCAGATCAATGCGTCGCTCCTGCTGTGGCTTGGGCAGCTTAACAAGCACACCGGTCGATGAATTGCCTGCAGCCAGCCGGCCAAGCATCGCATCGGTTCCGTCCCGCGCCTCGCGAGCTATGACGAGACCACCGCGCGCAATGGCGCCCTGTGCAACGTCCTGCGTTCCCAACTTTAAAGCTGCGACCGCGGCAGCGCGAATATCCGGCCAATCGGAATCCTTGGGCGCTCGCGAGCCTAGAGATCCCGTTGGAGCGAGGAGCGACCCCAGCACGTCGTCCGCGCCGATGACTTTGAAGCCAGCCTTCTCGAATGCGTTGAGAACGACGCGCAGAAGGGCGTCGTCTCCCTTGCCTGCTGCCACTGCGAGTTGCGGGATCAATGCAGTACCGCGCAGGTCAAACTTGAGGGCCGATAGATCGGGTCGCTTGATGGCGCCGGCGAACACAATCTCCTTGCAACCTGCATCGCTGAGAAGCCGGATGCCCTTGCCTATCTCACCCATGGCAGCTTCAGCGCCATCATAGGCATCCATAAGGGCTTTCTCGGCAAAACCGCGCAAACCCAGCACGAACACCTCGCGCCCGGTCGCGTTGGCATGAGCGGCAATGCGCTTGGGCAGCTCTCCCGCACCCGCGATAATGCCCAGACGGCCGGCCACTACTCCGGCCTCGGAAGACACAAGCCGCGCTTCTGCCCTGCTTCAATGAAGTCGATGATCATGCGGACTTCCGGTGATGATCCGTGGTTCGCAATGACGTTGGCGAAGCGGTCATCAAACAGGCCGTCGCCATGGAAAAGTTCGCGATAGACGGCGCGCAATTCGTTGATGGTTTCACGCTTGAAGCCGCGACGCTTCAAGCCCACCAGATTGAGGCCATGCAGATTGCCATGGTTGTCCACCATGCCGAACGGAATGACGTCCCCAACCACCGGAGCGCCGCCACCGACGAAGGCGTATTTCCCGATCCGTCCGAACTGGTGAACGGCTGAAGTGCCGCCCATGATGACGAAGTCTTCGAGGACGGCGTTACCACCAAGTGCAGTCGTGTTCCCGACTACGACGCCATCGCCGATGATGCAGTCATGTCCGACATGGCTGCCTGACATGAAGAACCCGTTGTCGCCGATAATCGTCTGACCACGTCCCGTGACTGTCCCCTTATGGAAGGTCACGCACTCCCGGATCATGTTGTCCGCGCCAATGCGCAACAGCGTGTCCTCGCCCTTGTACTTCAGGTCCTGTGGCGGATGGCCCATGGAACAATGAGGATAGATTATGGTGCGGGCGCCAATCCACGTGTTGCCTGCAACTGAAACGTGGCTGACCAGCTTTACGCCTTCGCCCAGTTTTGCCTGCGGGCCGATGATGCAAAACGGACCGATCTCGACACCGTCGGCCAGTTCGGCCCCGGTTTCGACGATGGATGAGGGATGGATCGATACAGCCATGAATCTGCCAGCAGTTTCAGCCGGCGGTCCGGCTAGTCATCTTTGCTGGAACGCTTTTGCGCCGAGCGCGCCAGCCACGCAAGCTCGCGCATCCACGTCCGGATCGGCTTCGACGGATAGCCTGCCCAGGTCTCTCCGGCCGGCACATCGCTCAACACGGCCGCGCCGGCAGCAATCCGCGCCCCTTTGCCAACGTGAACATGGTCCTTGAGGCCAACACGCCCGCCAAACTGGGCGCCATCGCCCACTGTGCTGGACCCGGAGATGCCGGCGAACGCCGCCATCACCACGTGCGATCCGATGCGGCAGTTGTGACCGATGTGACAGAGATTATCGATATGTGTTCTCTCGCCGATGACCGTGTCCTCAAGCAAGCCGCGGTCGATGCACGAGTTGGCACCCAGCGATACCCCGTTCTGCATGATCACGCGCCCGAAGTGCGGTGTCAGCGCAGCCCCGCTTCCGCCGGCAGCCAGCCCGAATCCCGTCTCTCCGATCACAGCCCCGGGGAAGATCCGAACACCATCGCCAATCAGCGCACAGCGGATGCTGGCGTTCGCGCCAATCGTCGTGCGCGCTCCGATCTGTACGCCGGGCCCGATGACGGCATTCGCCCCGACATACACGCCCGCACCGATCGCAGCGTTCGCGCCGACCACAACGCCGGGCTCAAGAATTGCGCTGTCGCTGATCTTAGCTGCGGTGTGGACCGCCACCTGCCCGCGCTCGAACTGGCGTAGAGCCGCAAGTTTCGCCGCCGCCTTCGCAAAGGCTGAGCGCGCGTGGCGTACCTCGATGACGGCAGGTCCATCGGGGATCAGGCCCGCGGCCTCCGGCGATGCCAGGATGATCCCCACCGCACGGAGCTCCGCCGCTCCCGCGGAGCCTTCCTGGAACGTCAGATCATGGCGTCCGGCTAACGAAGCGGGCGCAAGCGATGAAACGCTGCGCCCGGCATCGCCGCGGATTTTCTCCGCGCCTACAATCGCGGCAATATCCAAAGCCGTCAGAGGTCGTTCGACCGCATAGAACCTTGGATCCAGCACCGCCCCGCCTTCGCTAAACTATCAGCCCGGCTTCGGCGCATTGGCCGGAGCAGCCGTTCCAGCGGGAGGCTTGGGCATTGCGTCCTTCAAGGCCTGCAAGTTCGGCACGGTTGCGTCGAGGCGTGCAATGACTTTGGCTGAAATGTCGGTCGCGTCCTTGGTGTACCAGGCCGAGCTGGCGTCGAGGACGATGTCTGCGCCGACATCCTTGGCGACCTGGTTCACGGCCGGGCCCATAACGAACAGGAACGCCTGGCTGAGGCCGTTGTCGGCCCGCTCGAGGCCGTTATTCAGAGCACCAGCCTTCTGGTAGTATTCCTGCTGTTTCTTCCCGAGCGCTTCGACTTGGGCCTTCAGCGTAGGGTTCGCATTGATCGCTTCCGGCGTCAGCGATTCAGTTTGCGGCTTGAGGCGCGTCACCTCGGTATCAATTTCGGTCTTGAGCTGCTTGAGGCCAAGCTGGTCAGCGCCTGCATTGGCGTTGGTGACAAGGTTCTGGTTGATTTCCTTGCCGACCTTGCTGTCGCGGCGCACCTTGTCTTCGTTCACGACAAAGATCTTGGTCTGGGCGAAGGCGGCGCCAGCCATGTTTGCACCGCCAACAAGCAGCGCGGCGACAAGCGCGAGATTACGGAGTTTCATAACGCTAGAACCTTGTGTTGGTGCTGAACCGGAATGACTCGGTCCGGTCATATTCTTCCTTGGCCAAGATCTGTGAGAAGTCGAAGCGGATCGGACCAAATGGGGAGTCCCAGAAAACGCTGAGACCTGCGCTGGCGCGCAAGCTGGCGCTGTCGTCGATGCGATACGAAGAGAACGAAGCCGGGGTATCCGCACGACGGTTCCTGTCTGTATCGTCCAGAAGGCCGACGGTGCCAAATTCGGTGAACAGCGCCGCGCCAATGCCAAGTTCTTCCGGAGCATACGGTATCGGGAAGGACAGCTGGAAGGACCCAATTGCATATGCCTTGCCGCCCAGTGCGTTGAAGCTTTGGACTTTCATGGGCAACAGGTTGCCACTCGAGTCACGTGCGGCCTGATCATAGATCAGCTGGCCGGCGTCGTTGGTGACCTGGGTTCCGTCGGTGTTGAGGCGTGCGTACGTGAAATCAGGCGGCGCGACGCCTGGGCTCAGAGCGATCGGCTGGACAGTACAGCCAGACACATTGTTCACATCGGTGCAGCTGGACGAGTTTTCGTAATAGTATCGAACTTCGCGCGGTCCGAGACCGGCAGTATCGAAGCCCCGGAACGAGTTACCGCCCTTGAAGAAGCGGTTGTTCACGCGGACGCCTTCGTCGCCCCAGCTGTCGATATACCCAGCTTCCAGACGGCTCTCGAGCGTCCAGCCCGGCGCAAAGCCGTGGTAGTGGATGCCGCGGAACTCGTTGCGCAGGTAGTTCACGTCACCGCCGAGGCCGGCGATATCCTGGCTGAAGTTGAGTTCATAGCCACGCGTCGCGTTGATATAGTCGTTCGCGCGGTTCATCGTCAGCGTGTAACCAATCGACGACGTCAGCTGGTCGCCTTGTTGATCGCAAAGCGACGACCGGAAGAATGCGCTCGAGCTGCAATCCGTGAAGCCATCAAGCGACTCGTCGATTTCGAGGTTATCGCTACGCAAGTTGTAGCGCAGACCGATCTGATCCAGATCCGACAGCGGGAACAGCAAGCGGCCGCCAACACCGACGATGGAGTTGCTGAAGCCCATGAGGTCGGCGTAGTCCGACTGCGTCAGGAACAGATCGAAGCCCAGCGCCATGTTGCGGTCCTGGAACTTCGGCTCGGTGAAGCGGAACTCGATATCCTGCTGGCGCGACGTGGTCTGGATGCGCGCCGACAGATACTGGCCGCGTCCGCGGAAGTTGCGCTGTTGAGCGCTGACGGAGAACAGGAAAGCGTCCTGAGAGGAGAAGCCGGCGGAGAAGGCCAATTCGCCAGTCGCTTCTTCTTCGACTTTCACCTTCACGACTGAACGGTCCGATGTCGAACCGGGCTCGTCTTCCACGCTCACCGTGTTGGCCTTGAAGAACCCAAGCGCGCGGATACGGTTCTTGGCGTTGTCGAGTTGAACCGGGTTGTACTGATCGCCTTCGGCGACGCGGATCTCGCGGCGGATAACGCGATCGAGCGTCTGCGTGTTGCCCTGAATGTCGATCCGCTCGATGTAGACGCGCGCGCCTTCATCGACCTGGAATGTGATACCGATCGTATGATTGACCGGATCGCGTACCTCGCGCGGACGGATCTGCACGTTGGCGTAGCCGGCGATACCGGCCGCAAAGGTCAGCGTATCGATCGCATCCTGAATGCTCTTGGCGCGGAACTGATCGCCCTTCTTGATGCCGAGCACCGCGGCGAGACGCTCGCTCGAAAGCTTCTCGAGCTGTGTTTCGACGGCGAGATCGCCGAACGTGTACTTGGCACCCTCGTCTACCGTGAATGTCAGGTAGAAGTCGCGACGGTCCGGCGTCAATTCGGCAACCGACGAGATGACGCGGAAGTCGGCGTAGCCGGCGTTGGTGTAGAATTCGGTCAGCTGCGAGCGATCGTATTCGACCTGGCCCGGGTTGTAGTTGTCCGCTTGTTCGAAGAAGCGCCACCAACGCGATTGGCGCGTTGTGATCTCGCGGCGGAGACGGTCATCGGCGAAGGCTTCGTTGCCGATGAAGTTGATCGACTTCACGCCCGTGCTCGGACCCTCGTCGATCGCAAAAATCAGATCGGCGCGGTTCTGTTCGAGCACCTTGTACTGCGGCGTCACAGTCGCGGCGAAGCGGCCCGCGCGGCGATAAACTTCAAGGATGCGTTGGACGTCCTGTTCGATGCGCGAGAGCGTGAAGGTCTGGCGAGGCTCGGCCTCAGTCTCTTCCTGCAGCTTCTCGGTCGTGACCGCATTGTTCCCTTCGAACATGATGCGGTTGATGATCGGGTTTTCGAGGACACGCACAACGAGATCGTTGCCCCGTGCTTCGATCTGAATGTCTGCGAACAGTCCGGTCGCGCCGAGGGCGCGCACGGACAGGCCGATGCGCTCCTGGTCAAACGCCTCGCCGGGTTTCACCAGAAGGTAGGACAGCACGGTACGCGCTTCGATACGCTGGTTACCCTCAACCAGGATGCGCGAGATGACTTGCGGCGCCTGTTGTTGCGGAGCTGCGACCGGAGGCTGTTGTGGGGCGCCAGCGGGCGGTTGCTGGGGCTGTTGGCCCCACGCCTCATTGACCTTAGCAGCTTCCTGAGCGGCGACGAGGGCGCTAGCCGACGCTGTCAGCGCAAGAGCGCTCGCGAACCAAGACCGCATTACCTATCCCTCACACTCTAGTCGGCCCGCTAGAAGCGGCTTCTTGGGCGTCTTAAGACAACATGCTGCTTGAAATCACAAGCCGCGGACTGACGGTTCACGACCCCCCGGGCCAAAGCCGGGTGATGTCCTGCCAGGTGATCAAGAGCGCGAAGCTGACGAGGCATGCAAGCCCGATTGTCAGCCCGACTCTTTGCACTTTTTCGGGGATTTCCTTACCTGTGGCGGCTTCGGCAAGGCACATTACAGCCGCTCCACCATCCAGAATGGGAATCGGCAGCAGGTTGAAGAAGCCGACGCCGATCGACAGGAGGGCGGCAAGCTGCAGCAGACTCAGGGAGAGCTGGCTCAGCTTCTCCCAGATATCCACGTCCTTCTGTTTCAGGTGCAGGTCAGTGACCTTGTCGGCCAGGGTGAAAATTCCGACAGGTCCGGAGAGCTTGTCGATGCCTTCCTTACCGGTGACCAAACGCCGAAGTACGTTGACGGTCGCGCTGAGAGCATCGCCAGTCTGAGAGAAGCCATAACCGACCGCTTCCACAGGGTTGAGGCTGCGCATTTCCGTATCGCGCTGCGTCAGATGAATGCCGATCCGTCCGACCTTCTGCTTCATCTGAAGCACGGGGTTCGTTTCCTCGGTCTCGACGGGCGTTGCGGTCAAGGTGACCGGCGAACCATCCCGCAACACGCGATACAAGACGGCTTCGCCGGCGCTGAGCTCGGTCATACGGTTGACGTCGCCCGCCATGGACACTTTGCGACCGCCAGCCTCAAGGACGATATCGCCCTTCTGGAAGCCTGCCGCGGAAGCCACGGAGTTAGGCAGAACGTCAGCGACAATGATTTCCTTCGCCTGCGGAACCCCAAAGGCAAAGCCGAGGAAGGCGAACACCGCGATCGCAAAAACGAAGTTTGAGAACGGACCGCCCAGCGACACCGCCAGACGCTTCATCGGGCCAAGCTCTGTGTATGGCTTGCCGACTAATTTGACGGGCTGAGAATCCGGCTTGGGCGCCGTATCCGATGTCGTTTGGCCTTCCGTGTCGCGCGTATCCGTCGGGGCCTGCATTTCCCCAACAAACTTCACAAAGCCGCCCAGCGGCAGCCAGTTCAAACGCCACCGCGTGCCGCGCTTGTCCCGCACTTCAAAAATCGGCCGGCCAAAACCAATGGCAAAGGATTCAACCGCAGCGCCGAAGCCCCGCCCTACCCAATAGTGCCCCAGCTCGTGGACCGTAATGACAACGGAGATGAGCAAAATGAACGGCAGCGCCGACCCCACGAGGGAGAAAATGCCATCCATCAGTAGACGCCTCTCACAGTTAAGCCCCAGCCCGTCCTAAGCCGCCAACCGCAGCTTCTCGATCGTGCGCTGCCGAGCCCAGCGATCAAGTTCATACACGTCGTCATAGCTTGCTGGCGTCACCCCCGCCGCCGGCCCGCCCAGATAGTCCTCAAGCACTTCGCCTGCCGCTTGAGCGATCGTCAAGAAACCTATCCGGCGCTGCAAAAAGGCCGCCACCGCTATTTCGTTCGCCCCATTCAGGACAATCGGTGCGCCGTTGCCCGCAGAGACCGCCCGTCTCGCAAGCCCCAACGCAGGAAAACGCTGAGGATCAGGAGCCATGAAATCCAGCCTTCCGATCTTGGCGAGATCAAGGCGCTGAAGCCCCGGCAAGGGCATCCGATTGGGCCAAGACAAGGCGTAGGAGATCGGCGTGCGCATGTCCGGCATCCCCAACTGGGCGAGTACCGAGCCATCGTCGTAGGACACCAGACTGTGGATAATGGACTGCGGATGGACCAGGACATCGATCCGGCTGTCGGGAACATCGAACAAATAGGCCGCTTCGAGCAGTTCGAGCCCCTTGTTCATCATGGTGGCGCAATCGACTGAGATCTTCGCGCCCATGGCCCAGTTCGGGTGGGCGATCGCCTGCTCGGGCGTGGCCGCGGCCATTTCACCCAGCGTGGCATTGCGGAAGGGGCCACCCGAGGCGGTGAGGATCAGCTTCTCGACGCGCTCCGGACGATCGAGAACCTGGAAGATGGCATTGTGCTCGGAATCGATCGGCAGGAGCTTTGCGCCGGTTCGCTTGGCTTCCTGGCGGAGAAGCTTGCCGGCGCAGACCATGCTTTCCTTGTTGGCCAGCGCCACGCTGTTGCCGTGCTGGATGGCGGCCAGAGTGGCGGGCAGTCCGGCTATTCCCACGATGGCGGCGACAACTATATCGGCGGGCCGCGAGGCGGCTTCGACGATGGCCTGGCTGCCGGCGGCGGCTTCGACGCCTGAGCCAGCAAGGAGTGACTTCAATTCACCATAGAGGCTTTCGTCTGCGATGACGGCCAGTTCCGCTTTTGCCGCAATTGCCGATTTGGCGAGGGCGTCGACATTGGAGTGAGCCGTCAGCGCGACTACGCCAAAATCAGGCGCGCCAGGGGCGCCGCCCTGCACGACGTCGAGGGTGGAGACGCCAACCGAGCCGGTTGCACCCAGAACTGATACACGCACGCGATTGCTCATCCGCCTGTCGCCGTTGCAAGCGCCGGCACGAGCGACGGCAGGAATTTGACAAAGACCGCGGCAGCCACGGTCGCGGCAATCAAGCCGTCGAGACGATCCAGAACGCCGCCATGACCCGGCACGAGGCCGGACGTGTCCTTGACGCCGTAGAGGCGCTTGAAGCGCGACTCCAGCAAGTCACCGCTTTGGCCGACGATCGAGAGGGCCAGGCTGAAGACGAGCCAGTGGACGAAGTCGCCGCCCGCTCCCCGCGCAACGGCAGCGCCTGCAAGGCCGGCGCAGACGAGCGCGCCAATGGCGCCTGTCCAGGTTTTGTTGGGGCTGTCTTTGGGGCTCAGCAAAGGGCCGCCGAACCCACGGCCAGCGAAATAAGCCGCGATGTCGGTGGTCCAGACAATGACGAGGATAGCCATCAGGAAGAGCTGGCCGTTGGGCGTCGCCTCGCGAATCCAGACGAAACAGCCAAACGGCAGCGACACATAGATGGCGCCGAAGGCCATGGAGCTTGCGGAGCCCTTCCCCGCAAGCGCGACGCCGGCGCTGATGATGCAACCAACCAACGCAACCAGCGCGACGAGCTCGATGCCGCGCGGCGCAAGGAAAACCGCAGTAGCGGACGTCGCAGCGGTGACGGCGTAGAGGAGATACTTGGCCCAGGGCATTTCGGTTTGGGCTGCCATGCGTGTCCATTCGCAGGCAGCAACTGCGCCCGTGACAGCGGTGGCGATGATCAGAGGAAGTCCGCCCGTGTAGGCTGCCCACAGACCAAGCGGTGCGAGAACGGCAGCCGAGGCGACGCGGAGAAAGATCTCGCGCCGTCCGCTCGTGCGTGCCGGGGCTGCTTCAGGCGCCAAGGCCGCCGAACCGTCTGTCGCGACGCCGGTACGCATCAATCGCCTTCGCGAGGCTCTCCTTGGTGAAATCAGGCCACAGCACGTCCATGAACATCAGCTCGGCATATGCCCCACTCCACAGCAGGAAGTTGCTGAGCCGGAGTTCACCGCTGGTGCGGATGACCATATCCGGGTCGGGCGATTCGGCAGTCCACACCATCCGGGAGACCATAGCCTCGTCGATCTGCTCCGACTTCAGCGAGCCGGCCTCCACCTTGCGCGCGATGTCGCGCATGGCGGCGACAATCTCTCCGCGGCCGCCATAGTTGAAGGCGATGTTGAGAGTGAGACGCGTGTTGTCTTTCGTCTTCTCGACCGCTTCGTCGATCAGCGAGAGAATGTCGTCGTTCAGGCCTTCACGTGAACCTATGATGCGGATGCGGACGCCATCCTTGTGCAGGCGCGCGAGGTCACGGCGAACGAACACGCGAAGGAGGTCGAACAATGCGTCGATTTCCTGCTGCGGCCGGTTCCAGTTTTCCGTCGAGAACGCATAGACGCTCAGGTGGGACAGGCCCAGATCGCGGCTGGCTTCCACGGCGCGCCGCAAAGCCTCAACGCCTTCCTTGTGTCCGAGTGCGCGCGGCAACCCCCTCGCCTTCGCCCAACGCCCGTTGCCATCCATGATGATGGCGACGTGACGCGGCGGCTGGCGCAGCGTCGCGACGTCGGAGTTGCTCGAGGAGGATTTTAGCTCGCTCACACCTGCATAATCTCTTCAGACTTGGTCTTCAGCAGGTCGTCGATGGCGGTGACGTGCTTGTCAGTGATCTTCTGGACGTCATTGGAACGTCCCTTCACCTGATCTTCGCTGAGATCGCCAGCCTTTTCCATGCGCTTGAGCAGGTCGTTACCATCGCGACGCACGTTGCGGACCGCCACCTTGGCGTTCTCCGCGAACTGACCAGCGAGCTTCTGCAGATCACGACGACGCTCTTCCGAGAGCGGCGGGATCGGAATGCGGAGCGTCTGGCCATCGGTGATCGGGTTGAGGCCAAGCGGAGCTTCGCGGATCGCACGGTCAGTGGCGCCAACAAGGCTCTTGTCCCACACGCTGACGCTGAGCATGCGCGCATCTACGGCGCTGACCGACGCGACCTGGTTCAGCGGCGTCGAGGCGCCGTAGGCCATTACGTGGATGGTATCGAGCAGATGGATCGAGGCGCGGCCGGTACGCAGACCCGAGAACTCCGTCTTCAGCGACGCAAGCGCTCCATCCATGCGCTTCTCGAGCGACTTGAGGTCGAATGTCTCTGGCATCATTACCTCCCTTACGATTTCATCTTGCCGATAGTCGTCGAGACGCCCTGGCCCTGAAGGACCTTGTTGAGGGCGCCCTTCTCCCGAATACGGAAGACGACGATCGGAATCTTGTTTTCCTTGAGTAGGCTGATGGCCGTTGCATCCATCACCTTCAGCTCTTTCGACAGCACTTCCATGTAGTCGAGCGTATCGAAGCGCGTGGCGTCCGGGTCCGCCTTCGGATCGGCGGTGTAGACACCATCGACCTGCGTGCCCTTGAGCATCGCATCACAGTTCATCTCGGCGGCGCGAAGAGCGGCGCCAGTGTCGGTCGTGAAGAACGGGTTGCCCGTGCCGGCCGCGAAGATAACAACGCGGTTCTTTTCCATGTGACGGATGGCGCGACGGCGAATGAACGGTTCGCAGATCGACATCATCGGGATGCCCGACTGCACGCGCGTCGGCACGCCGATGTTCTCAAGCGCGTTCTGCATCACCAGCGCGTTCATGACGGTCGCCAGCATGCCCATATGGTCGGCCTGCGCGCGTTCCATGCCCGCATCGACGCCCCATTTGCCGCGCCAGATATTGCCGCCGCCGATGACGAGGCAGATCTGGCAACCCAGTTCGATCGCGGACTTTACCTCTTCGGCGTATTTCGTGACCGCGGGAACATCGATCCCATAGCCCTGGTCGCCCATCAGGGCTTCGCCTGAGATCTTCAGCAGGACACGCTTGTATTTGAGGTCGCCCTGACCTGTCATTGTCGCATCCTCGCCACTTGCATCAACGGCCCGGCGCAAGCGCCGGGCCGCCAAACTCTACCCGCGAAACCATCGGTTTCGCAAAGGTTTTACTCTTTCGGTTTGCTGAACGAGGCGACTTCGGCCGCGAAGTCGTTCACGGCCTTCTCAATGCCCTCGCCGACTTCGAATTTCACGAAGCCTTTGAGCGTAACTTCAGCGCCCATGTTCTTGCCGGCGGTCTCGATGAACTTACCGACGGTGACATCGGGGTCCATCACGAAGGCCTGCTCCACCAGAACTGATTCCTGGTAGAATTTGCGAATACGGCCCTCGACCATCTTCTCGACGACGTTGGCCGGCTTGCCGGATTCCGAAGCGATCGCGGTCTGGATCTGACGCTCTTTTTCAACCACAGCCGGGTCAAGCTCGGCAGTGGTGGCAGCCAGCGGCTTCATCGAGGCGATGTGCATGGCGACCTTGCGGCCGAGATCCGTCAGGCGCGACTTGTCGCCCGAGGATTCCAGAGCGACGAGCACGCCGATCTTGCCGAGGCCTTCAGCAGCCACGTTGTGGACGTAGGTGGCGACGACGCCCTGCTTCACCGAAATTGCGGCGGCGCGGCGCAGCGACATGTTCTCGCCGATAGTGGCGACGAGGCTTTGCAGCATCTCGTTGACCGTACCGTCACCTTCCGGAGCGGGGGCGTGAGCGACTTTGACGACGTCGCCGTTTTCCTTGAGCGCAACGTTCGCGATGCCGCGCACGGCTTTCTGGAAGCCTTCGTTGCGGGCGACGAAGTCGGTCTCCGAGTTCACTTCAACAAGAGCGGCGGAGTTTTCGCCGGTCGCGACGCCAATCAGGCCTTCGGCCGCAACGCGGTCAGCTTTTTTGGCGGCTTTCAGGATGCCCTTCTCGCGCAGCCAATCGGAAGCCGCTTCGATGTCGCCAGCAGTTTCGACGAGCGCCTTCTTGGCGTCCATCATGCCTGCACCGGTCTTGTCGCGCAGCTGTTTCACGAGCGCGGCGGTAATGTCGGCCATATTATCCTCCTGGACTTCGTATCGGCCCAAAAGCGCCTGGAACCTTGTTCCAAGCGCTATATGGGCCGGCTGTAACAGATTTCCGGCCTTGCCGGACCGCCAACAGATGGTGATCTGCTGACGGTCCGCAATAGCGCCTTAGGCTTGAGCGTCGGCTTCAGTCGAGGCGGCCAGAGCCGGCTCGCGCACGTTTTCCGAAGCGCCCAGGTCCACGCCGGCGGACATCGAGGACTCGGAGAGACCATCGAGAACCGCGTCAGCGATCAGGTTCACGTAAAGTTGGATCGCGCGGGCAGCGTCATCGTTGCCCGGTATCGGGAAGTCGACTTCCTGCGGATCACAGTTGGTGTCGACGATCGCGACAACCGGGATGCCGAGCTTGCGGGCTTCCTTGACGGCGATCGATTCCTTGTTGGTGTCGATCACGAACATCAG
>DAINAT010000094.1:0-14357 GCA_036733305.1 Hyphomonadaceae bacterium
GGATCGGATAGTTGATCTCGGGCTGGTGCGCATGGGCTTGCGCGCATGGATGTTTGTTGCACTCGCGCCTTTGGGCGCAGTTGCCTGCGACGCGCCGCCCTCGGCCGAACCCATCGGCGCGGCCATTGTCGATCTTCCCCCAATACGCGAGCCCTTGCCCGAAGCGGTTGAGCAAACCGTCGAGAAGCTACGCGAGATAGGCGCGCACGGCAGCTATCGCGACATGGCGCGGCTCGCTGACAAGACGCAGGGCTTCCGTTCAAACAGCGGGTCTATGAGCCACAAGGACTATTGGTATCTGAAAATGCGCGCTGGCGACTGGCCGATGGCTCAGGTCGAAAGGCTGCTCGGCTACGCCTACACCGTCGCCGACACCGAACACGGCAAGGTCTTCGTCTGGCCGTGGGTTGCTGCGCTCAAGCCATACGAGATCACCCCGGCGGCCGAACGCGATATCGCAACCCTGCTGGGTGAGGGGCAGGCCGAAGCCCTGCGCCGTGGCCGCCCATGGCCAGGCTACGTCCTCGGCATCGCCGAGGACGGCACATGGCTCTATTTCGTGTCAGGATCTGGCGGTTAGGCCGCGTCAGTCTTGCCGATGCGCGGCAGTCCGCCTTGAGCAGCCTGCGAAGGACCGAAGGCGCGATCCAACACGCGCGTCGAATCCAGGGCGAGGCCGATCGACTCGCTGAGGTGCGAGAGGATTTTCATGTTGTTGGTCATGACATGCAGCGCTTCCGGGCGCATGTCTGATGCAATCGCCTCGCAGCGGTGCAGGATGTCGGCCCGCAGCTGCATAAGCAGGTCTTCAAGCTTGTGGCCTTCGGGCTTTTTGTCGGAGCGCAGAAAATGGGTCACGGAAAATCTCCCTGTCATTTCGCACTATGACCGAAATTAGCTGACGGATTGTTGCGTGGCGTCATGCGCTTTCGCGCTAAGTTCCTGTTAACCTGTCAAGCCGGGTAAGCTTGGCGCGGTAACGAATGAGCAAGGAGCCCGCTTGTGACAAAAGCTATCGGCGCAAAGGCCGCGATCGCGCAGCTCAAGGGCTGGACCGAAACACCAGGCCGCGACGCCATTACGAAAACCTACAAGTTCGCGGACTTCAATTCCGCCTTCGGTTTCATGACGCGCGTTGCGCTGAAAGCTGACAAGATGGACCACCACCCGGAATGGTCCAACGTCTACAACAGGGTCGAGATCGTCCTGACAACGCATGACGCGAACGGCGTCACCACGAAGGATATCGAACTGGCAAGGTTCATGGATGACGCCACGGGCTGACCTTGCTGGTCGCCGGTCACGGGCTACTGCTGGAACACGATCACGCTGGCCAGCGCCACACGGGCCTTGCCGGCGCCCAGCGTCTGGTCAACTGCCTTCTGCAGCTTGCTGCGCAGCATGTCGGCATCCGGCTTCTCGCCGACCATATAGGCGAGCGAGGCATAGTTCAGTACAGCATCCCGCATCGCGCTGATCAGGCGCGGACGGATTGCATCCGCCGTCTTGCGCACGGCTTCTTCCGGCACGTCGAGTCCGGCGTCCACCGCCAGCACGCCATGCACCTTGAGGCCGCGCGAGATCGATGCGCGCAGGCCGAAAGTCGGGATATATTTTTCAGAGCCCGTGATGCGCTTGGCCTGCGGGTCCATCTCCGGCTTCACGGGAGTAGCCGGCGGCGGAGCAGCCGCGGCGCGCCCGGCGGCCAACGAGGAAGCTAGGAGGAGGGCGAGTGCCTTGCGCATGGCCGGCACACTGAACCTCAAGGCTTAACGGCGGCTTTAGGTCTTCGCGGCGGCCCTCTTCTTGACGCGCGACCAGTCAGGGACTAGCAAACCGGCTCCCAAATAGCCGGCAGCGCCGGGTATTCCGGAAACGGGGCCGTAGCTCAGTTGGGAGAGCGCGTCGTTCGCAATGACGAGGTCAGGGGTTCGATTCCCCTCGGCTCCACCATCCACCTGATACCGTGAATTTGGTGCTTTACACGCGATTGGCGGCGCGAGAGCCTTCTCATATTAGCCTGGGGATGCTCGTCGTGATCCGTATCAACGCCGCCGCATTGGCTCTTGCTGCCGTCGCAGTGTTCGTTGCTTCCGCGGAAGCTCAACTCGTGGGATCGGCTCAGGGGCGTCGGGATTTCGGCAGAATGCAGGCGTTGAACACTGCCACCCAAACCTCGCTGCGTAACCGCGCCCAGGAAGCGGCCCGTGACGCACGATCGGTCATCGATGGCTCCCGCATCTCATGCGATGTGACGAGGGCCCGCTTGATCGGTCACACACGCAACGACCAGCTCCTGCTCGAGATCGCCTGCAAGTCATCGCCCGGTTTCATCGTCGACACGTCCACGCCGTCGCCACGCGCGTTCGACTGTCGCGTCCTTGCGGCCGGCGCTGCTGAAGCACGCGCCAAAGGCGCCAAGGTCCCGGCGACGTCAGTTTGCATGCTTCCCGAAAATCTTCCTGGCTAGGTTGCCGCTATTCGCTCTTGCGGGCCTTGGCCAGCAACGCCACGCGCACCGCCTCTGGCGAGAGCACATCCTCCGGACCCAGCCGTGCTTTTACGAACGACGGCTGAGACGCATACGAGCCTCCCGCATGATTCGCCGCCCAGCCATTGGCGTGAGCCAGCTCGTGGCACAGCGCCTCGGAATACCAACCACGCTCTACGGCCATACACGGGTTTACGGCTGTGAGTACGGGTGATCGCGTGCATACGACAGCTGCGGGTCCATCGCGCAAACGGCAGTGCCCTTCCGCTATATCAGGGTGCACGAATGCGATCGTTATTTGCTGGGACTGTAGACTGCCAATGCCCGCGCATAAGTCGCGAGCATAAGCATCGTCATGTGCCGCGCACGGGTCAGGCATGGTGATCAGTTCGCTCGATCCGCACGCGCGCGAGTTAAAGCCGGGCAGGCCAAGATAGGTAACGCCGCGCTCGGCGCATCTCTGCCCAACGGCATCACTACCAACGAATTCAACCAGGACGATGCTATCCAGTTGAAACTGCGTCGGCGGCGACAGTACCGGCTCGATCATTCCGAGAGTCGAGCACGCCGTGAGCGCCGCCATGCCGGCGAGCAGGCCGGCCAGCCTGACCATTTCCTCGAAGCGTAGTGGCATGACGTGTTCCCGAATAGGAACACGCTTCTAGGAGTCGGCCTGCTGCGCACCGTGAAAGGAGCGTATGTCGGCGGTTATCCAGTGAAGAAATCAACGCCCCTGCCGGGTCCGCGAATCACCTGACAGCACGTACAGCTTCAGGCCCGTTGAGAGAAACTCATACCGGCTGGCGATCGCCGACAGTTCGTTTGTCGTGTATTCGCTTTGAACTTCCACCAGCTCTCGCAACGTCCGCGCGCGTTCTTCATAGGCCTGCCGCAACAGTTTCAGCTGATCCCGCTTGTAGTCAGCCGCAGATCGCCGGGTGTCGAGCTGCACGCGCCCGAGTTCGAAAGCCTGCACGGCGCGCCGCAGATCCTGTTCGATTTCCAGCGCCGCGACATTCTTCGTTTTCTGCGCCTGTCGCGCTCGCGCCGAAGCTGCTCCCTCACGCGCAGTCTGCCCACCGCCGGAAAAAATGGGCATGCTGAACTCCAGTCCAAAACTGCTGCGGTCCCGCCAGTCGCTCAGCCCATTGTCCTGACCGTAGGCATAGGTCCCCACGCCACGCAGTGTCGGCAGCCAGGCGCGCTTCTCGAAACTGGCATCAGCTGATCGCGCCGACACGGCATGCATCGCCGCCCGCACGCGCGGATGATCCATGATGGCCTGCTGAAGCGCGCCCTCTGAAGCCGCCAGCCGCGCATGCGAAACTGCAAGCTCACCGTCGAGGTTGGGCGAAGAGCAGGGTGAGAACGTCGCCAATCCCGTCAGCAGCCGCGCCGTCAGGATTGCCTGCGTTTCCATCAATGTCAGTTGAGATATCTGTGCCTGCATGGCAGCGAGCCTTGCGTTCGCCTCAAGCGTTTCGTCTGCCGTCGCCTCGCCCTTGGCGGATAGCTCCTGAAGCGCGCTCGCAAGAATGCCAAGGAATGTCAGCTCCTCGGCCAAGGCCGCCTTCTGTTCGTGCGCCCTCAACGCATCGAGATAGGCCGAACCTGCTTCCAGGGCCGTAATGTCGCGCGAAGCCTCGACCAGCAACCGCGCGCTCTGCAGATCATACTGCGCTGCTTCTTCGCGGAGTTGCCGTTTGGAAAAATCGAACACGTCCTGCGTCAGCCGCACGCCAACCTGATTGGCCATTCGCACATCAGCAAGGTCTGCATCGCCCGCAAGCGATCTTCCGAACAACGAAACCTGCGGCCACGCAAATGCGCGCAACTCGTCCAACCTCGCCAGGGCCTCATCGCGTTGCGCAAGCTCGACCTGCGCATCCGGCGAAAATGCCGCCGCCATCGAAAGCGCCGTAGTGAATGGAATGCACCCGGCCTCCTGCGTCTGCGCAGCCACCGGCGCGGCCAGTGCAATCGCTGAAACGAAGGCCGCAAGCGTCTTCATGACTGACGCATTCCACGGAACCAGGATTCAAAGATCGGTTCGCCAATCTGCTCGAACAATGTCCGCCGCACGCCCGAGAATATGAAGGCCTGGACCGGCATTCCGGGCAGCGACCTGGCTTCGCCAAGTTTCGAGGTTTCTTCGCCGGGAATCAGGATGCGCGCTTCATAGTAGGAAGTGTTGGTTGCCGGATCGACCTTCAGATCCGCACTCACGCCAACAACCTGACCCGTCAGGCGAGGAGCCTGCCACCCCTTGTAGGCAACCAGCTGCGTTCGCACGGATTGTCCGATTTGTACGGATGCCCGCTCGTTCGGTGGGATGCGAACGGCTGCAATCATGCCGGAACTGTCCGGCACGATTTCCATCATCGTTTCGCCGGGCCGCACCACTCCGCCTACCGTCGCGACGGACAGGTTTAATACTTCTCCGTCCATTGGCGCCGTGATGACGGTGCGCGCCAACACGTCTTCAGCGGCGCCAAGCGCTTGCCGCCGGCTGTTCAGCTCCGCGCTGGCTGTCACCAGTTCGCCGGCAATCGCCTGCTGCCACTCGATGCGTCTTTTCTCGATTTGCCCGGCATGATCCGCTGCGCTCGCTGTCGCCTCCAGGCGCTCACTTTCCAGTCGTGCGAGCTCCGATTCTAGATCCGCAGCAGACCGCTCCAGCATCTCGACCTGATCGATCCGGATCATCCGTTTGGTCAGTTGGTCACGCGCACTAACCAGCTGGCGCTGCGTTGCTTCCAGTCCGCGCCGGGAAGATATGAGCTGTTTCCCGCGCGCTTGCGCTGTTGCGTTTGCTGATGCTTTTCGGGCGGTCAGAATTGATATCTCTGCTTCAAGCCCATCCCGGGCCTGCTGGAACAGATCCGTTTCCCTTGCTGCAATCTCCTCGGCGATGCTTGCCGACAGACCCAAAGCAGAAAGGCGCGAGAAATCGATCGCAGGCAGTTCCTCGCGCAGCGCTGTAAGCCGCGCTGTCGTGGCCTCGAAGTGTCCGAGCTGGGAAAGCAACTGATCGCGGTCCGCGCCTGATGCAGCATTGCTCAGCACAACAAGTGTCTGGCCGCGGCGAACATGATCGCCCTCGCTCACGGAAAGGTTGGTGATCACCCCGCCTTCCAGATGCTGAACGACCTGCCTCCGGTCTTCGACCACGACGGCGCCGCCAGCCGTCACGCCTTCATCAAGCGGCGCAAGTCCGGCCCAGCCCGCAAAGGCGCCAAAGCCCAGCGTGCAGATCGCGCCGCAAAACAGAACGGTATGGTCGCGAAAAGGATTGAGGTTGTGCCTGCTCATGGCCGCAATTCCCCGCTGGAAGCTGCCACACGAAGCTTTCCGGGATGAAGGCTTGCCAGGAAGTCATTGGGCGCGGTGCGTGAAACGCTACCCTGATGAATGCGAAGGACGCTGTCGCTCGCCTGTAGCAGCCTGTTATCGTGTGTTGCCGCGATGATGATGCAACCTTGCGTCGCAACGGTACGAAGGCTGTTGATCAGCTCTGCAGCCGCCGTCGGGTCGAGATTGGCGGTCGGCTCGTCCAGCAGCAGCAGGACCGGCTGGACCAGCAGCGCCCGCGCCAAGGCAATCATTTGTGCCTGACCAGATGATAGCATTACGCCACCCGTGCCTACCCTGGTGTCCAGTCCGTTCGGCAGGGACAGGGCGAGATTTGTCGCGCCTGCAACTTCAAGCGCTTCGAACACGACACGATCAGGCGTCGGCGCGTAGCGCGCGATATTGTCCTTCACCGTGCCGGGGAACATCTCCGCATATTGTGGCACAAAGCCAACGAAGCGGCCGCGATCAATCTGCGTCCAGGCATGAAGGTCGCTTGCTCCGAGCGACACCGATCCCTTGAGTGGCGATAGAGAGCCACCCAATGTCTGCAGCAGCGTAGTCTTGCCGCAACCGATCGATCCGACCAGGCTGATCAGCGCACCGCCCTCGACCTTTAGCGAGAAGGGATGGACAAGCGGCTTGTCAGATGCCGGCGCGACGACAGCCAACCGGTCGATCGTCAGAACGGGCGAAGGCCGGGGAAGGGGCGTATATTTGGGTGATGCGCCTGATACCTCCTCCAGCTCATGTTTCAACGCGCGCCATGCTTCACGGCCACGCGTCAGGTTGCGCCAACCGCCGACGATCTGATCGATCGGGCCCAGTGCTCGCGCCAACACGATCGAACCGGCGATAATCGTTCCTGCCGAAATCTGCTGAGAAAGCGCTAGCGCCGCGCCCAGTCCCAGCATCGACATCTGAAGGATCTGGCGGAACGATTTGATGAAAGCCGAGAACCCACCTTCCTGCCCCGAAGTTTTCAGCGCAAGCACATCGGCCTCGTCGCGCATCAAGTCATAGCGTGCACGCAGGCCGCCGATCATGCCCATCGCCACGACGGCAGGACGCTGCCGCTGCATCGCCGCGGTTAGCAGATGCGCCCGCTGGCGCGCATCCGCTGCATGCTCGCTCGGCGCCCGCGTGGTCGCCTCAGCAACAAGCGCAACGACCAGCACAACTGCGGCGCCGGCGACACCAACCCAGCCCAGCAACGGGTGCACCAGGAAGAGCACACCCACGAACAACGGCACAAATGGCAGGTCGAAGAGAGGGGAGAGTGCATTGCTGCTGTAGAGTTGGCTCACACGCCCGACCCTCGCAAGATCCGCATCGATGCTCGAACGGTTCCCGCTCGCCTCATACTTGGCGAACACGCGTCGCGTCAGGTCTGCCTCCAGTCGCGCGCCGGCAAGGTTCAGCACCCGGCGGCGTCCACTCTCCGCCGCCGCATAGACTACAAGCAGAAAGACCGCGATTGCACTCAGCCAGAACAACGTGTCCAGCGAGCCCGAAACCATCACGCGATCATAGACCTGCATCATGTAGATGGGCGAAACCAGCAGCAGCAGGTTCGACATCAGACTGAATGCAAATAGGGCCATGAGATAAGGCCGCATCATCACGCGCATCTGCGAGCGGAAGGCTGTCCTGCGACGGCGGGCCGATTTTGTGGTTTCTATTGCCATCCGTGTTCATCCTGCGGCGCTGGTTGAACGAGGTCTGCGTCACTGGATGGAGGCTCAGGCTCCTCCATGACGTGCGTCAGCAACTCCATCGCGACCGGCTGCGCGTGGGCGAAATGATCGTCCACTTCCAGTGTTTCGATGATCGGCGCTGCATACATTCCCGCTGTGATCACCCCAAGATCGGAGAATGCAGAGCCGCTCGCGCCAACATCGCTGACGACAATATCGCCCGCGGTGATCGATGGCGCGCCTGCAAGCCGGGCAATCAGTGCGCTGGGCGCAGCGCCGCCGCCATCGCGATCCCATGACAGGTCGCCGGTCCCGGTGTCATACAGGAATGCGCCTGAGTTGCCCGTTGCGATCGGATTTACCTGCGAGACAAGCGCAATCGCGGCGCCAACGCTCAGACCGCCGCCAAATCCTGCGGCGGAAACTTCGATCTTGTCCTGCCCAGGCGTGAAGTCAGTGATCGTATCTCCGCCTTCGGATGGTGCGTGATAGATGAAGTGGTCGCGTCCAGCGCCACCCGTCAGCGTATCCGCACCGCCGAGGCCGGCGATCCGGTCATCTCCGTCTCCGCCCTGAATTGCGTCGGCCTTGTCCCATCCAAGCAGGCTGTCCGGTCCGGTCCCGCCAACCAACACCTTTGCATTGTTCTGCAGGCCTGCGCTGCTGGTGATGATTGTCTGGTCGATCGTGCCGCCATGCCCGCGCCAGACCAGCACCAGCGTTCCATCCTCGCGCGCAGCAATCGACGGCAGATCATCGACCGTGCCGGCGAGCGACGGCACAGTGAACTCCCCGCCAACCTTTCCACCCGACGCGTCAAACCGCTGCCCGTGTATGTCGTACTCGCCAGCGCCATGGCTCTGCCAGACCACCACAAAGCCGCCATCGCCCAGCTGTTCGACCTTCGAATGTATCTGGCTCGAATCTGTTGCCGTGTTCGCACGTATCTCGCCGCCGACCTTGTTTCCGTCGGCATCGAACCTCTGCACAAACACGCGGCTGCCAGAACCATCCAGACCATTCTCGTCGGTCCACGTCACAACGAAGCCGCCACTCGCCAGCGCGCTGATCGAGCCCAGATGCTGCGCGCCTTCGACGGTTGTGTTGACCAGGATC
This sequence comes from Hyphomonadaceae bacterium, assembly GCA_036733305.1. Lineage (GTDB taxonomy): Bacteria > Pseudomonadota > Alphaproteobacteria > Caulobacterales > Hyphomonadaceae > UBA7672. The sequence continues at coordinate 8,656 of DAINAT010000094.1, forward strand.
TGCTCGGTCATCAGCGGTGTCCCGTCGGCCTCGAACACGCGTGCATAGACGCCCAGCCCATCGCCATCTGCGCCATCGGTACCTGTGAACACGACAGCAAACCGACCACCTGCCAGCGCGGCAATCCCTTCCGTCACTGAGCCCTGCGTGAATTCGTAGCCGAACTGCGACGTGTTCGCGATCAGGTCGCCCGTAACCGCCACACCCGTCGCGTCGAATACACGCGCATAAACGCTCAGCGATCCGTCTTCAGGATCATTGGCTGTCCAGCTGACGGCAAAGCCGCCTCCGGCCAGTAACGTCACTGTCGGGTCCTGCGGGTCGGCATACGGCGTCGCGTTGACGAGAACTGTGTCGCCGGTCGCCACACCCAGCGCGGTATAGCGCTGCGCATAGACGCCAAGTCCCTCAAAGCTCACGCCCTGCCAGACAACGACAAACCCGCCGTCCGCCAATCCCGCAGCCGACGGCATCATCTGATCCATCAAGCCGAGCGGATCGACCAGAATGGCGGCGCCAGCCTTCTCGCCGTCCGGGCCGTACATCTGCGCATAGACAAGCTTGGCCGTGCCAGCGGGCACGTCCGCCGTCGCCACCCACACTGCCACGTGGCCACCGCCCGCAAGCGCCGCAACTTCCGGATAATCGTGCGTGTCGGGCAACCCCGCACTCACCACATCGGCATGGTCGAATGCATAGTCGACGCGGAATTCTCCGCGCGCGACGTCTATGCTCACCGTTCCCATCGTCGCTGCTAGGCCATCACTGACGGAGAAGGTGAAGCTGTCTGATCCGCTATAACCGGCATCGGGCGTGTAGACGTAAGCCCCGTCCGCCTGCAGCAACGCGATGCCATGCTGTGGCGTTGTCTGGATGGAGAAGAGAAGGGCGTCGCCATCAATATCGCTCGCCGCCAGCTTGCCGCTGATGGCCAATTCCTGGTTCGTCGCAACCACGCTGCCCGAAACAACCGGCGCATCATTCGCTCCGGTGATGGTCACGACCACATTGCGTGTCACGGCCGTTGCGCCGTCATGCAACCGCACCGCGTAGGTCTGGGTCAGAACTTCGCCCGCTCCCAGCCACTGCAGCAGTGAATTGTCCGCCGTGAATGACCAGAGCAGTTCGCCTGTGCCATCCGCGCCGCCTTCGTCAGTCACGCTCGCGCTGAATGTACCAACATATCCTGCGCCCAACGCTTCGAAGCTCGCGGTGTGCACGCTTCCCGCGTCCGGGTCCGCAAAAGCGAAAGCTCCGCCGGTAGCAACTGCGCCGTCCTCGAAGATTGCGCCGGCTGTAGTGGCGGAGGTGATAGTCGGTGTGTTGTTCTGGCCGTTGATGAACACTGTGACGCTCTGCGTAGCGGCGCCGCCATGTGTGTCCGCAACGGTGATCTGGTAAGTCTGAGTCAGCGTTTCGCCGGCCGTCAGATATTGCAGCGCACTACTATCAATCGAGAACGCCCAGTCGACACGTCCCGTGCCGTCGTTTGTCGCGGCATTCCCGATTGATGCGCGGAACGTGCCCAGATAGTCCGGAGCCGTCGGCGTCAAGCTGACGGTATGGCTGTCAGTCAGATCGTGATCGCTAAAGGCGATCGCACCCGAAGCGCTGGCGTGTTCCTGGTCAACACCCACGCTTTGCGCTGCGCCCGCGATCGTGGGGCTCTGGTTCGCGCCTGTGATCGTGATCAAGACCGACTGCGTAACGGACGCAACGCCGTCCGACAGTGTCACCACATAGCTTTGTGCACGCGTTTCGCCCGCCGCCAGATGGACGAGATCGGCGCTGTTGGCAGCATAGCTCCAGTCAATCCGGCCGACGCCATCAGCTCCCGCCGGACTCGCGATCGTTGCATGGAACGCGCCGACATACCCAGCTCCAGCGGCGACAACCGAAACCACATGTGCGCCGCCAAAATCGCCATCGGCAAACGTAATCGAACCAGTCGCCGCAGGCGTTGTATCAAGCGACGCGCCCATCACATCCGCCGCCGAGATCACCGGCGGTATGTCATTGGCGTTGGCAACGGCGATCACCACAGCGCGACTCGTTGTTGCCACGCCATCGAAGGAAGACACGACGATATCGTAGGTGTTATTGCCGCCTGCATCGGCCGGCGCCTCGAAGTCAGGTGACGTCTTGAACGTCACGGCGCCCGCGGCGCCATCGATGCTGAACAAGCCAGCGTCGACGCCTGAAAGAGCGTAGGTGAGTACGCTGCCATCTGCATCGCTTGCCGTGGCCGTGTAGATCGCACCGGTGGTGTTCTCCAGCACAGAAACGGAGCCGCCTGACGTTATGACGGGTACGTTGTCGTTCTGGTTCGTCACCGTGATCGCGATGCTTTGGCTTGTCGTCAGAGCTCCGTCAGAAGCTGTGATAATCAGATCATAGCGATTGTCGCCGCCCGCATCCGCTGGAGCCTCGAAATTCGGCGGTGATCTGAACGTCACCGCGCCGGTCACGGCATCTATATTGAATAGCGCCGCGTCCGCGCCGGACAGAGAATAGGTGAGGACGCTGCCATCGGCATCGCTTGCAGTGGTGGTGTACGCGACAGCGCTTGTATTCTCGGCCACTATGGCCGTGTTGCCCGAACTGAATGTCGGTGCATTGTCATTTACGTTGGTGACTGCGATTGCAACGGTCTGGCTCGTTGAAGTCGTACCGTCGGATGCCGACACCACAACATCGTACACATTGTTGCCGCCGCTATCGGCGGGCATCTCGAAGTCTGGCGGCGATCTGAACGTCACTGCGCCGGTGGAGCTGTTTATGCCGAAGTGGGCGGCGTCCGGTCCTGAGAGCGCATAAGTGATCGCGTTGCCGTCGGCATCGGTTGCTGCGGCGGTGTAGGCAACGCCGGTAGCATTCTCGCCAATGGTCGCTGTTCCGACGGATGTGAAGACGGGCGCCTGGTTGGCGGGTGGCGGGGGAGGCGGTGGTGCCGGAGGCGAAGGCGACGGACTGACAGTCGTCCCGCCATCGCTCTCACCGCCACTCCCGCCCGCCGCCGCAGCGACTGCAGCGCCTGCGCCGCCGACGGCGAGAAACGGCAGAAGCAGAGGACTGCCGGCAATGCCTGCGGCGGCAGCGGACGCCGTCATTGCTTCGGTCAACACCGGAAGATCGAGAAACAATCCGGCTTCGGTAGATACGAACGCATCCGCCGGAAGCATGAGGGTGCGCCCATCAGCGAGCACGACCTTCAGCGTGCCGTCTGCCTGCACCTCATAGCTGCTGACGCCCTCGAGCGCGTTTATGTTCACGAACGGATTGGGTGATCCACCCGACGTCTGCGCGTTGGCTCCGGACGCGCTCAGGAGCGCGAACATGATCCCGGCGCCAGACACGATCCCCCGGCCGCTCCCGGAGGAAGCGTTGCGCTTCGATTCCACCTGCAGAGTCCCCCGTCCCACTGGCCCATTGGTGGGCTGTGGATAAATTTATAGGTAGCTCAAACCGCGGCGCAGCCGGATTCGCTTCACGCGCAAGTAAACCGGAAACGCCGCACCTGTTACGGGCACGCATGGGTCGCTCGATAGTGGGCGCCTACCCGCTCATCATTCACCCCGGCATCGCTGAAAACGGGTCCTGTTTCATTGTCGTCGAGGAAATCCGGTGGCATTTCTGATATGAGCTACAGGCTAGTATATTGAGTTTGCCGCAGTTGTTTTTGGGTAACGCAAGGGAAAGGACGCTGCGCCGCGTGCGGATGGTCTTTCCCAAATCTAAACCCGGAGCATATGAGATCGGCTGACTGGCTCCCATCTGCCAGCAAGGCCGGGCCTTTTCCCGGCTCGCTTCGGAGTGACCATGAAGTCGGTAATCCTTGTCATCGACCTGATCCTGAACCTCGTGGTCTGGGTCCTGATCATCCAGGCGGTGATGTCGTGGCTGCTGGCCTTCAACGTCATCAACCGGCGCAACCAGTTCGTCTGGCAGGTCTGGAATTTCCTCAACGCGGTGACAGAGCCGCTGCTGAAGCCGATCCGCAGCGTGATCCGGCCCTTCAATGGTATCGATCTTTCGGGTCTCGTCCTGATCATCCTGATCTTCCTGCTGCGCGACGTACTGTTGCGCTACGTCTATCCGAACGTGATCTGAGCTGATGACGCCCTGCTGGCGTCTTGTGCCGGGCGGGGCCGAGGTGCGCGTGAGGGCGCAGCCCAATGCGTCGAAAGACGCGATCGAGGGGCAGGGCGAAGACGCGTCCGGCCAGACATTCCTGAAAGTCCGTGTCCGCGCCGTGCCCGAGAAGGGCAAGGCCAATGCCGCCGTCGAAAAACTGCTGGCGAAGGCGCTGCGGCTCCCCGGGTCTGCCGTCTCGGTGGAAAAGGGCGAAACACAGCGCATCAAGACCGTGCGAATCTCGGCTGATGGCGCTATAGGGGCGGCCATTCAGGATTTGTTGGATGGGCGCGATGGCGGCTGAACTGATCGACGGGAAGATCGTCTCCGAGAAGGTGAGGGCTGCGGCCGCCGCCGCTGTCGCGAAGCTTCCGGGCAAGCCGTGTCTCGCCGTGGTGTTGGTGGGCGATGATCCTGCGAGCGCGCTGTATGTGAAATCCAAGGGCGAGAAGACTGAAGCTGCGGGCATGCGCTCGATCACCAAGCGCTTCCCGGCATCGGCGACGCAGGCGGAGATCGAGGCGGAACTGAAAGCGCTGAGCGCTGATCCTGAAGTCGATGGCATCCTGCTGCAGTTGCCGCTGCCGAAGCATCTTGATGAACCCAAGGCGCTGGCGTGCATCGATCCGCTGAAGGATGTTGATGGTCTTACCGAGCTCTCCGCTGGCCGCCTCATGCTGGGCAAGCCGGGGCTGCGGCCGTGCACGCCGGTCGGGTGCGTGATCATGGCGAAGCATGCGCTGGGGAATGATCTGTCGGGCAAGAACGTGGTCGTCATTGGCCGCTCGATCCTGGTGGGCAAGCCAGCGGCCATGCTGTTCCTGGCCGAGAGCTGCACGGTGACGATCGCGCATTCGAAGACGGCTGATCTTCCTGCGCTGTGCCGGACGGCGGATATTCTTGTGCCGGCGGTTGGACGACCGGAGATGGTGCGTGGCGACTGGGTGAAGCCGGGCGCTGTGGTGATCGATGTCGGCATCAACCGCATCCCCGCACCGGAGAAGGGCGAGGGGAAGACGCGGGTGGTTGGCGATGCGCATTTTGCTGAGTGCCGCGAAGTTGCTGGACACATCACGCCGGTGCCGGGTGGTGTGGGGCTGATGACGGTTGCCTGCCTGCTGCGCAATACGGTTCTTGCAGCCTGCGCGCGGCGCGGGTGGGATGTGCCGAAGGAACTGGACGCCTGAAGCTGTTCGACGATCTCTGGTCGAAGCAGGAGGGCCGCTGCGCCATTTGCGGCGAGCCCATGCCGCGCGGGCGGTTTGATGTTCCACATGCGAGTGTGTGGAAGAAGAAGCGGCCGACGTTTGATCATATCCGTCCGCGCGTGAAGGGTGGGGGCGATGAGCCGGAGAACCTTCAGCTGGCTCATGCTGACTGCAATTGGCGCAAGGGCGATCAGTGGCGGCCGAACGGTTGAGGCTGGGTCTTCGGATTTCCATTTTGGGCATGGGGTGGCGTTCCCGCTGATGTGGTCAGCGGGGCGGGTGGGGCTGGTTAAGGCGTGGGGTGAGGGAGGTCCGCGCGTGCGCAGGCATCCGCGCGAAGACGCGCAGCCCCCTCCGTCT
>DAINAT010000095.1:0-14241 GCA_036733305.1 Hyphomonadaceae bacterium
TCGACGTGAACTCCGGCAAGGCGACGCGCGAGCGGAACGTCGAAGCCACGGCCCTTAAAACCAACCTGGAAGCTGCCGCAGAAGCCTGCCGCCAGATGCGTCTGCGCGACCTTGCTGGACTTGTCGTGATCGATTTCATCGACATGGAGGACAACAAGAACAACCGCGCCGTCGAAAAGAAGATGAAGGACTGCCTGAAGATCGACCGGGCGCGTGTGCAGACCGGCCGTATCTCGCAGTTCGGTCTGTTCGAGATTTCGCGTCAGCGTCGCCGCGCTGGCGTGCTCGAGCTGTCGTCGGAGCCTTGCGATCATTGCGGCGGCACGGGCCGTATGCGCTCGATCGAAAGCGCTGCGATCCAGCTGCTCCGCACCGTGGAAGCGCGCGCCGCTGACGATCGCGTTGAGAGCGTGCATGTCGACGCTGCTGCAGAAGTTGCGCTCTACCTGCTCAACGAGAAACGCTCGTCCATCGCCGCGATCGAAGCTGATTGCCATGTCAGTGTGCGGATCGAAGCTGATGAAGACCTGAAGACCGGAGAGTTCAAGATCGAAGGCCGCGCGGATGGCAACGTCATTCAGCCCAAGCCGATGCAACCGATCGACCTCCGCAAACTCAAGCCGCTACCGCCCCCGGCTGAAGATGAGATCGAGGAAGAAGACGAAGAGATCGTCGACGACGGCGATGATGAGTCCGATGACGACCACGAAGGTCACGATCACGGCGACGATGAAGATGGCGACGACGAAGCTTCGTCGGATGCCGAAGACGATGAGGATGATGATCGCAACCAACGCGGCCGTCGCGGTCGTCGGGGTGGACGCCGTCGTCGCAGCGGACGGGATCGTGGCGAACGAGAATCCTCCGGAATGGAGATCGTCGAGCCGTCTGATGACACGACACCGATTGCCGCCCGCGATGATGGCGGTCGGGACGAAGGTCGCGGCCGCGGCGGACGTCGTCGTCGCAGAGGTGGGCGTGACCGCGATCGTGAACGCGGCGAGCGCAACCGTATCCCGGACATCGCCTCTGATGGCGGCGAGATGCTGGACGCAATCGCCTCGGCGCCGTTCCTTGTCGTCGTGACGCCGCAAGAGCAGGAAGCCGAGCAAAACGCAGCTCCGGTGGAGACTGTCCCCGTGGCGGTTGTTCCGGCGTTCGAAGCTCCCGCAGAGAGCGAACCGGCGAAACAAGAGGTCGCACCTGTCGAGGCCGAAACGAGGCCGGCCGATCACGAAATTGCCGCAACAGAGCCGGAAGCTACGATCGTCGAGTCTGTGGAGCAGGCAGCTTCAGCGCAACCGGAACAGGCGGAGTCTCGCCGTCACGCCATCCACGGCGCGCCGGAAGAGTCCGAGCCCACACCGGAAAAAGCCCCTCGCAAGGCGGGCTGGTGGAGCCGCCGCAAGACAGGCTGAGACGTATCGGCCGTCACCGACTGCCGCCGCAATCATCGGTCGCTATCTGGCGACTGGGTTGCGGCGCAGCAGGCGGTGTTGAAGGAGCGTACGTATGGGCGTCGTAAACCGGATCTTGCGCTCTGTTGCCGGCCCCCTGCTCGCGCTTGCGCTGCCATTCACGGCATCTGCACAAGGCCTGATCCGTGACGCCGAGATCGAGCAGATCCTGCGGGATTATTCCGATCCGTTGTTCGAAGCCGCCGGCCTCAAGCCGTCGGATGTACACATCTACATCGTGCAGGACGACTCGCTGAACGCGTTCGTCGCGGCGGGGCAGAACATGTTCCTGCACACCGGCCTCATCATGGAAACGAAGACGCCTGAAGAGCTCAAGGGCGTCATCGCTCACGAGACCGGCCACATCGCGGGCGGGCACAACGTTACGCGCCAAGGCGCCATGAACGCGGCAAGCGGTACCTCGCTCATCACGATGGGTCTCGGCGCTCTCGCCCTTTTTGCTGGCGCACCAGATGCGGCCCTCGCCCTGTTTGGCAGCGCCGGCCAGTTCGGCATGCTGACCTATTTCAAATTCTCCCGACCCGATGAAAGCGCTGCCGACCAGTATGGCCTCGACTTCCTCGAGAAGACCGGCCAGTCGGCAGACGGTCTCGCCTCCTTCATGGAGCACTTCCGCTATGAAGAGCTCATGTCGGAAAGCCGTCGCGACCCGTATTTCCGCTCGCACCCGATATCGAGTGACCGCATTTCGGCACTACAGCGCCGCGCTAAAGCGATCACCGCGAAGTCCAAACCTCAGAGCCCTGAGACGATCGAACAGCTGGCGATGATGAAGGCGAAACTCGTCGGCTTCATCGGACCGGCAACGCGCGTGGCTGTGCGCTATCCGGCCAGCGACCAGTCGAAGCCCGCAAAATACGCGCGCGCGATTGCGGCCTACAAGGCGGTCGACATCAAGGCAGCTTTGAAGCTGACGCAAGAGCTGATCGATATGGACCCGAACAATCCCTATTTCGAAGAACTGAAGGGCCAGATCCTGTTCGAGAGTGGCAAGGCCGCGGAGTCTGTCGAGCCGCACCGCAGGTCGGTGGAGCTGGCCCCGCATCATGCGCTGCTGAAAGTGAACCTCGCACGATCACTGGTTGGGACGAACACGGAAGAGAATATCAACGAGGCCGAGGGCCTGTTGATCGATGCGCTGGCGCTGGAACACGACAACGCTTTCGCCTGGAATCAATTGGCGGTCGTCTACGCCAAGCAAGGCCGGATCGGTGACGCTGATCTCGCGACAGCTGAGGAAGCCTATCAGGTTGGTAATATGAGCCGCGCGCATATCTTTTCGCGTCGTGCACGAGACAAGCTGACGCTGAATACGCCCAACGGGCAGCGCGCAGACGATATTATGGCGCTTTCCGACCCGAAAAATCGCCCACGGGGATCGCGTGGGGGCTTCGCAGAAGCTGCCTTGCACACCCAACATTGATGATGGAAATGAGCCGAAGTGGCCCATATTCCTTCTGATGACCGGGCACTCCGCCTGAAAGGACCTGACCATGCGTCTGCAAATCATGACCGCGGCCACCGCCCTGATGGCGCTGACCGCCTGCTCCGGCCAGGGCTCAGTAAAGGCTCCCGATAGCGTCGATGGCCTGACCAAGGCTCAGATCGAAGCCATCGTGAAAGAATACCTGATGCGCGAGCCGATCGTGCTCGCAGAGGCTTTCAACGAACTGCAGCGTCGCGAAGAAGAGCAGAAAGTTGCGTCGACCGAGAATGCGTACAAGCAGATCTCGATTTCGCCGTATGACCCTGTGCTCGGTCGGGCGGATGCGCCGATAACCATCGTCGAGTTCACCGACTACAATTGCGGCTACTGCAAGCTGGCGACGAGCTGGGTGATGAACCAGGTCGATGATCGCCGCGGCGATGTGCGCGTCATCATCAAGGAATCGGCCGTACGCGGTTCGAACTCGGAGATGGCGGCGGCTGCCGCGATCGCGGCTCAGAAGCAAGGCAAGTATCGCGAGATGCATCTGGCGCTAATGAAGGTGCCCGCGAATGCGTACACGCCCGAGATCATCGACCAGGTCGGCAAGTCGGTCGGCATGGACGTGGCGCGCATGCGCACGGACATGAACTCGAAAGAAGTGCGCGAGGCCGTGAAGGCATCGATCTCTGACTACGAGAAGGTCGGGCTGGAAGGCACGCCAAGCTTCTTTATCAACGGCACTTATGTCGGCGGCTTTGGCGAGCAGCACCTGAACGACATCGTCAAACAGGCGCGCGACAAGGTCAAAACCTGATCTTCGCCGGGGTCGGTTCGCTCTAGATCAAACCACCGAGTGGGCTGGACGGATCGGCATAGCGCTTCATCGGCATGCGGCCGGCGAGATAGGCTTCCCTGCCCGCGATGACAGCGTGCTTCATCGCTCGCGCCATGCCGATCGGATCTTTCGCTGCAGCAATGGCCGTGTTCGCGATGACGGCATCGCAGCCCAGTTCCATTGCGATCGCGGCGTCAGAGGCCGTACCAACGCCTGCATCGACGAGCACCGGCACCTTGGCCTGCTCCACGATGAGGCGGATGTTGACGCGGTTCTGGATGCCGAGGCCCGAGCCGATTGGCGAAGCCGCAGGCATCACCGCAGCCGCACCGGCCTCTTCCAGACGCTTCGCAAAAACGACGTCATCCGTGCAGTACACCATGACGTCGAAGCCGTCCTTGACCAGCATTTCGGTCGCTCGCAGCGTCTCGATCATATCGGGATAGAGGTGCGCTGTGTTGGAGAGCACCTCTAGCTTCACGAGATTCCAGCCGCCTGCTTCGCGAGCGAGACGAAGGGTGCGCACGGCGTCCTCTCCGGTGAAGCAACCGGCGGTGTTGGGCAGGTAGGTAAATTTCTTCGGATCGAGATGGTCGATCAGACGGTCCGATGCCTTGTCCATGACATTCACGCGGCGCAGAGCCACCGTGACGATCTCAGCCCCCGCAGCCTCAGCCGCTTCGGCGTTCTGGGCATAGGACGCGTACTTGCCGGTGCCCACGATCAGACGTGAGTTGAAGGCTTTGCCGGCGATGATCAGTTGGTCGGAGCTTGTCATGCAGGCGTCCTACGCTTCGGGGATCGACAACTCAATGTTCGGCCATCGCTGCTCGCCAGTCGTCAGGAGGCGGGTGACGTGATCAGTTCGCGCGATTCGCGAATTCAACCGCCACCGACGAATTGAACAATCTCGATCCGGTCGCCTTCGGCCAGACGGGTTGTCGCAAACAACGACTTTGGAACGATTTCCCGGTTCCGTTCGACGGCGACGCCCTTCACGGGCATGCCCAGACTTTCAAGGAAATCAGCGACTGTGACAGCGTCAGGGACGCTAGCTGGCTCGCCATTGAGGAATAAGTTCATTTCAGCGTCTCAGGCATTTGATCCGGCTCGGGATTCGCCTATTCATTCGCCAGCTGCAACTCGGATTCGTCGCGTTGCGAACCGGTTTCAGGTAAAGGCCTGCTAGGTACCCTCGCCATGAGCCTGACCATCTACTGCCTGAATGGCCCTAACCTCAATCTCCTGGGCGAGCGCGAACCTGCAATCTACGGGACCGCGACACTGGCAGACGTCGAAAAGCTGGCCCAGTCCGTCGCTGACAAGGCCGGCGCCAAGGTCGTGTTTCGGCAGACCAATCACGAGGGCGAGCTTGTGGAGTGGGTTCAGGAGGCCCGCAAGCACGCCCAGGCCGTGGTCATCAACGCCGGCGGCTATACCCACACTTCGGTCGCGCTCCACGACGCGCTCAAGGTGTTGACCATCCCGGTCGTGGAAGTGCATCTCAGCAATCCTGGGAATCGAGAAGACTTCAGGCACCGTAGCCTGGTGTCCCCTGCCGCCTCCGGCATCATCGCCGGCTTCGGCCCCCTGGGTTACCGCCTAGCCATCGAGGCTGCGGTCGCCCTCGCTGAACAGAAGAGAGTTTGACGACCATGGCCGACAAGCCTGCCGACAAGACTGGCAAGTTCGACACGGGACTGATCCGCGAGCTCGCGGCGATCCTGCGTGAAGCTGATCTCGGCGAAATCGAAGTCGAACAAAGTGGCGTGCGCATCAAGGTCGCCAAGTCTAGCGGCGCTGTTCAATACGCAGCCGCTCCTGCTGTTGCGGCTCCCGCGGCAGTAGCCGCAGCTCCGGCAGCAGCAGCGCCGGTGACCAAAGCTTCGCTCCGCGATCACCCAGGCGCAGTTAAGTCGCCGATGGTCGGCACAGTGTATCTGCAGGCCGAAGAAGGCGCTCCGAAGTTCGTGAAGGTTGGCGACACGGTGAATGCCGGCGCGACCTTGCTGCTCGTCGAAGCCATGAAGACGTTCAACCCGGTCACCGCTCCGCGCGGTGGCAAGGTCACGCAGATCCTGATCGAGAACCAGCAGCCGGTTGAGTTCGGCGAACCTCTCGTCATCATCGAATAGCGCAAACGATGTTCGACAAAATCCTCATAGCGAACCGTGGAGAGATCGCTCTCCGCGTGCACCGTGCTTGCAAGGAGATGGGTATCCACACGGTGGCCATCCACTCGGAAGCTGATCGCAACGCCATGCACGTCCGTCTCGCGGATGAGAGCGTGTGCGTGGGCCCGGCCTCGGCTGCGAAGTCGTACCTCAACATCCCAGCCATCATCACCGCCGCCAAGATCACCGGCGCGCAGGCGATCCATCCGGGCTACGGCTTCTTGTCCGAGAACGCCAAGTTCGCCGAGATCGTCGAAAGATCAGGCATCACTTTTATAGGCCCAAAGCCGGAACACATCCGGATGATGGGCGACAAGATCACCGCAAAGGAAGCGATCCAGACGGCGGGTATTCCTGTCGTTCCTGGCTCTGATGGCGCGGTGTCGACGATCGAAGAAGCCAGGTCTGCGGCCAAGCGCATTGGCTACCCCGTTCTCATCAAAGCTACCGCGGGCGGCGGCGGACGCGGCATGAAAGTCGCGCGTTCGGCTGACGAGCTTGAGATCGCATGGTCGACAGCGCGCACCGAAGCGAAGACGGCGTTCGGCAACGAAGCGGTCTACATGGAGAAGTATCTCGAGAAGCCTCGGCATATCGAGATCCAGGTTGTTGCCGACAGCCATGGCAACGTAATCCACCTCGGTGAGCGCGACTGCTCGCTGCAGCGCCGCCACCAGAAGGTATTCGAAGAAGCGCCCTCACCCGTCATCGACGACGCGGCCCGCGCCGCGATTGGCAAGACCGTCACGACCGCCATCAAGAAGCTCGGCTATCTTGGCGTCGGCACGATCGAGTTCCTCTATGAGGACGGTGAGTTCTATTTCATCGAGATGAACACACGGCTGCAGGTCGAACATCCGGTTACCGAGATGATCACCGGCGTGGATCTCGTGCAGGAGCAGATACGCATCGCCGCTGGCGAGGAGTTGTCGCTCAAACAAAAGGATGTGGTCATCAAGGGCCACGCTATCGAGTGCCGTATCAACGCTGAAAATCCAGAGACCTTCACGCCGTCACCGGGACTGATCTCGGACTTCCACGCGCCGGGCGGTCTGGGCGTGCGTCTCGATAGCGCCGTCTATTCCGGCTATCGCGTGCCGCCACACTACGACAGCCTCATCGGCAAGCTGATTGTCTACGCGCCTACGCGCGCGGAAGCGATCGCACGCCTGCGCCGTGCGTTGGGCGAAATGGTGGTGGTTGGAGTGGAAACAACACTCCCGCTGCACATGCGCTTAGTGAACAATGCAGACGTTCAGAAGGGCGCTTACGATATCCATTGGCTCGAGAAATTCCTCGGGATGAAGAAGTAGCGTCGCGAGGAGAGTTTAGTTGAGCCGCGGCTTCGGCCCCATCGACCTGCTCGACTGCTACCGCCGTGGCGTTTTCCCGATGGCGGACGCGCACGACGACCCACGACTATTCCTTGTCGACCCCGATCTGCGCGGCGTTCTTCCGTTGGATCGTTTCCACGTGTCGAAAAGTCTGCGCAAGACTATCCGAAGCGATGCGTTCGAGATCCGCGTCAATACCGCCTTCTCACGCGTGATGGAGCTTTGCGCCGAGGCCGCGCCTGACCGTCCGAGCACCTGGATCAACTCGCCGATCCTCAACCTCTACAGTGCGCTCCACCGAATGGGCCATGCCCACAGCGTGGAGACGTGGCTGGATGGCGAACTCGTCGGCGGACTTTATGGAGTCAGCCTTCAAGGAGCGTTCTTCGGCGAAAGCATGTTCTCGCGCGTGACTGACGCGTCAAAGGTTGCTCTCGCCCATCTGGTCGCGCGACTAAGGCGCGCCGGCTATGTATTGCTGGATACGCAGTTCGTGACCGAGCACTTGCGTACGTTTGGGGTCGAGGAAATCGACCGCGAAGAGTTCCACCGCCGGCTGGCGATCGCTCTTCAGATCACCCCTCAGTTCGGCGTAACGGGCGGCTCGGTTGAAGCAACAGGAGCCGCGGGTTGGGCCGGCGTCGACGTGTTGCAGGAAATCACCCAGACGTCATAGGTCGGATGCTCCAGAGCGCTCAGGCCCGGCGAAGACGCGAACATCCAGCCCGAAAACAACAAACCGTCCGGACCGATCGCCTGCGGACCGCGATGTATGCGGGCCGTATCAGCGGCAACATCCTGGACGCCACCTTTGCCGGCTGCAGAAGTCGCGTGGATTTCCAGGAAGGCGGCGGCTTCCGGCGCGTCTTCTGGCGGAGCCTGGAAGCAGGCTTTCACGGTGACCTTCAAGCGGCCGAAAGTCAGCGTCTCGCCAACCTTCGCGCTGATATCCGTCGAATTGCCGGTGATCTTGTCGAGAGCGCGCAGCTTCACTCCGGCGCGCGGCTCAAGCGCGTGCGCGCCAGCCGCAGCCAGCGCCATGGCGGCTGTGGCAAGCGTGAAACGAATGAAGCGTGTCATGGGAGAGCCTCTTGAGAAGAGCCGCCCCCGGCATCACTGCTACCACCGCCGCCGCCAAGACCACCAACGGCTTCCAGAAGGATGCCGAGTATGTCCATGCTGCCGCGAGTGTATTCGAACTTGGAGCCGGGCTGCATGTTCTCCGGCATTCCGCTTATCTGGATATGGATGTAGCTGCCGCCAAGCAGGCTGTCCGACTGGATCTGCGCCGCGGACTCTTCAGGAATCTGCACGTCCTTCTTGATGGCGAGCAAAGCCTCGGCCTTGAAGGTTTGCTGGTCGAGCTTCACCGAACGCACCGTTCCAACCTTTACTCCGGCGATGCGTACATCTGTGCCGGGCGATACGCCGTCAGCACGGTCAAACTTGGCAATCAGGTCGTAGCTGTCGCCTGTCGAGGCGTCGCTGCGCTGCGACAGCGAGAAGTACAGGAAAAAGCCGGCGACCAGAACGACCGCCAGGCCAACCAGTGTTTCGAACAGCGATTCACGCATCAGGGTTTCCAGGCTTCGTAATCGCCAGAGCTTTTGGCGCGTTCGCCGCCTTCAGCAAGACTGCCCTGCGGACGATAGGCATCGAGCGTGCCGGTCATGTTCGGCTTGTGCGGCAGCTCCCAGCTCTTGCGGGGCAGCGGGGCCTCGGTCGGGGGCTTGTCAAAGGTGTGGTGGAGCCAGCCATGCCAGTCCGGCGGGATCTTCGAGGGTTCGGCGTAGCCGTTGTAGATCACATAGCGGCGCTTGCGGCCTTCCAGGCTTGGGCGGCGCTCCTCGTAATACTTGTTGCCCTGCTCGTCCTTGCCGATGAATCCAGCGCGACGGCCGATGTCGAACCGGGCGCCAATCGTGGCTCCGTTCCACCAGGTGAAGATCGACTTCAGCATCTCGGCTCCGCAAGGAATTCAGTTAGATAGGCACGATCTCGGCGGCGCGAATATGGCGCCCGCGAATTAATGGGTCCAGCAGGCCCGAAAGCCTTGGCCCTGCGACAAATTCCTGTGTGCAGCCCACCCCGAACCACCCCATCATGTGGCCGATTCGCGACGGCTGCCGCATTGGTTGCGTGCAGTACTTACACGGGAGCGAACCTATGGCCGAGTCCCGCACAAAATCGAGCAGCCGCCATCTGGCGCGCGTGCTGGAGACAGGCGCTGCCCTGATCTCGCACGCCGACAGTGATGCGCCGCCTGCCCGGCTGCTTAATGCCCACTTTACCGCCATTCGCACCCTGGGGGGCGAGAATGAGGCGGCGGAGACCGTCTGCGAGGCCATCCGCGCCCGCCGGATGTCGCCGATCGCCCCAACCAGCCTGATTGAAGGTGGCCGGCCGCACGTGCTGGAACCGGGGCAACTCCTGTCGGCGATTGCAGATGCAACAGCGGTGGCGTCGGCCCGGGCCGTGGCGACCCAGGCGTTCGTGGCGGTCGCCGATGCGCTCGAAGCGCTGACCATCGAGACCGACGATCAGGGCCGTCCGACGACCTCTGCACTGATCGATGCATTCCGTTCGGGCGCGGACCCGGAACTGGTGGAAATTGCGCTTTGCACGCCGGGTGGTCCAAGGGCGGCTGCGATCACCCTGCGCAGGCAGGCGACGGGCGCGCGCGAGCCGGGGCGTCAAAGCTATATCATCCCAGGCTGGACGGGACTGGAAGCCAATGAGGTGGCTTCAACGATCGAACGGGTCAGCCGCACGCGTTTAGCCGTCGAAGTTGGCGTTGGACCAGCCACGGCTGATCCGAACGCACCGGCGGTCGCCTTGAATACGGCGCGCTATGCGGCGGCCGATGATCTATCGGTGATGACAGCCGAACTGGAAGCGCTGCATTCGCTCGCACCGGGGTGCGCTGTTCGCCTCGCCGGGCTTGCGGCCTCCGTCATGTCGCGCGGTCTGGCTTATGACAGCGAGCCGGGCGTCACGGCTGCGGCCAAGATCTGCGAGTTAGCGAAGAGCGCAGCAGAGAGCGTGTCGGTCGAGCACGCCTCCCCCGCCGCGATCCGCTGGATCGCAGCTGAGAGCAGCGGGGCAGACCCGGTCGACCTTCTGCTCGCCCACGAAGACGAGCAGACGCCGGATCTCTCGGAGTGTGTAGCCGCAGCACTCAACGTCACCGCCAGCAAACTCGAAGCCGAAGATGTCCGGCTGCGTATTCTGGGCGCACGAACCCTCGACCAGATCGACGGCCTCGAACGTCATCGTCTGGAATCCCGAGGCCTGACGGAAGACGCGCTCGATCGCATCGAGCAGGCACTCAAGGAAGGGCTCAGCCTTTCAGCGGCCTTCTCACGCTGGGTTGTCGGCGACGAGCTGATCCGCAAGCGTCTCGGCCTCAACCCTGAGGCCTACGATACCGATGGCGAGGCCCTCCTCCGCGCACTTGGCGTTTCCGCCCGTGAGATCGATGAAGCACGCGTCGCGGTCCAGGGCCGCCGCCGCCCGGTCTCAAACCCGAAATCTCCGCTAGCCCGCGTGCTCGCCCGCGCCGACGGCGTCACACCGGAAGCCCGCGTACGCTTCGCCAAAGCTGTCGCGCCCCATCTGAACCGCCAGCCGGTCGTCGCCATATCCACGGGTGATCAGATCGACACCACGCGCATGACTGTTCACGCGTCCGTCCGCGCAGCAATGGGGGCCGGATTGGGCGTGCGCATCGAAGCAGGCCGTCCCGCCGTTGACGGCGAGCTTCAACACAGGATCGCCGAAGCCAAGCGCCGCGCTCGAGCCCCGCTCGCCAGCGAAATCCAGACGCCAACATTCGAGCGCCAACCGCAGCCGGTACCTCCGGCGCATGATCACGACGAAGTCTATCTGGCCGAGCGCCGCCGCCTGCCGGATCGTCGCAAAGGCTACATCCAGAAGGCGACCGTTGGCGGCCACAAGGTCTACCTGCACACCGGCGAGTTCGATGACGGCGAACTCGGCGAGATCTTCATCGACATGCACAAGGAAGGCGCCGCCTTCCGTTCGCTGATGAACAACTTCGCCATCGCAGTGTCGATCGGCCTGCAGTACGGCGTGCCATTGGAAGAGTTTGTCGACGCTTTCGTCTTCACCCGCTTCGAGCCAGCAGGCGAAGTCACCGGCAACGACTCAATCCGTAAGGCCACGTCTATTCTCGACTACATCTTCCGCGAGTTGGCGGTCTCCTATCTCGGCCGCGACGACCTCGCCGAAGTCGAAAACGTCAGCCATGACGGTCTGGGCGGCGGCGCAAACGAAGGCGAAGAGCCCACGGCTCCGGCCCAACCCATGCGTCCGGAGCAACTGATCTCCAAGGGCTTCAGTCGCGGCGTCATGCCGGACAACATCGTCCCCTTCACGGCACGCAGAGTTGCCGAGCGTCTGGAAGAAACTGAAACGCCGTCGATCACGCCACAGCGTGCCCCGGAATATCTCTCCGACGCCTGCCCGACATGCGGACACTTCACACTGCGTCCGGACGACGGCGTTGCCGTCTGCGAGGCATGTGGAGCGACCGTTCAGACGGCTTGACGTTGTGCTGGACAAATGCGGCGTCAGCGGCTCGCTGAAGCATCAACTCGGCAAAAAGTGCCGATTTACGAAGTCCGCGCGATTCCCAACGGATAAGTAATGCGTTCCGCACGCGACGCGGTCGTGCGCTGTTGGTACTTCGGTAACGGCTATCGGTAATTCTAACGAAAAGCACATCGAACCACCGCCAGACTTACAAAATTCTGCCCGCGATCCGCCGCGATTGAACCCTTTCTTCGCGCGGACGTTGCCTACCGGGCGGTAAACACCGCGACTGCACACAGGGACCTGAAGATTAATGGTACAGCGTATCGTGATCGCGGTTTTCGCCATCGGTCTGATGAGCCTCTCCGTCCTCGCCTAGAACTGACGCGGCTAATACTCGATCGTATTCTGATTGCGGTCGCCGCAATTGGTGCGATGAGCCTGCCAGCGCTCGCCCAGACACAGAACAAGACAAGACGTTAAGATTCGTGGTCCGTGAGGACCAGCGGATGCTAGTACGCCAGCGGCGGCTCCATAGCGCCCGGCATCTTCAGGCCCTCCAGAACTGCCTTGAAGCATGTGCAGCTCGACAGATCCGAGCACGCCAGCGCCTCCAGCTGTCCCAACAGCCCCGCCGTCAGAATTTCCTGCTGCGGCTTGTCGAGCACCAGCGCAGCCAGCTTCACCGCCCTCGCCTGCGCATGTGTCAGCCGGATCGTGGTCTTCACTGGCTGGGCATAGTTGCCGAGCTGCGCAGCGTTCGGCTTCGCGGCAACCCATCCGCCCGTATCGATATCCACGCTCGGCCGAGGCTTAGCTTGCGGCCAGATGGATGCGACATCCTGCAAGCTTACCTTCGCCTCGACGCCACGCGCCGTACCAGCTGGCGCGCTCGAAGCCGTAGCAGGCGCGTGGGGTGCAGCCGGCGACATCACAGGCGGGGTGATCGTCGCGACCGGGACCACCGGCGGCTGCCACGGCTTCGATCCGAATAATGGTTCCTGAGAGGGCTTTGCCTCACCCTTGCGAGCGAGCAGGCCCGCACTCAGAGATGCGAATTGAGGGGATGACATCTGGGCTTCGCCTCAATGAGTGGGACGACGGCCAAAGCTGCGCGCCTGCCGGCGATCCGGTTGGCCCGGCGGCGGCCCGCGATCAGCAACGCGACGATCCAGATCGTTGCGCTCGGGGCGTTGGGCTTCAAGCACGGCGCCCGGCGCCTTTCGCGACGCCTGCGGTTGCGCTGTCGTCCGCGGCTGGCCCGCAGCCTTCCGGCGATCAGCGGTCGCATTCGCAACGGCTATATTTGCCCAGGCTGGCAGATCAGCATCCCAGCCGTCTTCGTCATCCTCTTCGACCACGGGGACCGGGTGCTGCATTGGAGATTCCGGTGTGAGCACTGCGGTCGAGAAGTCCGCGCGCGCCTTCTCGCCCCAATGGACGTCCTTGCCGCCATAGAGCTTCGCCAGACGGGCGCGGATGTACATCCACAGCGCCGAAACCTCGAGCGCGGATTTGGAGTCGGGTTGAATATCGCCGACTGTGCGGCCGTCGATCATCGAGGCTGCGAAATCGACGCGATGGTGCAACGTGACGGGAGCAACGACGCCATGCTGCGACAAGGCGACGGCTGTTTCCGATGTGATGCGGGCACGCGGCGTGGCCGAGTTCACGACAAAGACCAGCGCCTTGTTGAGCGAGTCCGCAATATCGACAGTTGGACCAACTGCGCGAAGATCGTGAGGGCTTGGGCGCGTCGGGACCACCACGAGATCGGCACGCTGAACCACGTGAGCGATCGTCTGCGTGACTGCCGGCGGCGTATCGATGACGATCAGCTTGAAGCCAATGCTCTTGAGGTGATCGAGGCAGGCATCCAGGTCCTCAAGTGACGCTTGAGCGAACGCGGGCGTCGAAGCCGCCCTTGCGTTCCACCACTTCGCCAATGAACCTTGCGGATCGGTGTCGATCAACGCGACCGGACCGTCTCCCGCTCGTTCCGCTTCCACCGCTATGTGGCCAGACAGCGTGGTCTTTCCAGATCCACCCTTCTGGGACGCGAACACAAGTACTCTCACCCCGTCCGTCATCACCCGCTCCCGCCGTGTCAAACGCAGGGTGATGGCGAGCGATTTACCGCGAGACTATCGGGATGCGAGCAATTCGCCTGATCGCGTTAGGACGTATAAACGTAAATGCGAATGCGGCGGCGAACCAAGGAAAGGCCCGCCGCCACTGGTATTTTCAGGGTTTATGTCTGCGCTGTAAGCATCGTTAGCGGCGACACGGCCCCGCGAAGATTTACTTCTTTTCCTGAGCAGCGACGCGGATGCCGAGCTCGCGAAGTTGCTTGATCGAGGCATCGCTCGGCGCGTTCATCAAGAGATCCTGCGCCTGCTGGTTCATCGGGAACAGCGTGATCTCGCGCAGGTTCTGG
>DAINAT010000096.1:0-14221 GCA_036733305.1 Hyphomonadaceae bacterium
CGATGAGCAGATCGCTGCGATCAACAGCCGTATCGACGCCACGGATGCCCGCGTGACCACCGCGACGCAAAAAGCTGATGCGGCCCAGTCGACCGCCAACTCCGCCACTCAGGCTGCCTCGGCCGCCAACTCGGCAGCTCAGGCGTCCGCCACCGAAGCCCGCACCGCCAACCAGCGCCTCGACCAGCTCGGTGGACGTGTCGACGCGCTCGAAAAGCCCCCGACCCGCAAACCGCGTGGTTAAACTCTGATCGGCCCGAATTGGCCCGGCATTCTTGCTGAGCCAAAGGGTTGTTCTTAACTGACCTGTGCGCCAATGTTTGACGCTGGTCAGTGCTGATCAGGGCCGGGTTCTGACAGGGACCCGGCCCGCCATCACCGCGAGCCAGCGCGAGTTGCCAGCATGGCTAGCCAGTGTGGTTGCTTACAAGCTTGGAGCGCCTGTCATTCTCAAGCCTGCACCCTCTCTGGTCCGCGCAACAGCCGTCTCACTGGGCCTGCTGATGAGCGGCGCCTACGCGATGGGCGCCTGGGCCGAGGAGAAGGCTCCGGCCCCGAAAGCTGCTGTCGAGAAACCCGCCAAAAAACCCGCTGCGAAGAAAGCTCCCGCGAAGGTCGAGATTTCGGCAGAGCGTCTCGACGAAATTTCCGCCGAGCAGAACATCTCGCAGACCGTCGTTGATCTGGCCGGCTGGGTGATCGCCGCCGAAGACAATCGTGGCGAG
This sequence comes from Hyphomonadaceae bacterium, assembly GCA_036733305.1. Taxonomy (GTDB): domain Bacteria; phylum Pseudomonadota; class Alphaproteobacteria; order Caulobacterales; family Hyphomonadaceae; genus UBA7672. The sequence goes on from DAINAT010000096.1 coordinate 726, forward strand.
CCCTTCGCCATCGTCGACAAGCAGGCCGCGCAGATCCTGCTCTTCAGCGCCGAGGGCAAGCTCAAGGGCATGGCGCCCGTGCTGCTCGGCTCCGCGCATGGCGATCACTCCGCCGATGGCGTCGGCGATCGCGAGCTCAAAGACATTCCGATGGAAGACCGCACCACGCCGGCCGGCCGCTTCCTCGCAGGATACGGCCCCGCCTATGGTGGTGAGCATGTGCTGTGGGTCGACTACGCCACCGCCGTCTCCATCCACCCCATCCCCGCCACGAAAGTCAGCAAGGCCGAGAAACGCACCCAACGCCTCACCTCGGCAAAAGTGGACGACAACTACGTCACGCACGGCTGCATCAACGTCTCACCAACCTTCTACAAGAAGATGGTGTCGCCCCTCTTCAAGCAAGGCGGCGTGTTCTACGTCCTGCCCGACACGATCTCGCTGGCCGACGCCTTCCCCAGCTTCGGCGCAGACCTCGTCGCCGCCGAAATCGCCGCCGCCGAATCCGGCGACGCTGTAGCCGCGCGCTGATTACTCCGCAGCCGTCATCGTCTCTTCGACGACCTTCACCACGTCGCCCATGATCTGGGTGATCTTGTAGTCCTTCGGCGTATAGACGCGGCGCACGCCCATCTGCTTCAGCGCCATCGCATCCGCTTCCGGAATGATGCCGCCGACAACCACGGGAATATCGAGCCCCTTGGAGCGCAGGATGCCCAGCGTGTCCTTCACCAGATCGAGGTGCGAGCCCGAAAGGATCGACAATCCCACAACGTGGGCCTTGGCATCGATCGCCTGCTGCACAATCTCTTCAGGCGTAAAGCGAATGCCCTCGTAGACGACATTCATACCCGCCTGCCGCGCCCGCGCGGCAATCTGTTCAGACCCGTTGGAGTGACCATCGAGACCAGGCTTGCCCACCACATAGGTCAGCGTCCGCCCCAGCTTCTTGGAAACGCGCTCGACTTCGCCCTTCACCTGCTCGAGATCTTCCTCGCCATCCGTGGCGATGACGATCGCAACACCCGTCGGCCCGCGATACTCGCCGAACGTGTCGCGCAGGGCCGCCCCCCACTCCCCCACCGTCACCCCGGCTTTGGCCGCGGCGATGGAAGGCGGCATGATATTGGCCCCAGAAGAAGCAGCCGCGCGAAGCTCGCCGATTGCGTTGGCGACAGCCTCTTCATTGCGCTTCGCACGCCACGCTTTCAGCTTGGCGATCTGGCGGCTTTCGGCGCCATGATCCTGCGCCATGATCGAACCATCGCCGCCCGACAGCGGAGAGTTCTCGGTCGTCTCGTAGCGGTTGACGCCCACCACGATCTGCCGCCCCGCCTCGATCTCCTTCAGGCGAGCGCGCTGGCTATCCACCAGCGCCTTCTTCATGAAGTCGACATTCTCGATCGTGCCGCCCGTCGCATCGAGCTGCGCCAGCATCGCGCGCGCCTCAACCTTCAGCGCATCCGTCTTCGCGCCAACAACGTGCGAACCATCGAACAGGTCTTCGTATTCCAGCAGGTCCGTCTCGTAGGCGAGGATCTGCTGCAGACGCAGCGACCATTGCTGATCCCACGGACGCGGCAGGCCAAGCGCCTCGTTCCACGCCGGCAGTTGCAGCGCGCGGCAACGCGCCCGCTTCGACAGCGTCACGGCCAGCGCCTCGATCAGAATGCGGTAAACGTTGTTCTCCGGCTGTGGCTCGGTGAGGCCCAGCGAGTTCACCTGCACGCCATAGCGGAACATCAGCGCCCGCGTATCGGTCACGCCATAACGCTCGCGGCCGATCTCTTCCCAGAGATCGACGAACGCGCGCATCTTGCACATCTCGGTCACGAACCGCACGCCCGCGTTCACGAAGAACGAGATGCGGCTGAAGACAGTCGTGAAATCCTTCTCGGGAACCTGCCCGCCAGCCTTCACCGTATCGAGCACAGCGCACGCCGTCGCCAGCGCAAACGCCAGCTCCTGCTCCGGCGTCGCGCCCGCTTCCTGCAGGTGATACGAACAGACGTTCAGCGGATTCCACTTCGGCGTCTCGGTATAGCACCACGCCACCATGTCGCCGATCAGACGCATCGAAGGCTGCGGCGGGAACACGTAAGTTCCGCGCGAGAGATACTCCTTGATGATGTCGTTCTGGGTCGTGCCCTGCAGCTTCTTGCGATCCGCGCCCTGCTCGTCCGCCAGCGCGACATAGAGCGACAGCAGATACGCCGCCGGGGCGTTGATCGTCATCGAGGTGTTCATCTCCTCGACCTTGATCTGGTCGAACAGCGCACGCATGTCGCCCAGATTGCCGACCGGCACGCCGACCTTGCCGACTTCGCCCCGCGCGAGAACGTGGTCGCTGTCATACGCCGTCTGGGTCGGCAGGTCGAAAGCGATCGACAGGCCGGTCTGCCCCTTGGCCAGGTTCTTCCGGTACAGCTTGTTGGACTCTTCCGCAGTGGAGTGTCCCGCATAGGTGCGGAAAATCCACGGCTTGTCCGCGTCGTGCTGGAATGGGGTGGAGCCGGTATCCGCCATATGTGTGTGCCTTCTGGGCCCCTGCTGCAAATGCGAAGGACAAAACTGCAAAGCCTGCTTCGTGGCAAGACACTACGAAAACGTGAGCGGGGGGCTGATCCGGTTTGCCGGATACCCCCGCTTGATAGTGCAGGAGACCAGAGATCATGCTGAGGGGCACGGGGAACATGCTGCAAACCGCTCGTTGTGAGGGACTATTCACCCTCATGAAGGCCGCCTGCGCATGCGCTGTGCTCGCCCTGGCCTCCCCTCAACCGAACGCGGAGGCGCAGGCCAAATTGACGACCCCGACGCCCGCGACCCCAAAGCCCACCCCCTCCAAGGCAGCACTCCCGCCCGGAGCGCTCGAGGTTAACCTCGTCGATATCATCGACCGCCAAGGCTTCGAACGACCGATGGTCGCCGCCAAGGTGCTGATCCCGAAAGGCTGGCGCACGGAGGGCGAGGTGTGGTGGAACCGCTCGGCGCCGCCCGGTTGCGCCGCCCCCGCAGATTTCGCCTGGGCGACCGTTTCACCCGACGGCCTCTCGCGCGTCGAACTGCTCCCGACCGAACTCTGGACAGCCAGCAACTCGCTTCAGTCGCAATGCCGGTATGGCGAGTTCCAGGACATGCAGTCCTATCTCAACGCCTACATTCAGAACCGCTTTCCAGGCGCGCGTATCACCGGCTACAAACCCCGCCCCGACTTTCTCGAACTCCAGCGCGACTACGTTCAGGCCATGGTGCAGATGGTCAACACCAGCGGCACCGGCATGCGCGCCTGGGCCGACGCCGGCGAGATGACTTACACCACGCGCCAGAACGGTACGGAGATCGATGGCTTCGTCGGCGCAACCGCCATGTTCTTCATGGGCCAGAGTTACAATCCGCTCGGCGGGCCGCCGCTGGTCAATCTGAGCGCACAAACGACCAGCGCATTCGGCGCATCGGGCCCGAAAGGCAAATTCGATCGCAGGATCGCCGAGGCTGTCCGCAAGTCGATCAAGACCGAAAACGAATGGGGACAGAAATATACTGAACTCCTCGCACGCATCAGCAGCGTGCAGACCCAGGGCGTCAAGGATCGCGCGGCGATCATCGTCGCAGCCGGCGCCGCCATGACCGCGAACACCGTTGCGAGGAACAAGGCGGCAGGCGAACGCGCCGTGAATGCCGTGAAGAACAGCTTTGCCAGCCCTTCATCATCGCGCTCGAACGAGGACACCGAGGATCGCATGCAACGCGAGCGCATCGAGGGCGTTCGTGGCGTCGAGACCTATGACGATCCCGTCTATGGCGGCACGGTGCAGCTGGACAACACCTACGATCACGCCTGGCGCGTGAACAACAATGACAGCTACATTCTGACCAACGACCCGAACTTCAATCCGGGCCTCTACAACATCGACGCGCAGCAATTGAAGGTGACGCGTTAGCCGCGCGCGATCTTCGGTTGGTTGAACGTCGCCGCCTGCATCGGCTGCGTCTGGCCCAGATGCGCCGCCTTGGCGCGCAGGGCGACATCGTGCTTCCCGCAATGCATGGCCGCACGCCACGCCTGCATGTGGGTGGGGCACTCCTCCATGTTCAGCGGCGGCCTGAAATGCCACCGCAACATCGTCTCGAACTCCCGCCGGTCGCGCAGCTCCGGCACCACCAGCACCAGCGCATGCGTCGCCCCCAGCGCCTTCGCCGCGGCCAGCTGATGATGCCCCGCATACCGCGCCTTCAGCTTCGCAGTCTGACCCGCATAGTGAATGTTGATGCCCGCAGCATCCTCGTGCGCCATCAGGTAAACACACGGCAGCTCATAGAAGCGCGTCTCGCCAAACGCGACGAACGCAAACATCTCGCCGAGAATGTCGATCTGGCGTCCCACGCCCCGCTCCGAATCAAGCACCCCATTCTTGTAGGGCGCATTGAAGCAAAGCGGAAATGCACCGCCCCGCCGCTTGCGAGACAGGCTGCACAAGCGCACTCTCGCCCCAACGGCCACAGAGCCGCGCTGGGAGACGCCACATGAAACGCCTGATCATCGCGCTGGCCGTACTGGCATCCGCCTGTGCAAACGCGCCGGGATCGTCCGATCCAACGATCGCGACCGTCGAGACAGGCCAGCTGAAGGCGCTGCAAGCCAAGGGCGTCCTCGCCTTCAAGGGCATTCCCTATGCCGCGCCCCCGGTTGGCGCGATGCGCTGGAAAGCCCCCGCCCGCGCGGCAAAATGGGACGGCGTCAAAGACGCCTCGGCCTACGGCCCAATCTGCATGCAGAAGATGCCCAACCCCGACAACGGCATCGGCCAGTATCCCGCCAGCGAAGACTGCCTCACCCTCAACGTCTTCACGCAGGACCTCAGCCAGGCCAAACGCCCGGTGATGGTGTGGATTCATGGCGGCGGCTTCGTGAACGGCTCGGGCAGCGCCGAACTCTATGACGGCTCGCAACTCGCCAAGCACGGCGTCGTGGTCGTCACTCTCAACTACCGTCTCGGTCGCTTCGGCTCCTTCGCGCATCCGCTGCTGACCAGGGAAGCCGCAGGCGGCCCCGTCGCCAACTACGGCATGCTCGACATGGTCGCTTCGCTCGAATGGGTGAAGCGCAATATCGGCGCATTCGGCGGCGACGCGAACAACGTCACCATCTTCGGCGAAAGCGCCGGCGGCATGGCCGTGCAAAAGCTGATGACCATGCCCAGCGCACGCGGCCTGTTCCACAAGGCAGCCGTGCAATCCGGCGCCGGCCGCGAGAACACGCTCTATCTCGACAAGCCGAACGAACGCGGCCTCCCCTCCGCCGAGTCCGATGGCGAGGCGTTCGTAAAATCCATCGGCGCAACCGCAACAAGCGCCAGCGACCTGCGTGCGATCTCCGCCGATGCGATCATCGCAGCAGGCGACCCGGGCATATTCGCAGGCGGCGGGCCGATCATCGACGGCAAGATCATTCCGACGACAATCGTCGAAGCCTTCAAGGCGAAGAAGGAAGCGCAAGTCCCCTATCTCGTCGGCTACAACAGCGCAGAATTCCCCGCCAAGCCAGAAGATCTGGACGCATCCCTCAAAGGCACGATCGGCGCCACAACGGCCGACCTTCCCGCGCTGACTGTCACCTATCCCGACAAGGCCGACATGGCCGCGCGCATTGTCGGCGACGTCGTATTCGGTGAACCCGCCCGCTATCTCGCCGCCGTCCACGCAGCCAACGGCCAGCCAACCTGGCTCTACCGCTTCGACGTTATCTCGCCCTCAGTCGCCGCGCGCTGGAAAGGCACGGCGCACGCGCAGGAACGCCAGTACGTCTTCGACACGCTGCACACCTCGCCCTATCCCACCGACGCCAACGATCAGGTGCAGGCAACACACGCAGCAACCTACTGGACCAACTTCGCAAAAACCGGCGATCCCAACAGCGCCGGCGAACCCAACTGGCCGCGCTACAGCGCCGCCAGCGACCAACTGCTCGAATTCACCAACAGCGGCCCGATAGGCAAAGCCTCACCCCACCGCGAACGCTGGGAGGCAATCACCGCCCGCTACAAGTAGAGTGCATTGAAGCGAAACGGAAATGCACCGCAGCCGCAGCACATAACCAGGACGCATCAGGATGCGCCCTACTCGTTCACCCACGGCGCAGCCTTCGACACATCCGCGCCAATCGCCGTGTAGTACAATTTCTGCACCCCACGCGTGACCGGACCCGGCTTGCCCGCGCCGATCTTCACGCCATCGATCTCCACCACCGGCGTCACCAATCCCGTCGCCGCCGTGATGTAAGCCTCAGCCGCGTTCTTCGCTTCCTCAAGCGTGAAACTCCGCTCGGTGATCTTCCGCCCCTGCTGGCTCAGCGAGTCGAACAGCGCATGCCGCGTGATCCCCGCAAGGATCATGTTGGAAAGCGCCCGCGTGATGATCTCGCCATCCTTGGTCACGATCCACGCATTGGCCGATGCACCCTCGGTGACAAAGCCATCAGGCGCAACCAGCCAGGCATCGTCCACACCACTCGCCTTCGCCTCGGTCTTGGCCAGCGCCTGCGCCAGCAACCCCACCGACTTGATGTCGCGACGCGCCCAGCGAATATCCGGCACACCGATCACGCGAATGCCATTCCGCGCGCCGCTGGTGTCGATCAGCGCCTTCGATTCAGCGTAGGCAAAGCAGGTCAGCTTCGGCTTGTCCGGCGCCACGAAATCACGCTGGCCGTAAGCACCGCGCGTCACCTGCAGATAGATGTAGCCTTCAGTGATCTCGTTGTCCGCGATCAGCCGGCGGTGAACTTCTTCAAGTTCCTTCCGGTCGGGCATCGTCCCGAACTTCAACTCGCGCAGAGACCGCTCAAGCCGATCCAGATGCCGCTCCATGTCGACCGTGCGGCCGCCATAGATCGCCGTCACTTCATAGACGCCATCGGCAAACAGGAAGCCGCGGTCGAATGGCGAGATCTTCGCCTCCTCCGCCGCCACATAGACGCCGTTCACCCATGCCTGTCTCGTACTGGCCTGCCGTGTCATTCAATCTCTCCTGCCGCATGGCCGCACAAATCGAAGACAAGGGTCTCACCGCCAGCCGGGCATCTGTCCAGACCCGGCGGCAAGTGGGGACATTGCCATCAACATCATGCTTCGTACGGTTACTGCATTCAGCGCCGCTCGCGCGCCATAACAGCGGTATCAATCGCGAGCCTGACAGTCCCGCACGCCAGATCAATATTGCACGCTTCTTCCGACTGCCCGGACAAGGCGGCCGAACCCGCACCCACATTCCGGCCAGCCGAGGCAGAACATCCCGCCTAATCGGCCGCAGACGATGCAGCCTTGCGGCCACACGGCTGGCCCCTGTATTGCAGTGCAACAAGATTGCTTGCAATCCGTCCGGTCCTTGGACAATGTGACGCCCGTTTGGAGGCCCCCGGCCCTTCCTGCGTGCGTGACGCAGGGGTCGGAAAAGGCCCATGATTCAAGGCACGGGGAGTGTATACCAGTGGCTGACGGCACGACGACACGTGAAGTGAAAGACCTCTACGCGATCGGCGAGATCCCGCCGGACTTCCACGTACCCAAAAACATGCACGCCTGGGCGATCCGCCGCGAGCGCCACGGCCGCCCCAAGCAGGCCATGCAGCTCGAGGTCGTGCCGACTCCCGAGATCGCTTCGGACGAGGTCCTCGTCCTCGTGATGGCGGCGGGCGTCAACTATAACGGCATCTGGGCTGGCCTCGGCGAGCCCGTGTCGCCGTTCGACATTCACAAGCAGCCCTTCCACATCGCCGGCTCGGACGCCTCCGGCATCGTCTGGGCGGTCGGCTCACGCGTGAAACGCTGGAAGCCGGGCGACGAAGTCGTCGTTCACTGCAACCAGGACGACGGCGACGACGAAGAGTGCAACGGCGGCGACCCGATGTTCTCGCCGACCCAACGCATCTGGGGCTACGAGACGCCGGATGGTTCGTTCGGCCAGTTCTGCCGCGTGCAATCGCGCCAGCTGATGGAACGTCCCAAGCATCTCACCTGGGAAGAGTCGGCGTGCTACACGCTGACGCTCGCCACCGCCTACCGCATGCTGTTCGGCCACCGTCCGCACGTGCTGCGCCCGGGCCAGAACGTTCTCATCTGGGGCGCCTCGGGCGGCCTCGGCTCCTACGCGGTTCAGCTCTGCGCGGTTGCCGGCGCCAACGCCATCGGCGTCATCTCGGATGATTCCAAGACTGACTTCGTCCTCTCGATGGGTGCGAAAGCCGTCATCAACCGCAACAACTTCAAATGCTGGGGCCAGCTTCCGAAAGTGAACACGCCCGAGTTCAACGACTACATGAAAGAGGCCCGCAAGTTCGGCAAGGCGATCTGGCAGATCACCGGCAACAAGGACGTCGACGTCGTCTTTGAACACCCGGGCGAAGCCACGATGCCGACCTCCGTGTTCGTCGTTAAGCGCGGCGGCATGGTCGTTATCTGCGCCGGCACCACCGGCTTCAACCTGACGATGGACGCCCGCTTCCTGTGGATGCGCCAGAAGCGGGTTCAGGGTTCGCACTTCGCCAACCTGCTGCAGGCCAGCCAGGCCAACCAGCTGATGCTGGAGCGCCGCCTCGACCCGTGCATGTCGGAAGTGTTCCCGTTCGCGGACATTCCGGAAGCCCACGAGAAGATGCTCAACAACAAGCACCTCCCCGGCAACATGGCCGTCCTCGTCACCTCGCCGAAACCCGGCCTCCGCACCGTCGAAGACGTCCTCGAAGCCGGCCCGACGAAGTAGTCGTCGCCACAGGTCGAATACAAAAAAGGCCGCCCAACCGGGGCGGCCTTTTCATTTCCAGCTGCCGCTACAGCCCATTTGAATCCACGACCGTCTCGATGATGCGCTCATCAGGCGGGATCAGGCCATCGAGCATCAGCATCGCGAGGCCATGCACCATCGACCACGCGCGCAGGCGACGAATGTCCTGCACCGACTTGCTGGCGTCGGGTCCACCCAGATCAGCGATGCCGCGCGCAAGTATCTCGCGGCCGCGCGACGCAGGGATGTCGCCCTTGCCCGGCTTCGTCGACATCATCTGACGGAACAGGGACGGGTTCGCCAAAGCAAAGCGCACATAGGCGCGGCCCATCGCGTTGAAGGCGTCCCGCCCCGGCTTGGCCTTCGCCATGGCTTTCTCGAACGCATCCGCCAGACGCTCATCCGCAACGGCGCACAACGCATCCAGAAGCGCCGCCTTGTCCGGGAAGTGACGGTACACCGCTGTCGCGGACACACCGACATTGCGTGCAACCTCGCGCAGGCTCAGCGCTTCGGCGGGGCCGCTTTCAAGACGTTTCAACGCCTCCTCGATCAGCGCCGCGCGCAGGTCGCCATGGTGATAGCGCTCACCTGCATTTTCGATGTTGACACTGTTATCATTCTTCGCCATGTTACCACCGTAAACATAGTCGGTAATCGGCACAACACGCCCAAACGCCGCGTCTGATACGAGCTGCCCCGAGCGCCACGCCGCCGGCCGTTACAAGAAAAAACAAGAGGGAAAACGCCATGACCAGCCCAGTCGAAACCGCCATCCGCGGCCTCGTCACACCCGCCCTGATGGGCGTCGCCAGCCTCAACCGCGCCATGCGCCGCTCGAAGGAACCGAACCCCTACCTCACCGGCATCCACACGCCGCTGAAGGACGAGAACACCTTCACCAACCTGAAGGTCACGGGCGAAATCCCCGCAGGCCTCAACGGCCTCTACCTGCGCAACGGACCCAACCCGCTGAAGGCGCCCAACCCCGCCACGCACCACTGGTTCGTCGGCGACGCGATGCTGCACGGCATCCGCATCCAGGACGGCAAGGCGCTCTGGTATCGCAACCGCTGGGTCCGCACGACGCCGATCAGCGAAGCGATGCATGAAGCGCCCGTCCCCGGCCCGCGCGGTCGCGGCAGCCCGAACACCAACGTCGTCGGCCACGCCGGCAAGATCCTCGCCATCGTCGAAGCCGGCGGCTACCCGGCAGAAGTCACCGAGACTCTCGAAACGCGCCGCTTCTCCGACTTCGACGGCACCTTCGGCAAAGCCTTCTCCGCCCACCCGCACCTCGACCCCGACACAGGCGAGATGCACGCCATCTGCTATGCTGGCGGCGAGCCCAACACGATCTGGCACACAGTTCTCGGCACGGATGGAAAAGTCCGCCGCAACGAGCCGATCGAAGTCGTCAACGGCCCGTCCATCCACGACTGCATGATCACCAGGAACTACGTGATCATCATGGACCTGCCCGTCACCTTCTCGATGAACGCGATGCTCGCCGGCGAAAGCTTCCCCTATCGCTGGAACGACAAGCACCGCGCCCGCATTGGCCTCCTCCCCCGTGAAGGCAAAAGCCAGGACATCATCTGGTGCGATATCGAGCCCTGCTACATCTTCCACCCGGCCAACGCCTACGAGACCGCAGACGGCAAAGTCATCATGGACGCCGCCGTCCACGCCGACATGTTCAACGACGCCGTCCAGGGCCCGAACTCCAAGTCGACGCCGTTCGAACGCCTCACCATCGATCCCGCAGCCAGGCTCGTCACCCGCAAGGTGCTCGACGCCGCCCCGCAGGAATTCCCCCGCCCCGACGAGCGCCGCACCGGCAAACCCTACCGCTATGCCTACACGCTCGCCCTGCCCGAAGGCGGCGACACCCGCTTCCTCGGCGACTCGCGCCTCTTCAAGCACGATCTCGAAGCCGGCACGAAACAGGTCCATGATTTCGGCAAGGGCAAGATGCCCGGCGAGTTCGTCTTCGTTCCCAAACACGCCAACAGCGCCGAGGACGAAGGCTGGCTCATCGGCTATGTCGTCGACACCGAGAAGCAAACCACCGACTTCACCATCCTCGACGCCGCCAACTTCACCGGCGCGCCGCAAGCCGCGATCACCATCCCCCTGCAGATCCCGCCCGGCTTCCACGGCAACTGGGTCGCGCTCTAACGCTGGTGCTACGCCCTCGTCCTTCGAGACGCCGCTCCGCGGCTCCTCAGGATGAGGGCTACTCGGCTGCCGCTCCGTAGGGTGCATTGAAAATGCACCGTGCCGCCGTCATACGCCGGCGGTGCATTTACGCTTCGCTTCAATGCACCCTATGAAGCCTCATCGCTCACCGCATACAGACAGAAGACCGCACCAGAAACCGCTTCTCCCGCCCGTTATCCAGCGAGAACATGCCGCCCCGTCCCGGCACCACATCGATCAGAATGTCGGTGTTCGCCCACGCCTCCGCCTGCGTCGTCGAAATCCAGAACGGCGCGCCGTCGATCTCGCCCAGCTGCACATCGCTGTCGCCCAGCAGGAACTCTCCCTGCGGATAGCACATCGGCGAGGAGCCATCGCAGCACCCGCCCGACTGGTGAAACATCACCGGCCCATGCTCCGCCACGATCTCGCGCAACAGCTGGATCGCCTCCGGCGTCGCGCTCACATTGGAATACGTTTTCGCCATCTCGCCCTCTTGAGAAACAGGATAGGCGGGTGCGGCTATTGCCGCTCCCCGCCCGCCCTGATCAGAGCCTGATAGTGGCTCTCTCTAGAAGAAACCGAGCTTGTTCGGCGAATAGCTGACAAGCATGTTCTTGGTGTTCTGATAGTGGTCGAGCATCATCTTGTGGTTCTCGCGCCCGATGCCCGATTGCTTGTATCCGCCGAACGCCGCGTGCGCCGGATAGGCGTGGTAGCAGTTCGTCCACACGCGCCCGGCCTTGATATTGCGACCAAAGCGATAGGCGCGGTTCACATCCCGCGTCCACACGCCCGCGCCGAGGCCGTAGAGCGTGTCGTTGGCAATCTCGAGCGCTTCTTCATCCGTCTTGAACGTCGTCACCGACACGACCGGCCCGAAGATCTCTTCCTGGAATACGCGCATCTTGTTGTGCCCGGCGAAGATCGTCGGCTTCACGTAATAGCCGCCAGCAAGATCGCCGCCGAGATCGCTGCGCACCCCGCCGGTCAGCACCTTCGCGCCTTCCTGCTTGCCGATATCGATATAGCTGAGAATTTTCTCAAGCTGCTCGGATGAAGCCTGCGCCCCGATCATCGTGGTCGGATCAAGCGGCGATCCCTGCGTGATCGCCTCAACGCGCTTCACAGCGCGCTCCATGAACTTGTCGTAGATGTCCTGATGCACCAGCGCACGGCTCGGGCAGGTGCACACCTCGCCCTGGTTCAGCGCAAACATCGCAAAGCCCTCGAGAGCCTTGTCGAAGAACGCATCGTCCTCGGCCATCACGTCCTTGAAGAAGATGTTCGGCGATTTACCGCCCAGCTCCAGCGTCACCGGGATCAGGTTCTGGCTGGCATACTGCATGATCAGGCGACCCGTCGTCGTCTCGCCCGTGAATGCAATCTTCGCGATACGATTGGACGAGGCCAGCGGCTTGCCCGCTTCAAGCCCGAACCCGTTGACGATGTTCAGCACGCCCGGCGGCAGAAGATCGCCAATGATCTCCGCCCACACCAGGATCGACGCGGGCGTCTGTTCCGCCGGCTTGATCACCACGCAATTGCCCGCGGCCAGCGCCGGCGCAAGCTTCCACGTCGCCATCAGCAGCGGGAAATTCCACGGAATGATCTGGCCGACGACGCCCAGCGGCTCATGGAAATGGTAAGCCACCGTATCGTTGTCGATCTCCGAAATTCCGCCTTCCTGCGCGCGCACCACGCCCGCGAAATACCGGAAGTGATCGACCGCCAGCGGCAAGTCCGCCGCCATCGTCTCGCGGATCGGCTTGCCATTGTCCCACGTCTCGGCTTCGGCGAGCACCGCGATATTGTCCTGCATCCGCTGCGCAATCGCGAGCAGGATATTGGAACGCTCCGTCGTGCTCGTGCGGCCCCACGCATCCTTCGCCTTGTGCGCAGCATCCAGCGCCGCATCGACGTCAGACGCATCCGAGCGCGCGATCTCGCACAGCACTTTGCCATTCACCGGCGACGTGTTCTCGAAATAGCGACCGGCCTTCGGCGCGACCCATTCGCCGCCGATAAAGTTACCGTAGCGGTTCTTGAAAATTGCAGTCGGTGTCTTGATCAGAACTGGCTTGTTCATGGCTGAACCCTTTGGCTGTTTCCTCGCGCGCCCTGTTGCGAACGCTGCACATCAAAGGTGGCGCAGGACGGCTCACAAACCAGATGCGCGCTGCTCAGCATTCCAGCCGTATGTCTCACCCCTGAGACAGGTCCCCCGAATTTCGCGCAGCACAGACAGAACCGTAGGGTGCATCAACGATGCACCAAGCCCCACCCACCACCGCCAACTCATCGTCCCGCTCATCCCGGCGAAAGCCGGGACCCAGGGGCGGCTTGTCCTGCTGTCCGTAATTCCCACCGCTTGTCATCCCGGAAGCGCGCAGCGCTATCCGGGACCCATTGTGAGAGTGCTACGCCGCATGAATGGTTCCCGCCGCAACAACGGGAAGTAGGGTGCATCTTGATGCACCGGAGTTCGGTCGCGGTGCATCAAGATGCACCCT
>DAINAT010000097.1:0-14130 GCA_036733305.1 Hyphomonadaceae bacterium
TGTGTCGTGTCATGGGTTGGATAATACCCCGGCACGGGGCGCCGTAGATTCTGGGGCGCTCTATCCCCCAAACTTTCTTGCTAACGCGCTGAGTTTGTTTGGGGTGTGCGGAAACTGTCCTACAGCTTCGGTGCAGCTCTATCCCTCAATCTCGCACCATCATCCGCTCCTCCCGACGTAAGTCGGGACCCAGGGGTTGATACATCGGGACAAGCCGCCCCTGGGTCCCGGCTTACGCCGGGAGGAGCGGAGCGAGGAACTGTCGTTTGTGGGTGGAGCTCCTGGGTTCCCGCTTTCGCGGGAATGACGGTGGAGGCGTGGTGCATCTTTGATGCACCCTACGGGTCAAATGGCGGCCTTCAGACCCTTCAAATGCTGGAATGACATTGGGAATGACCGGGGCGTTTGCGTGCGCTACACCCCGGCCCATGAGCGATATTGAGACGCGGCGGCGGAAGTTGAAGTTTCGGGCGGACCGGCGGGGGTTCCGGGAGCTCGACCTTTATATGCAGCAGTTTACGGACGCGCATCTGGCGGGCTTTGACGAGCGGCAGCTGGATGAGTTTGAGGCGGTTCTGGATATTCCCGACCAGCATACGTTTGACTGGATCATGGGGCGGGGTGAGCCGTCTCCGGAGTTGAGGTCGGAAGTTCTCGACCTGCTGCTTTCATTCAAGTATTCAGCACCTAGATAAACGGTTCGGCCCCTTTCGGACCGGCGGAATTGGCAGCTGACCTGAACGCTCAATGAGGCGTCCGGGTGGGTGATCTATTCGTTGTTGCGGTTTTAGGCGGACTTCCGATGCGCGTTTGGGACTCGATCGCCAGCCAGAAGAAACCGGTTCGGGTCTTTGAGACGCCGTTCATTGCGGACGTTCGCCTGATGGCGGAGGCGGCGCAGAAGCGGGGCGGGACTTCGCTTTATATCGCGCAGGATGATCGGCACGCCTTCATGGCTGTGGCGGCGGCGCGGTTCTTTGCGCCGCTGCTGGAGGTGGTGAACCTGCCGGCGTGGGACTGCCTGCCTTATGATCGGGTTAGCCCTTCGCCGGGGATCGCGGCTCTGCGCTGTGCGGCGCTGGCGCGGTTGGCGAGCCGGAATGCGGGGTCGCCGCCGATGCTGGTGGTGACGACATCGACGGCTGTGGTGCAGCGGATGCCGCCGCGGTCTCACATGGGTGTTGCGGCGTTCGTGGCGCGCGTGGGCGATGCGGTGCCGCAGGAGCGGGTGCGCGGGTATCTCGACATCAACGGGTATTCGCGGGCTTCGACTGTGCGCGAGCCGGGCGAGTATTCGATGCGTGGCGGGATCGTGGATATTTTCCCCGCCGGGATGCCGGAGCCGGTGCGGCTCGACTTCTTTGGCGATGAGCTGGAAGCGGCGAAGTATTTCGATCCGGAAACGCAGATCTCGACGACGCCGTTGAAGGAGATCGTGCTCGCGCCGGTGAGCGAGATTGATTTCTCGGACAACGCGCTGTCGCTGCTGCGGAAGAATTTCCTCTCGGCGTTTGGATCGCCTGGTGGTGATCCGACCTATGAGGCGGCGCGGGAGCGTATTCGCCGGCAGGGCGTCGAGCAGTGGTTGCCGCTGTTCTACGAGAAGCTGGAGACGTTGTTCGACTATGTCGGCGCCAATGCGTTGATCGGGATGGACCCGCCTGCCGCCGAGGCGGCGAGTGAACGGCTGGCGCAGGCGGCGGAATATTTCGAGGTGCGGAAGTCTGCAGCTTCGGCGGGTGGGATTACGCAGCATGTTCTGCCACCGGACCGGCTGTATCTGACGCCGAAGGAGCTTGGCGATGCGCTGATGGCGCGGGCGACGGTGACGTTCTCGACGCAGAATGCGCCGGAGGTTTCGGGCGGGCAAGTTGATGGGCTGATCAGCCGGGCGAAGCCGGGGCGGTCGTTCGTGCTGGAGCGGTCTGATCCGGGGCAGAACCTGTTTGATGCTGTCGTGCGTCACATTCGCGAGCGGCAGGCGGCGGGCAAGAAGGTGATCGTCGCAGCGTGGAGCCATGGCTCGGCGAGCCGGCTTGTCGGCATTCTGGAAGACCATGGCATCCCGGGCGCGAAGCCGATCGGGTCGTGGCCTGAGGCTGCGAAGAACGTTGTCTCGGTTGCGGAGATCGCGGTTGAGACGGGGTTCGAGGATGATGACCTGATCATCATCTCCGAGCAGGACATGCTGGGCGACAAGCTGGCGCGGCCACGCAAGCGCAAGTCATCGGCGGCGGTGATTGCGGAAGCTGCTGCGCTGTCTGCAGGCGACCTGATCGTGCACGTCGAGCATGGCGTTGGGCGGTATGATGGTCTGAAGACTGTGACCGTGAACGCGGCGCCGCATGATTGCCTTGAGCTGATCTATGCGGGCGGGGACAAGATCCTGCTGCCGGTCGAGAACGTGGAGCTCATCTCGCGCTATGGCGCGGAGAGCGGCGAGGGCGCGCTCGACAAGCTGGGCGGGGGCGGATGGCAGTCGCGCAAGGCGCGGGCCAAGAAGAAGATCATGGATATGGCGGACGAGCTGATCAGGCTCGCCGCCGAGCGCGAGATGAAGCGCGCGCCGAAGACGGATACCGCCGATGGCGTGTTCAGGGAGTTCTCTGCGCGCTTCCCGTATGAGGAGACGGATGACCAGCTTTCAGCCATCGAAGATGTCATCAAGGACCTGACGTCGGGCAAGCCGATGGACCGCCTGATCTGTGGCGACGTTGGCTTTGGCAAGACGGAAGTGGCGCTGCGGGCGGCATTCCTCGTGGCGATGAGCGGGCTGCAGGTGGCGGTGATTGCGCCGACGACGCTGCTGGCGCGGCAGCATTATCAGACGTTTGCGGAGCGGTTTGCGGGATGGCCGCTGCGTGTGAAGCATCTGTCGCGGTTCGTGACCAACAAGGAAGCTTCGCAGACGCGCGACGAGATCACCAATGGCGAGTGCGATGTGGTGATCGGCACGCATGCGCTGCTGGCCAAGAATATCGACTTCAAGCGGCTGGGCATGATTGTGGTCGATGAAGAGCAGCGCTTTGGCGTGAAGCACAAGGAGCGGCTGAAGGAGCTGAAGGCGGACGTGCACGTGCTGACGCTGTCGGCGACGCCGATCCCGCGCACGTTGCAGATGGCGCTGACGGGCATTCGCGATCTGTCGATCATTGCTACGCCGCCGGTGGATCGCCTGGCTGTGCGGACGTATGTGGTCGAGTTCGATCCGGTGACGATCCGCGAGGCGCTGCTGCGCGAGCGGTATCGTGGGGGGCAGAGCTACTTTGTGGCGCCGCGTGTGGCGGATTTGCCGTTCCTTGAGCGCTATCTGAAGGAGCAGGTGCCGGAGGTGAAGGCGATTACGGCGCATGGGCAGATGACGCCGACTGAGCTCGAAGACGCGATGTCGGCTTTCTATGATGGGCAGGCGGATGTTCTGCTGGCGACGACGATTGTGGAGTCGGGTCTCGATATTCCGCGGGCAAATACGCTGATTGTGCACCGGTCGGACATGTTTGGCCTGGCGCAGTTGTATCAGCTGCGCGGGCGCGTGGGGCGGGCGAAGCTGCGGGCGTATGCGTATCTGACGACGCCGGAGGAAGAGGCGCTGACGGATGGCGCGGCGAAGCGGCTGAAGGTGTTGCAGTCGCTGGATAGTCTCGGCGCGGGCTTCATGCTGGCGAGCCACGATCTGGATATGCGGGGCGGGGGCAACCTGCTTGGGGACGAACAGTCGGGGCATATTCGCGAGGTGGGCGTCGAGCTGTATCAGCAGATGCTGGAGGATGCGGTGGCGGCTCTGCGCTCTGGCGAGACGCTGGATACGCATGTCGTGGCGGATGACTGGTCGCCGCAGATCGATGTGGGCGCTGCGGTGCTGATCCCGGAGCATTATGTCGAGGATCTGTCGACGCGGTTGGCGCTGTATCGGCGGTTGGCGGACCTGAGCACGGATCAGGAGCGCGAGGCGTTTGCGGCGGAGCTGATCGACCGGTTTGGCCCGCTGCCGGATGAGACCAAGCAGTTGCTGGAGATCACGGCGGTGAAGATCCTCTGCAAGAAGCTGGGCGTGGCGAAGGTGTCGGCGGGGCCGAAGGGGGCGCTGCTGGCGTTCCGGCAGGATTCACCGCTCGATGGCGCCAAGCTGATTGCGTATGTGCAGAAGCGACCGAACGTGCTGAAGCTGCGGCCGGACATGAAGCTGGTGCTGGGCGGCACGTGGGTCGATGCGCCGGCAAGGCTGGTGGGCGTGAAGAGCCTGCTGCGGGATATGAGTGGGTTGCTTTAGGAGCGGATGATGGCGGGACGTGTTGCGGGACGTGTGGCGCTGGTTACGGGGGCTTCCTCCGGGCTGGGGAAGCAGTTTGCGAAGGTGCTGGGGGCTGAGGGCGCGAAGGTTGTTGTGGCGGCTCGGCGGAAGGAGCGGCTGGATGATCTGGTGGCGGAGCTGGGTTCGGATACGGCGCTGGCGGTGCAGTGTGATGTGACGGACGAGGCGGCTGTGGTTGCGATGTATGACGCGGCCGAGGCGAAGTTCGGCGTGGTCGATACGATCATCAACAATGCCGGCATGACGCACGAGAAGAATGCGCTGACGCAGGACATTGAAGAGTTCCGCAAGATCATGGATCTGAACGTGACGTCGGTGTGGTGCGTGGCGCGCGAGGGTGCGCGGCGGTTGATCAAGGCGGGCGCGGATGTTTCGGCGCGTGGTCGCGTGGTGAACATCGCCTCGATGGCGGGGCGGATCATCATTCCGAACGTGTCGGCTTATAACGCATCGAAGGCAGCTTGCGCGCACTTGACGCGGTCTCTGGCCCGCGAGTGGGCGCGGTATGGGATCAACGTGAACGGCCTGTCGCCGGGCTATGTCGAGACGGAGCTGACGTCGGACTGGCTCAATGGCGAGGGCGGGCAGAAGTATCTGCAGAAGTTCCCGCGCCGTCGCGTGATGGATGAGCAGTCGCTGGATGAAGCGCTGTTGTTCCTGTGCTCGGACGCATCGAAGTTCGTGACCGGCACGGACGTGCTGGTTGACGACGCGCAGAGCATGGGCTGATTGGCCCTGGCGGCTCCGCCTTAAACCGTAGGTGGGACGGGGCCGTAGGAGAAGACGCCGCCGGTCGCGAATATTCGGGGCCGGCATTTCGTCGTTGCTCGACGTCTTGTTCCGTGGTCGAACACGGCATCCCAGCATCGCGAGCCGATATGCCCGTGCCTTTGATCGCATTGTTCGTTGCCGCATTCGCGTTTGGCACGACCGAGTTTGTTATTGCGGGCGTGCTGCCGCAGGTGGCGGAGGGACTTGGTGTTTCGATCCCGGATGCGGGTTATCTCGTGTCTGGCTATGCGCTGGGTATTGCGATCGGGGGGCCGTTCGTAACGCTCGCCACCGCGCGGTTGCGGCGGAAGACTTTGTTGCTTGGCTTGCTGGTCGCATTCACGCTGGGTCAGATTGCCTGTGCGCTTGCTCCCGATTTCACGTCGATGCTTCTGTTGCGGATCGTGATCGCGGTCGCTCACGGGACGTATTTCGGCGTTGCCATGGTCGTCGCCGTCGGGCTTGTGCCGGAAGAGCGTCGCTCCATGGCTGTTGCGGTGGTTCTGGCTGGCCTGACCATTTCGAATGTTGTGGGCGTGCCGCTCGGTACAGCGATCGGCAACATGTTCGACTGGCGGGCCACCTTCTGGGCGATGTTTGTGCTGGGCATCCTTGCCGTGGTGGCCGTCGCGACGCTTTTGCCGGCGAGGACTGGGGCTGCCCGACCTGCCGGCTTCTTCGACGAGGTTCGGGCGCTCGGTCGCCAGCAGATCTGGACCTCGCTCATCATCATGCTGATGCTGATGATGGCGCAGTTCGTCCCGCTTACATACATCGCGCCATACCTCACCGAAGTGACAGGCCTCGATGAGGGGGCGGTTCCTTGGGTGCTGCTCGCCAATGGCGTCGGCGCCACGATCGGCGTCTTCGTCGGCGGCCGCTTGTCGGACTGGCATCTGATGCCCTCGCTTATCACGCTGCTCGTGCTTCAGGCCGTTGTGCTGGTGACGATGTACCTCGTCAGCCCCTACGCGTTGCCAATGATCGTTGTTGTGATGCTTTGGGGAGCGTTGAACTTCGCCATCGGCACGCCCGTCCAAGCCCGCATTCTGGAGTGGACGCGAGATGCCCCGAACCTGGCCGCGTCGCTCATTCCGTCCGGCTTCAACCTTGGCATCGCTATCGCCGCTTCAATTGGCGCGATCATGCTCAATGGCGGTTTGGGTTACCGCGCGCTGCCGCTGGTGGGCGTGGCGTCGATGGCAGTCGCTCTGCTCGTCGCCATCGCCTCCTACATGCACGAGCGCCGCAGCGGGCAGAGACCGCCGGTTGCCAAGCCGGCTTGAGGCGTAGGGTCGACACGGTTGTGACGCTTCCCTGTGATGGATGAGCAGTCGCTGGATGAAGCGCTGCTGTTCCTGTGCTCGGAAGCGTCGAAGTTCGTGACCGGCACGGACGTGCTGGTCGACGACGCGCAGAGCATGGGCTGATCGCCAACGGCGCCAGCGGGGGCGTTATACGGGCGGTGGGCCCGGTGGGGGCGGGAAGGCGAGTCCGTCTGTTCCTGCGAGAGGCCCCCCGGCTACTGTCGCGTTGTAGATCGCTTCACCAATTGGCGAGAAGGCGATGATGCGCGAAAGCAGCATGACGGCGAGAAGCGCGACAATGCTCCAGAGCCAGGCAGCGTGCGGGCGGCCGTGGACGCGCCAGTCGCGCAGGATGCCGATAGCAAGGAAGATCACCGCAATCAGGCCGGCAATTTCGAAAGCATAAGGCAGAAGGAAGGGCATGGGGATCAGTCGTCCGAAGCCCGGACCCATCAGCATAGCGAAAGCGCCAACCTGAAAGCGCGCGTGCCATTCCTTGTGTTTGCGTAGCAGTATTGCGGCCGCGAAGAGACCGGCAAAGCCGATGACCGTCATCGGATTGGCGATCAGGAAGTGTTGCGGCTGGAAGAAGAAAGGCGTGCGGCCCGATTGCACGCTCGAGATCGTTACCAGTGGGCCGAGGATGATCAGGAGGATGGCCCAGCCGATCGAGAACATGCCGAGCTTGCGGTGCGTCGCAAGATTGCCGCCGGCGGCGAGCCATGTCTGTGCGAGGGTGATCCCAATCCACGTCATGAAGGCGAATGCGTGGACGTGGACGACGATCGGTGAGTTGAAACTCGAGCGTCCCATCGCGAGCTGGACCACGAAGCCAGCGACGAGCATGATCGCCATGACCGTGATCAGGTTGCGGAAGAACTTGCGGTCGTCAGCTACTGGAAAGTCAAGCGTTGCGCCGGTCATCAAACGTCCCCGTTCCGTCTGCGATTGGGCTAATCGTTACAGCAGGTGCATTTACACAATAAGACGGTATGTTTTCTTCACGTGAAGCGAGTGTCGGCTCAGGACCGACACGGTCGTGAGGGTACCTTAGGTTCGCTCTGACATAGAAGGGGATTTCGCTTGCGAGTGTGGTTGGGAGCGGCTTGCGTTACGTTTGTGGCGGCATGCCAGTCGGCGCCGGTCGAAACGCAGGCGCCTGTGGGTCAGGGTTCACACTTTCTGTTCGTCTGGTCGGCAGACAAGGACAAGGTTGAGAGCGACTTCATGTCGGTGGTGGACCTGCGGGATGGGTCTGCGACTTATGGAGATGTCGTTGCGACGTTGCCGATTGGGGCGACGGGGACGATGCCGCATCATGTGGAGTATGAGTTCCCCGCCGGGGGAATGCTGTTTGGTGACGGGTTTACGGGCAACCTCACGTCGCTGATTGATCTTCGCGATCCGCTGAAGCCCAAGCTGGCGGCGCAATTCAAGGACATGGGCGATTACAGCTTCCCGCATAGCTATGCGCGGCTCGACAACGGCAATGTGCTGGTGACGTTGCAGGGCATGCACGGGAAATATGGCGCGCCGGGCGGGCTGGTGGAGCTGTCGCCGGAGGGGAAGGTGCTGCGGTCGGCGTCTGCAGTGTCGGCAGAGACGCCTGCTAATATGGCGTGGCCGTATAGCCTGGCGGTTGTGCAGGGAAAGGATCGCGCGGTGGTGGCGTTGGCCGAGATGGGGTGGCCGGGTGAGGATTATACGTCGACCAAGCAGGTGCAGATCTGGTCTGTCTCCGATCTGAAAGTGCTGGCGACTGTCGACCTGCCGCCATCGGGTCAGGGTGAGCATCATGTTGATCCGGCAGAGCCGCGCGTGCTGGCCGATGGCACGGTGTATGTGGGGACTTTCTCGTGCGGGGTTTATCGGATCGACGACGTTTTTGGCACGATGCCGAAGGCTGTGTTCGTGCATGCGTTTCCGGGCGGGACGGGAGCTCACGATGCCTGCGCCGTGCCTGTTGTGGTGGGCAAATACTATGTTCAGACCGTGCCGGAGATTAACGGGCTGATTGCGCTGGATGTGTCTGATCCGATGAAGCCGGTGGAGGCTTCGCGCATCGTGTTGCCTGAGAAGTTCCACATGGCGCACTGGCTGGCGGCGGACAGGAAGTCGGACCGGCTGGTGGTGACGGGGAATGACCAGAGCTGGGCGTTGGTTGTGAAACTGGACCCAGAGACGGGGGCGATGGTGATTGATCCCAGCCTGCCGGACGGGATCAACTTTGATCGCGTGTCCTGGCCGCATGGGGATAGCGGCGCGGCGCGGGTTCACGGGGCGCTGTTTGGGCAGTAAGGCTGCGTGGATGCGCACCTACTTCCTCATAGCTGTGTTTGGTGTTTCCGGGCTGGGGCTGTCTGCCTGCAGCAATCCGGAGCAGCGATTCATGGCCGACTGTGGGGCGGGCGGGATAAAGGCTGAGCTGTGCACCTGCCTCTACAAGCGCCTGCCGCCGGAACGGCGCGAAGCGTTGTTCGATGTGCCGGAGAAGGTGAACGGCGAATGGGTGTTGCCGCACGACATGGCGCCGGCGCTGTCGTGCTTTGATGTCGGGACCAGTTCGGCCGCGGCTTAGGCTGTTCGCCTGATCAGGCGGCCTGCTTGCGCAGGACCTTCTCCATCGGGCGGCCCTTGGCGATCTCGTCGACGAGTTTGTCGAGATAGCGGATGTTCTGCATCAGCGGGTCTTCGATCTTTTCCAGACGCACGCCGCAGATGACGCCGGTGACGAGGCTGCGGGCGGGGTTGAGTCTGGGCGCTTTTGCGAAGAACTGTTCGAAGGTGGTTTTCTTCTCGACGTGAGCGTCGATGGCTTTCTGCGTGTAGCCGGTGAGCCAACGGACGGCTTCATCGACCTCGGCCTTCGTGCGGGCCTTCTTCTCGACCTTGGCGATGTAGAGGACGTAGACGCTGGCGAAGCTCATTGCGTAGATGCGATGCGTCGCCATGCGGGCCTCCGGTCTGCAGCGACAGCCTGCGATGAACATTGAAATCGATCAATCCGCTGACTGGCCTGCGCTTGGCTGGCTTGCGCTGCTCGTGGGCGTGCGGAGGATTGACCTCGGGACAGGCTTGACGTTCGCGGCAATGGCGGGAGTGTCACTTGCGCCTCTTTGGGGCGCAAACGGAGAAGCGTTATGGCGTCTGGTCCCCTTGTCGGCGTGAAGATCGTGGAGTTCGCGGGGATTGGCCCGGGGCCGTTCTGCGGGATGTTGCTGGCGGATCTGGGCGCCGATGTTGTGCGGATTGATCGGTCGGACGCGGTGGGGCGTGGGATGCCGGATCTGGCGAACCGGGGGAAGCGGTCGATCGCGATTGATCTCAAGAAGCCCGAGGGCGTTGAGGCGGCGTTGAGCCTGATCGAGAAGGCGGATGGGCTGATCGAGGGCTTCCGGCCGGGCGTGATGGAGCGCTTGGGGCTTGGGCCGGATGTGGCGCTGGCGCGGAATCCGCGGCTGGTGTTCGGGCGGATGACGGGGTGGGGGCAGACCGGGCCGTGGTCGACGATGGCCGGGCACGACATTGATTATATCGCGCTGACGGGCGCGCTGCACACGATGGGACGGAAGGGCGAGCCGCCGGCGCCGCCGCTGAATCTTGTCGGCGATTTCGGCGGCGGGGCGCTTTATTTGGCGTTCGGGCTGCTGGCGGGGATCATCGAGGCGAAGGCGTCGGGCAAGGGGCAGGTGGTCGACTGCGCGATGATCGATGGCGCGGCGTCTCTGATGACGATGTTCTACGGGATGAAGGCGGCGGGCATGTGGAACGCCAATCGCGATGACAACCTGCTGGATGGCGGGGCGCACTTCTATGACACGTATGAATGCGCGGACGGCCAGTATCTGGCGATCGGGGCGATCGAGCCGCAATTCCATGCGCTGCTGGTGAAGGGGCTCGGGCTGCCGGACGATGCTTTCCCGGCGCAGATGAAGCGGGCGGAGTGGCCGGAGTATTCAAAACGGGTGGCGGAGGTCGTGAAGACGAAGACCCGCGACCAGTGGATGGTGGTATTCGACGGGACGGACGCCTGCGTGGCTCCGGTTCTGAGCATGGAGGAGGCGCCGAAGCATCCTCACAACGCCGAGCGGAAAACATTTGTTGAAGCGTTCGGGACGGTGCAGCCGGGGCCGGCGCCGCGGTTTTCGCGTACTGCGGGAGCTGTGAATGGGGTTCCGGCCATGGCGGGCGGGCAGTCGGCGGACGTGCTGAAAAGCTGGGGGGTCGAGGCTGAACGGGCCGACGGCTTCCTGAAGGCTGGCGCGGTCGTTCAGGGCTGAGGTGGCCCGGTTGGCGCGTGATTCAGCCTGAAATATGGCGTGAAGTCAGTGACTTCGCGATATTTGTTTCACCTGAATTATAGACAACAAGCGCCTCAATCAGCGTTCAGACTCAGTCCCATATACCAAGCACATGCCGCCGGGACGCCTTGATGTCCCTCGATGGTTCCCGACGGTTCTGTTCCTGTGCACCTGGGCCGGTTTCGCAAGAAGCCGGCCCTTCCTTTTGCGGTTGGCGCTCGCTTGGTGGGATATGTGCCGGCTGTCGTAACGTCGCGGTGACTCTGCATCGATTATCGCTAAAACACGCTCGTTGGGGTCTGTTTGGCCGGGAGTCATTGGATGAAATTGGCTTGGTTTGCGGCTTTTGCCGTCGCTTTGCTTTCGGCAGCTCCGGCGCTGGCGGACGCCAACAAGCAGACCAAGGGCAATTGGGACGACAAGTTCAGGCAGCTGGAAGTCGATCTTCCTTCGCCGAACACCTACCGGGCAGCTTCGGGTGCGCCGGGTGAGTCGTACTGGCAGCAGCAGGCCGATTACCAGATCAACGTCACGCTGGATGAAGTGAAGAAGCGCATCACGGCGACGGGCACGATCACCTATCGCAACAACTCGCCCCATCCGCTGAACTACATCTGGCTGCAGCTCGACCAGAACATCTTCAAGCAGGACTCGGCTTCGCGTCGCTCGGCCAAGGCATCGGCGGGGCCGATGGGGCGTGGCGATCAGGTGGGTATGGGCGCGATCAAGCAGCTGCAGTCATACCAGGAAACGCCGCACGGGTTTGAGATCCGGTCGGTGACGGACGGTGGTTCGCGTGCGCTGCGCTATACGGTCAACGACACGATGATGCGCATCGACCTTCCGCAGCCGCTGGCCGCCAAAGGCACGACGACGATCAAGCTCGCCTGGGCCTTCAACATTGTCGACAACGACCTGTTCGGCGGTCGTTCGGGCTATGAGTATTTCCGCGAGAACGACACCTACACCTTCTTCCAGGCTCAGTGGTTCCCGCGTCTTGTCGCCTACACCGACTATACTGGTTGGCAGCACAAGCAGTTCCTCGGGCAGGGCGAGTTCACGCTTGAGTTCGGCAACTATGATGTGTCGGTGACGCTGCCGGCGGATCACATCATGACGGCAACGGGCGTGCTGCAGAACCCGAACGAGGTTCTGTCGGCCGAGCAGCGCAATCGCCTTGCGCAGGCGCGCAAAGAGTACTCGAAGCCGATGTATATCGTGACGCCGGAAGAGGCTCTGGCGAACGAGAAGGAAGGCACGACGGCGACCAAGACGTGGCGCTGGAAGGCCGGCAACGTGCGCGATTTTGCATGGGCATCGAGCCGCAAGTTCATCTGGGACGCCATGAACGTGAAGCAGCCGGAAGGCGGCGACGTGCTGGCGCAATCGCTGTTCCCGAACGAGGCCGATCCGCTGTGGTCGCTGTATTCGACGCGCGCCGTGGCGCACACGATCGACGTCTATTCGGAATTCTCGTTCCCGTACCCCTATCCGAACGCCATCTCGGTCAACACCTGGCTGGGCGGCGGCATGGAATATCCGATGATCTCGTTCAACGGGTATCGCCCGGTGAAGGACGATAAGACGGGCAAGAAGACGTATACGCGCCAGTCCAAGAACGGCCTTATCGGCGTGGTCATCCACGAGGTTGGCCACAACTACTTCCCGATGATCGTCAACTCGGATGAGCGTCAGTGGACGTGGATGGATGAGGGCCTGAACTCATTCCTCGAATTCATGGCCGAGCTGCGCTGGGACGAGAACTTCCCGGTCATGGGCGACAACGCCAACTCGCTGGACGAGATTGGTTCGTACATGATGTCGGAAGATCAGGTTCCGATCATGACGAACTCGGAGTCGGTCATCCAGTTCGGCAACAACGCCTACAACAAGCCGGCTGCTGCACTGACTGTGCTGCGCGAGACGGTGATGGGGCGCGAGTTGTTTGACTTCGCGTTCAAGGAATATGCGCGCCGTTGGAAGTTCAAACGTCCGACGCCGTCTGACTTCTTCCGTACGATGGAAGATGCATCGGGCGTGGATCTCGACTGGTTCTGGCGCGGCTGGTTCTACACGACCGACCACGTCGACGTCGCACTGAACGGCGTGCGGGAATACCGCCTGTCGACGCGCAATCCGGAGACGGAAGCGCCGCTGCGCCGCGAGCGTCAGGATGCGACGCGTCCGGACCCGGTGACCGTGCTGGAGAACCGCGAGCAGGGCATCCAGACCTACGTCGAGAAGCATCCCGACGCGAAGGACTTCTATGACGCGAACGACGAGTTCGTGGTCAACAACAAGGACCTGAACGACTACGCCACATATCAGGAGGGCCTGAAGGAGCCGGACAAGTCGGTTCTCGAGCGTGCGCTGCGCGAGAACCCGTTCATCTACTTCGTCGACTTCGAGAACAAGGGTGGGCTGGTTACGCCGCTGCCACTGACGTTCACGTTTGACGACGGCTCCAAGAAGGAGATCATGATCCCGGCGGAGATCTGGCGCACGGATAACCAGAAGGTGACGAAGATGTTCATCGAGACAAAGAAGGTCGTCTCGATCGAGTATGACGTGAAGCACCAGACGGCGGACGCCGTGCGGGCCAACAACAACTGGCCGGCCCGCAGCGAGCCGAGCAGGCTTGAGGTGTTTCGCATGAGCCCGCGTTCTCCGCGCAACCAGATGGCGGAAGCGCTGACCGAGTTGCGCGCGAAGAAGGCGGAGCCGGATAGCCCGGCTGCGCCGATCGCTCCGGCTCAGTAATGGCGGCACAGCAATGGTGAATGGCGGCGGCAACATCACGCGCAGGCTGGCGATCTTTGCTGGCTGCGCGCTGACTGTTGCGCCGGCAGCGTTCGCGCACCGCTCGCAGACGGTGTTATCGACCGTGTTGTGGAACCCGGCATCATCGATGCTGGAGATCACGCACCGGTTTCACAATGCAGATGCGGAGGCCTGGCTGTCTCAGCAGAGGCAGGGCGGGGGCGCCGAGACGATCGACATCACGCTGGTGCGCAATCAGGCGCTGATGGTGCTGTATGTCGAGGATCACTTCGCGTTGACGGATGGCGGCAAGACGATTGCGCTGCAGCCGTTGGGCGCCGAGATCGAGGGTGAGGCGCTGCTGATTTATCAGGAGTGCAAGTTGGGCCAGCCGCCCAAGGCTCTGGCGATCAACAACCAGATTTTCCGGGATGTTTTCGAGGGGCAGACGAACCTTGTAAACGTACGGCTGGCGCAGAAGACGCGGACGCTGATTTTCTCGGGCACTGACGGCGTGAAGAAGGCGGAAGGCCTGCTGTAGGCGGCCTTCTGTAGAAGGTGTGCGGGCGGCATCTGGCGCGCGAAGGTGGTGGGAGCTAGCATCCCTGCCAGGGCGAATGCCGAGGAATACCCGTGCGGATTGTTATCTTCATTGTTGTCGCGCTGGTCGCCGTGGTTG
>DAINAT010000098.1:0-14127 GCA_036733305.1 Hyphomonadaceae bacterium
TCCTCACCGCCATCGACGGCAAGTCGATCGTCGGCCTGCCGCTGAACGACGCCGTCAAGCAGATGCGCGGCGAGATCAACTCGGCCATCTCCGTCACCGTCGTGCGCGAAGGCGTTGAGCCGTTCGACGTCTCGCTCAACCGCGAAGTCATCCGTCCGGTCGTCGTGAAGCAGAAAATGGTCGGCGATGTCGGCTATGTCCGCATCACCACCTTCAACGAACAGACCGTGAAGTCGCTCGACAAGGCGCTGGAAGACACCCGCAAGGGCGCGCTGAAGGGCCTCGTGCTCGACCTGCGCGACAATCCGGGCGGCCTGCTCGAAGCCTCGATCGAAGTCACCTCGCGCTTCGTCAATGGCGGCGAGGTCGTCTCGACCCGCGGCCGTCATGACACCGACAGCAAGCGCTACAATGCCGTCCGCGCCAACCGCTACCCGAACGTTCCGATCGTCGTGCTCGTGAACGGCGGCTCGGCCTCGGCAGCTGAAATCGTCGCCGGCGCGCTGCAGGACCGTGAACGCGCGGTCGTCCTTGGCGTGACCTCGTTCGGCAAGGGCTCGGTCCAGACCGTCCTGCCGCTTGGCCCCAACAAGGGCGCGATGCGCCTGACCACGTCGCGCTACTACACGCCGTCGGGCAAATCGATCCAGGGCGCCGGTATCGAGCCGGACGTCGAAGTCGCCCAGATCCGCCTGTCGGACAAGGACATTGCCGACCTCAAGACCCGCGCCGCTCGCTTCAGCGAATCCGCCCTGCCGCACGCGCTGCAGAACGACCAGGGCGCTGAGCGCAAGCCGCCGCACGTTCCGGCCGACATGCCGCCCGCCGACTACAAGGGCGAGGACTACCAGCTCGACCAAGCTGTGGCCCTCATCCTGTCCGGCAAGGCCATTCCGAGGTCGCATTCGACTGCCGCCGCAGCGGCTGCCTTGGCGCCTGCCACGCCGTAGACCAGGCGACGATCAAAAACAGCGAAGGCCCGGCCGAACGCCGGGCCTTCTGCTTTTCAGGGCATGATTAAGCCCCAAAATTCTTGGCGTCGCAGGCAAATTCCCCAAACATTACAGGAGCGTCGGGGGTCACCCCGTCGCAACCGCGTTACCGCGATCTTAACGATAGGGGTCGAGAATTTATCGTTCGGGTGTGGTGTATTGAGAGGACTAGCATGTCAGCGTCGAAAGCTGCCGACGGGTCGGTTCTGCGCACTGGCCTCAGCCAGTTTGCGTTGAGCATCGCCGCATTCGGAACACTTGCCGCCGGCGCCATCGGCGCAGCCTTCTTCTTCGGCGACGACGATGCGGGCGGCCCGCGCATCGAGCTCGCCCTCTACTCCGAACAGAACGGCCCGCCGCCGCTCCTCAAGAACCGCTCCTCGCTCGAAGCGCTCGACGCTCAAGCCGCCGGCGAGCCCACACTCGGCGTCGAATACAGCGACGAGATCCCGGAAGGCGGCGGCGATGGCGCTGAAGCCAACATGACCGTCACCGAAATCGGCAGCAATGCAGTCGCTGCGCCCACCGCCCTGCCGCGCGCCCCGATCTCCGGCTATTTCGAACGCACCGCCGCAGGCGACCTGCCGAAGATCGGCCCGGATGGCCGTACGCCCGCCGAAGCCTATGCCCGTCCGTTCAACGCCATCCCCGGCACGCCGCGTGTTTCGCTTATCGTCGGCGGCCTCGGCATGACGCAGAAACACACGCTGGCCGCCATCAACGAGCTGCCGCCGGAAGTCACGCTCTCGTTCGTGCCCTATGCCAACGACCTGCAGGGCTGGATCAACAAGGCCCGCGCCGCCGGCCACGAAGTCCTGCTCGAGCTTCCTATGGAAGCCTATGACTATCCGAACGTCGACACTGGCCCGCAAACGCTGGTCACGTCCGCCAAGGCCGACGAGAACCTGCGCCGCCTGTCGATCCTGCTCGGCAAGACGACCGGCTATTTCGGCGTCACCAACTATCAGGGCGCGAAGTTCGCAACCGATGCCGCCGCCGCCACGCCGGTGATGAAGGCGCTGAAAGATCGCGGCCTCATCTTCCTGCATGATGGCGCCGCCGCGCGCTCCGTCCTGCCCCAAGCCGCCGACCAGACCGGCCTCGACTTCACTGTCGCTGACCGCATCGTCGACGCCGAACTCTCGGCCGATGCGATCGACCGCGAACTCCTCGCCCTCGAAGCGCTCGCCATTCAGAACGGCAAGGCGATCGGCGTTGGCTTCGCCTACCCGGTCACGATCGAGCAGTTCCGCCTGTGGGCTGAAGGCCTGAAAGCCAAGGGCTACCAGCTTGCCCCGGCTTCTGCTTCCGCCGGCATCACATCGCGTCCGGGCAAGTCGTGAGCTACAGCGCCTTCCCCGAACAGGGCGGGCGCGATCCGTCTCTCTATCGCCCCAATGTCGGTCTCGCGATCTTCTCGAGAAAGGGCCATCTCTGGCTCGGTCGCCGCGCAGGCGTCCGCAAGGATGATGCGCGCTATGCTTGGCAGATGCCGCAAGGCGGGATCGACCGCGGCGAGACGCCCGCCATCGCCGCCCTGCGCGAACTCGGCGAAGAGACCGGCATCAACACCAGCCATGTGGAACTGCTCGAAGAGCTGGAGCCGTGGCTCTACTACGACTTCCCGCCTGCCCTGAAAGCGAAGCTGACCGGCCCCTATTACGGCCAACGCCAGAAATGGTTCGCCTACCGCTTCACCGGTTCCGACACCGATTTCCGCCTCGACGATCACACGCCGGAATTCGACGCCTGGAAATGGGCCAAACTCGAAGACGCCGCCGGCCTCGTCATCCCATTCAAAGCCGCCGTCTACGCCGAAGTCGCCACACGCTTCGCGAAGTGGACCGAGGCTTAGAGCACGCACACGCCCGTAGGGCGCATTGAAGCGGAGCGTAAATGCACCGCCAGCGCCCGACGCAGCCAACCAAGGTGCATCAAGATGCACCCTACGCTCTTTGCTTGTTAGTGAGCCGTCGCCGAAGCGCCGCCAACGGCAGCGCGCAGGGCTTCGAGATAAGCCAGACGCTCGGTCGCGCGCTTGCGGCGGGCTTCATCGCCCGGATCGTTCGCATCCGACTTCACCTTGGCGATCTCTGCATCCAGCGACCCAACGTCGACATCAGCCAGACGCACGGCTTCTTCCGCGAGGATCGTCAGGCCGGCCGGCGTCACGTCGGCAAAGCCGCCGCGCACGAATACCGGGGTCACGCCCGAGGCTTCGTGAATGCGCACAACGCCCGGCTTCAGCACGGTCATGAACGGGGCATGTTTCGGCAGCACGCCGAACTCGCCCTCGACGCCCGGGGCGTCGACCTGGTTCACTTCGCCCGAAAACAGCTCGCGCTCAGGCGAAACCAGCGAGAAATTGAGCGTGTCAGCCATGGGAAATGCCCCCAAAGCATCGCCTTGGCGATGCGGAAAGTACGTTGTCGCGCGCCGGTCTATCAGGCCTGAAACCCCTGTAAAGGCGGCGAAGTGGCTAATCCGCCCGCAGGGTTACTATAGCAATTTCAGGGGGCTGGTTGAACCTGACCGGCATGATCGACACCCCCACCCCGCCGCTCACGTAAAGCTTGCGCCCGGCGTCCGTATAAAGCCCGCAGGGCCACATTTCGGAACCCGGCGAGGCATGCAGCAGCCGGCCAAAGAACGGCAGGTTCACCTGCCCGCAATGGGTGTGGCCCGCAAAGGTCATGGTTACCCGGTCCGGCGCCGTCGCGAACGCGTCCGGCCAGTGAGACATGGCGATGACCGGATCGTTGTCCTGAAGCCCGTTCAGCGCCTCGCCATAGGAGGGCTGGGCCCGCGTCGACTCATAGTCCGCCAGCCCGGCCAGCCAGAACGCCCCGCCCGGCCGCTCGATCCGCGCCCGCGCATTCTCCAGCACCTTGATGCCCTGCGCCTGCAACCCCGCCTCGACCGCCGCGCCATCATACCACCAGTCATGATTGCCCAGCACCGACCACACGCCCAGCGGCGCACGCAGCTTGGCCAGCGGCGGCAGCGTCACCATCACCTCCGCATTCTCAGACGCACTCCGCTCCGGCGCCGGCTCATGCCCCGCCACGAAATCGCCGAGCAGCACAACGATATCCGGCCGCTGGCCATTCATCTCCTCGACGATGCGCTCCAGTCGTCCCGCGCTCATATGCGGCCCGCCACCGTGAATGTCTGTGATGACGCCAACGCGCAGCGGCGCGCCCGACCAGAACGGCGTCACCACCTCGACGCGGCGCACGATGAGCCCTTCCGGCTCCACCAAAAACGCGCGCACCCCCAGCCCCCACATCGTGGTCACAAGGAAGATCGCCACCCACGCCACTGGCCCCGGCCCGCGCCCGGTCTTCACCCCGCGCCACATGCCGAAGACGATGGCGAGCGGCCAGAGCAGAGCTCCGGCCCACGCCAGGATCATGATCACATTGCTCATGCGCTGCTTGCGCGTCCGACCTTCTGCCGCCCCGCCCCGAAGCGCCTACGGTACGCGCTGCATCGTTGCCGTCACAACGCTGAACTTCGACTGGTGTCCCGGCGAGCCCGGCTGCGAGCCGTTCAGGCGCACCGCAACTGATCGTCCGTCCCTTTGTCCCAAAAGGCGCTGTGAAGCACCCTGGTCTTCACCTGCGATCGTTACAGCGCCAAATCCATCCTGCATCAGGGCAAGCTTTGCCGCTTCGATTGTGGATGTCAGCGCTGATCCGTAAACCGACACGACACATAGCCCAGCCTTTTCGCGAACCGTCACCACGCCGCGCGCCGTCGCCACGTCCCACACTGTTTCATCCACCGCAGCGCCCGCCTGTTTGCGCGTCGTTGCATCCTGCGTCGGAACCAGCGCTCCTCGCTGTGCAGCGGAAAGCGCGCTCACGCCGTTGCCGGAAACCGCCGGCACGCACACATCAGCCACCGTCCGCGAAAACACCTGCCCCGCCATCTCTGGCGAAAGATCCGGCGACACCGCATCGCGCTGGGCATGGGCGGGCGTGGCGACAAGCACTGTAAAGAGAACGGCCGAGATGAGTCGCATTGCATGGCTCCCTGAGGCTGCACCCAGACTAGCGGCATGCCCCGCATCCCGCCAGCACTGGTCTCAGGGCGACGTTACGGTGACAACCGCAGAAAGTTCGCTGAACCGCAACGAAGAGCCGGCGCCGCCCGGCTCCTGTCCGGTCAGGACCACGCGCACCGTCCGTCCATTAGCCGTTCGCGCAAAATCGCGCCTGACCTGATCAGGCGCTGAAGCCTCGCCGGATTGCGCCGCATAGCCCTTGCCCAGCAGCAATGACGCGACCGCATCGAATGTGCCCTGCACAGACGCGCCATGCGCCGAGACTTCGCATCCGCCCGGCCCGTCATCGATGCGCACGATCCCGATGCCGATCCCGGGCGCCCACGCCGTGTAACCCGGCCTCGGCGCCAGCGCTGCGCCGCGATTGGTATCGCGGATGATCCGATACGGGTTCAGCTGATCAAGCGTCCTGCCCGTCTCGGCTGCATTCGTGCAGCCATCCATGACCGCCATGATGAAGCCGGCCTCGACATCGGCAGGGCTCAGGCCGAACTCCAGCTGCGGCGGCTGCGCATGGGCGTCAGCTGCGAACAGGGCTGCAACGATCATCAGGCGTTTCATGCGGCACCCCTTCAACACGGGAGACGCTAGGCCGCCGCACGCGCACCACTCAAGACGCAGCGCAGCAAACGAAAACAGGCGCGGATTGCTCCGCGCCTGCTCGTAACTGTTCGACTGATCCTGAAGATCAGGCCGCTTCAGCAGCCATTTTCTGGGCCTTGGCGACCACGTCTTCGATCTTGCCGCACATCAGGAACGCCTGTTCCGGAATGTCGTCGTGCTTGCCGTCGAGGATTTCCTTGAAGCCCTTCACGGTGTCCTTCACGTCGACGAACTGGCCGTCGAGGTTGGTGAACTGCGAAGCCACGAAGAACGGCTGCGACAGGAAGCGCTCGATCTTGCGGGCGCGCGCCACGACCAGTTTGTCTTCTTCCGACAGTTCGTCCATGCCGAGAATGGCGATGATGTCCTGCAGCGACTTGTACTTCTGCAGGATCTCCTGA
Source organism: Hyphomonadaceae bacterium (assembly GCA_036733305.1). Taxonomy (GTDB): domain Bacteria; phylum Pseudomonadota; class Alphaproteobacteria; order Caulobacterales; family Hyphomonadaceae; genus UBA7672. The sequence goes on from DAINAT010000098.1 coordinate 6,066, forward strand.
ACGCCGCGGGCGACGTCATAGTGCTCCTGACCCACAACGTTCGGGTCGAGAATGCGCGACGACGAGTCGAGCGGGTCGACGGCCGGGTAGATGCCCTTTTCCGAGATCGCGCGGTTGAGAACGGTCTGCGCGTCCAAGTGGGCGAACGAAGCGGCCGGGGCCGGGTCGGTCAAGTCGTCGGCCGGAACGTAGATGGCCTGCACCGAGGTGATCGAGCCTTTGGTCGTCGAGGTGATGCGTTCCTGCAGCGCGCCCATGTCGGTCGCGAGCGTCGGCTGGTAACCCACCGCCGACGGGATACGGCCGAGCAGCGCCGACATTTCCGAGCCCGCCTGCGTGAAGCGGAAGATGTTGTCGACGAAGAACAGGATGTCCTTGCCCTGGTCGCGGAAGTTTTCAGCGATCGTCAGGCCGGTCAGAGCGACGCGAGCGCGTGCGCCCGGCGGCTCGTTCATCTGGCCGAACACCAGCGAGCAGCGCGACTTGCCGCCACCGCCAGCTTCGTTCACGCCCGACTCGACCATCTCGTGATAGAGGTCGTTGCCTTCGCGCGTACGCTCACCCACGCCGGCGAACACGGAGTAACCGCCATAAGCCTTCGCGATGTTGTTGATCAGTTCCTGAATGAGAACGGTCTTGCCGACGCCTGCGCCGCCGAACAGGCCGATCTTGCCGCCCTTGGCGTACGGGCAAAGCAGGTCAACGACCTTGATGCCCGTCGGCAGGATTTCCGGAACCGGCTTCTGGTCCACGAAAGCCGGAGCCGGCTGGTGGATGCCGCGAAGCGTGGTGCGGTCAACCGGACCGGCTTCATCGATCGGCTCGCCGACGACGTTGAGAATGCGGCCCAGAGTGGCCTCGCCAACCGGCACCGAGATCGCAGCGCCCGTGTCCTTGACTTCGTGACCGCGGGTCAGGCCCTCGGTGGAGTCCATCGCGATCGTGCGCACGGCGTTCTCGCCGAGGTGCTGCGCGACTTCGAGAACAAGGCGCGTGCCATTGTTCGTGGTCTCCAGCGCGTTCAGGATCGCCGGCAGATGGCCGTCGAACTCGACGTCGACAACGGCGCCGATGACCTGGCTGACGCGGCCCTTCACGTTGGTAGCGGTTTTCGTGCTCATGTTCGGCCTCTGGTCGTTTGTTCTTACGTGTTTGGCGTAATATTCGTTAGAGCGCTTCAGCGCCCGAGATGATCTCGATGAGTTCTTTGGTGATCTGCGCCTGACGCGCGCGGTTGTAGCGAAGCTGCAGCGACTTGATCATGTCGCCTGCGTTGCGCGTCGCGTTGTCCATCGCGGTCATCTGCGCGCCCTGGAAGCCGGCTTCGGTTTCCAGCAGCGCCGAGAGGATCTGCGTGCCGAGATAGCGCGGCAGCAGTGTTTCGAGGATCGCCTCTTCGCTCGGCTCGTAGATGTAGCGGGCGCCCTGCAGGTCGACGACCGGAGCATCCGCCGGCGCTTTCGCCGGGATCAGCTGGAGGGCGGTCGGGATCTGCGTCAGCAGGTTCTTGAAGCGCGCGAACACCAGCGTGGCGACATCGAACTCCGCCCGGTCGAACCGGTCGGTGATCTCGCGGGCAACGCGGGCAGCGCTCTCGGCCGTCACAGCGCGTTCGCTCTTGCGATCGATGTGGCCGATGATCATCTGGCCGTACTGGCGCTTGAGCGCATCAGCGCCCTTCTTGCCGACGGTCAGGATCTTCACCGTCTTGCCGGCGTCGCGCAGGCGTTTGATTTCCGCGCGGGCCATCTTGACGATGTTGGTGTTGAAACCACCGCACAGGCCGCGCTCGCTCGTCATCACGATGAGCAGGTGAACGGTATCGCTACCCGTGCCGGCAATCAGCTTCGGGCCGCCGCCCGCCGCCGCGCCAGAGGCGAGGTTGGCGATGACGGACGCCATACGCTGCGCATACGGGCGAGCCGCCTGCGCTGCTTCCTGCGCACGCTTCAGCTTGGCCGTGGCGACCATCTGAAGAGCCTTCGTAATCTTCTGCGTGGATTTCACGCTGACGATCCGGAGGCGGAATTCCTTCAAGCTGGGCATGGGCTATGCCTTGTCCTCGGCTTTCGGATTAAGCGAACGTTTTCGAGAAGGCGTCGAGCGTGGCTTTGATGCCGTCTTCGATCTTGCCGCCGTCCTTGCCGTTCTTGGAGATGTCCTTCAGGTCGCGAATGTCGGCCAGAAGAGCCTGTTTCTCGGCGCGGATGTGGCGCAGCAGTTCCGCTTCGAAGCGGACGACGGCGTCAACCGGAACCTTGTCGAGATAGCCGCGCGTACCGGCATAGATCACCACGACCTGCTCTTCCGTCTGCAGCGGCGAGTATTGCGGCTGTTTCAGAAGCTGGGTCAGGCGCGCGCCGCGGTTGAGCTGGCGTTGCGTCGTCGCGTCGAGGTCCGAACCGAACTTCGCGAAGGCGGCCATCTCGCGATACTGCGAGAGTTCCGACTTCATCGTGCCGGCGACCTGCTTGGTCGATTTCACCTGGGCCGAACCGCCCACGCGCGACACCGACAGACCGACGTTCACGGCCGGGCGGATGCCCGAGTTGAACAGGTCGGTCTCGAGGAAGATCTGGCCGTCCGTGATCGAGATCACGTTGGTCGGGATGTAGGCCGACACGTCGTTGGCTTGCGTTTCGATGACCGGCAGAGCCGTCAGCGAGCCCGAACCATGGTCCTTGTTCAGTTTCGCAGCGCGCTCAAGCAGGCGCGAGTGGAGATAGAACACGTCGCCCGGGTAAGCTTCACGGCCCGGCGGGCGGCGCAGCAGCAGCGACATCTGGCGGTAAGCGACGGCCTGCTTCGACAGATCGTCATAGATGATCAGGGCGTGCATGCCGTTGTCGCGGAACCACTCGCCCATCGTGCAGCCGGTGAACGGCGCGATGTACTGAAGCGGAGCCGGCTCCGAAGCCGTAGCGGCGACGACGATCGTGTACTCAAGCGCGCCGCGCTCTTCGAGCGACTTCACAACCTGAGCGACGGTCGAACGCTTCTGACCGATGACGACGTAGATGCAGTACAGCTTCTCGCTCTCGTTGCCGCGAGCGTTGATGGCTTTCTGGTTCAGGATGGCGTCGATCGCGACGGCGGTCTTGCCGGTCTGACGGTCGCCGATGATCAGTTCGCGTTGACCGCGGCCGATCGGAACCAGCGTGTCGATGGCCTTGATGCCGGTCGACATCGGCTCGTGCACCGACTGACGCGGCAGGATGCCCGGAGCTTTCACGTCGACGCGGCGGCGCTCGGCCACGTTGGCGATCGGGCCCTTGCCGTCGATCGGCTCGCCGAGAGCGTTGACGACGCGACCGAGCAGGCCCTTGCCCACCGGCGCGGCCACGATCTCTTGCGTACGTTTGACGTTGTCGCCTTCCTTGATGCCCGTGTCGTCGCCGAAGATAACGACGCCGACGTTGTCGCGCTCGAGGTTGAGGGCCATGCCCTTAACGCCCGACTCGAACTGCACCATCTCGCCGGCCTGGACGCTGTCGAGGCCGTGAACGCGGGCGATGCCGTCGCCGACCGACAGCACCTGGCCAACGTCGGAAACTTCGGCTTCAGCACCGAAGTTCTTGATCTGGGCTTTCAGGATGTCGGAAATTTCCGAGGCGCGGATGTCCATGAGGCTAGGCCCCCTTCATGAGGTTCGTCAGGTTGTTCAGTTTCGTGCGGATGGAGCTGTCGACCAGCTTCGATCCAATCTTGAGCTGCAGGCCGCCGATCAGAGAGGGATCGACTTCAACGTCGACCGATACAGTGCGGCCCAGCGATTTCGAGACGGCGCTTTCCAGATCCAGCGTCTGCTCTTTTGAGATCGGTTTTGCGACACGCGCAACGACGCGGCTCGCGCCACGGTGACGCGCGGCTTTTTCGGCAAAGGCTTTCGCTATGCCGGGGATGTCGCCGGCTCGGCGGTTCAGGGCGACGACACCGACGAAGCGCTTGGCCAGATCCGGCAGACCGAGCTTCTCGCCCAGCGTCGCCAGCACGCCGGCTTTTTCGTCCGACTTATAGAGAGGCGACTTCAGCGTACGCGAGAGGACAGCATCGCCCTCGATCGTTTTTGCCAGCGCCGTCAGACCGCTATCGACCGAGTCGACTTCGCCGGCCGTGATCGCAAGATCGAAGACCGCGGCGGCATAGCGCTGGGCGGCTTCGCTGACAGATGTGGTCGATGAACCGGCCAAATTGCTCGCCCCAGCGTCTCGAATCCACCGCACCGGGCTCGAGACAAAAATTGATATGAAATCAGCCACGTAGGTACGGGTGGCCTTCCGATCGTCCGTCGCGCGGGTTGCTAGCACGCGAGGGAGCAGTGTGACAACACAAGGAAATTGGGAATTTCACCAGCATTCAAGGGCGTTTCGTCGCGGCGCGGCAAGCTCTCCCCCTTGCGTAATCCCCGCTACACCTCCGCCCTCCGAGACAAGGCCTATCTGGGCAGGCTCGGATGGTATGAACCGCCCAGCGCCTGTCATCGCGGAAGCGCTCTGGGGCTATCTGGAACTGATTTTTGTCCCGGCGACACACCCCGCCATGCCCCCAGCTCTCTGCTAACACCCCGGCCGGAATGACACTTGAGCTGGCCTAACTTGTGGGGGTCCAGGCGGCCCCGTACTTCGATTGCAACAAACACCGGAGCCGCCATGACCGACCTCTTCCAGCCTCTGACCCTTGCCCGCGGCCCGGCCTGGAAGAATCGCTTCATGCTGGCCCCGCTCACCAATACGCAGAGCCACCCGGACGGCGTCCTCTCGGACGAGGAGTTCCACTGGCTCACCCTCCGCGCCAAAGGCGGCTTCGGCCTCACCATGACCTGCGCCGCCCACGTCCAGGCCGTCGGCCAGGGCTTTCCGGGCCAGCTCGGTTGCTTCGACGACAAGCACCTGCCCGGCCTCACGCGCCTCGCCTCAGCCCTCAAGGCCGCCGGCTCGGTCTCCTCGCTCCAGATCCACCACGCCGGCAATCGCTCGCCCAAGGAACTCGTCGGCACGCCCGTCTGCCCGTCCGATGATGCCAAATCCGGCGCGCGCGGCCTGACGCTCCCCGAAGTCGAAGTCCTCCGGGACGCCTTCATCGCCGCCGCCGTCCGCGCCGAGAAAGCCGGCTTCGATGGCGTCGAGATCCACGGCGCCCACGGCTACATCCTCGCGCAGTTCCTCTCCTCCGAGATCAACCACCGCACCGACCAGTATGGCGGCTCGCTCGAAAACCGCGCGCGCATCATCCTCGAAATCATCGACGGCATCCGCGCGCAGACAAACCCGAACTTCCAGCTCGGCCTCCGCCTCTCGCCCGAACGCTTCGGCCTGCAGCTCGCAGAGATCCGCGGCGTCGCCGCCGAAGTCCTGCGCGGCCAGAAGATCGACTTCCTCGACATGTCGCTGTGGGACTTCGCCAAGGAGCCCAATGAAGAGCCGCACAAGGGCCGCACCCTGATGAGCTACTTCACCGACCTCCCGCGCGGCCAGACCCGCCTCGGCGCCGCCGGCAAGATCATGACCGGCCCGCAGGCCCAGAGCGTCCTCGACGCCGGCGCCGACTTCGCCGTCATCGGCCGCGCCGCCATCCTCCGCCATGACTTCGTCAAGCGCGTGCAGGCCAACGCCAACTACGCCTCGCCCGCCACACCCGTCACGGTCGAACACCTCACCACCGAAGGCCTCTCCCCCGCCTTCGTCAAATACATGCGCCAATGGCCCGGCTTCGTCGAAGCGGAAGCAACGACGGCCGCCTAAGCCCTCCAGAATTTTGAACGCCTCGATCGCACGTCGCGATTTGAGATGGACAAGCCTTTAGCGAGATGCAACTATAATCTTAGTTGATACGCGGCGGCGGGCAAAATCCTATGAAATCGGTGGGTAGAGAGTGTTCGGCCACAGGGCCGGGTGAGAGCGGCTGCGCTATGCGCATTTTCCGTTCGGCAGTCCTGCCTCTGATACTGGCAATCTCCCCAACCATCCTTGCCGCCTGCGCGACCGTCCAGAACGGCCAGGTGAATGCCCAGGTCGACTCACGGCTTGTCGAGACAATCGACGGCTATGTCCGAAATCGCGACTTCAACGGCGTGGTGCTCGTGGCCAACGCCGAGGGCGTCATCACGCATCAGGCCAGGGGCATGTCCTCACTTGAACAAGGTACAGAGCTCGGCCCCGACGATGTCTTTCGCGTTGGGTCGCTGACCAAGCCGATCACCGCCGTTCTCGTCCTGACGCTCGTCAACGAAGGACGCCTGCGCCTCGACGGCACGCTCGGCCAGTATCTTCCAGAGCTCTACGCCGACACGCCTGCAAGTGGCGTGACCGTTGAACAACTGCTCTCCCACACATCGGGACTGAAGGATGTGCCCGCGAACTATACCGACCCCTTCTGGCAGTCGGCCGCGCGACAGACCTTTACGCCCGAGGCTTTTGCCAAGGCCTGGATCCCGCCGGAAATTTCAAGCCCGCCCGGCAAGTGGCGGTACAACAACAACGGCTTCTACGTTCTGGGGCTGATCGTGGAGCGCGTTACGGATAAGTCCTATGCCGACGCCCTTCACCAACGCGTTCTCGCCCCCGCTGGCATGACGCACAGCGGCGTCTATGATGTGGGTACGGTCGTGCCACATCTGGCGAGTGGCTATGCCCGGTCGAATTTCGGCGTGATGGAACGCCCGATGACCATCGACCCGACGGTCAGCTATGCGGCGGCGGGAATCTACTCCACCGCAAACGACCTGCTTGCCTTCAGCAAGGCCTTGGCAAACGAACAGTTGCTCCCGGCAGCCCTGAAGGCGCGCATGTTTGCCGACGACGGCGATCAATACGGCCTGGGCTGGGGCATTGAGCGTTGGGCCACCACAGACGATGCGCTCATGACTGTTCAAACGCACACCGGCAGCATCCCCGGCTATCAAAGCCTGTTCGTACGAGCGGACGACGGAACGGTGGTCATCATCCTCGACAATTATTGGCAGGGCGCGACTGTGATCGAGATGGGACGCGCCTTGTTCGCCATCGCCCACGGCGCACCGGCGCGCAATCCAAAACGGCTGCTCAGCGACCTGCTCACCCCGATCGCGGCGCGCGACGGTGTCGATGCGATGGAGATCGCCTTCCGGTCAGCGCCGACCGAAGGAGCCGACGCTTATGATGTCAGCGAAGGCGCGCTCAACAGCCTCGGCTACAGCCTGCTCCGCAAAGGCATGAAGGATCCCGCGCTGCGCGTCTTCGAGTGGAACGTCGCAGCGCACCCTCAGTCGGCCAACGTCCACGACAGCCTCGGCGAAGCCTACCTCAGCGTAGGCCGCAAGGATGACGCGCGGCGAAGCTACGAGAACGCCCTCCGCCTGGATCCAACCAGCACCAGCGCCAAGGCCGCCCTCGCCGGACTATAAAATCCGAAACGCTGCCCCCAAAAGCAACCGGCCGGATGCTTGGGGCATCCGGCCGGCGCTTCGTCGGAGTTAGTCGTTAGAGCCTAGTGACGGCGCGCCGCGGTTTCCGCCTGACGCTTTACGACGACGCCTGGCTGATGCGCCGACTGCGCGCGACCGAGGAGTTCTACGAGCGCGTTGTCCGTCCGGTCCTGAAGGAATTCTTCAGCGTCTCGATCATCGCCTTCATCGCGGCGCCCGTTTCCTGGAAGGAAAGCGTGCCGTTCTTGTCGCTGTCGACCGCGGCGAAGTTCGCCTTGATCGGCTGGAACATCGGGCTCTTCAGCTCGGCTTCCTGCAGCATGCCGTCGCGGTTGTCGTCGGCCGCCGTCAGCATCTGCGAGGCTTGCAGCTGCTGCTGCAGGTCCTCACGCGGGTTCTTCGCCGTCTCGTCTTTCCAGCGATACTGGACGCTCGTGAACAGCATCTCTTCGAACGACTGGTCGCCCCAGACAACTTCCTGGTTCGGGTTCGTCCGATCCTTGGTGTTGTCGCCGTAGAGCGCCTTGTTGTTCTTCGAGTTGTCGTACCAGTAGTCGGCAACCAGCTTGGTGCCGGCGGGCAGTTCGATCAGATCCTTGAAGATATACTCGCGCTGCCAGTTGAAGTCGTAGTGCGGCATGTTGAGGATCACTTCCTCTT
>DAINAT010000099.1:0-13938 GCA_036733305.1 Hyphomonadaceae bacterium
GGCCGAGATCGCTGACGCCTACGCGCAGGAACAGGTCGGCAAGACCATCGACGTCCTCATCGACGAAGTCGACGAAGACGGCGCCACCGGCCGCTCCAAAGCCGACGCCCCCGAGATCGACGGCAACGTCTTCATCGACGACGTCACGCTGAAGCCCGGCGACATGGTGAAAGCCAAAGTCGTCGAAGGCGAAGGCGTGGATCTCTGGGCCGAGTTGGTCCGCTAGCCTCCAAAATCCGTAGGGTGCATTGAAGCGGAGCGTAAATGCACCGCCAGCGCCCGACGCCGGCACGGTGCATCAAGATGCACCCTACGATCCCGCGACCGCGGCCTCTCAAGCGAAATCTCCTTCCGACCCGCTTGACAACTAAAAGCCTAGTTCGATACTCCTAAGCTATTAGTTGCCGTCAACGGCACACCCCAGCCAAGACCCCTCAGAAGGAGATCACTCCCATGCGCCTGGCCCTCGCCGCCGCCATCATCACCGCCACCGCAGCAGCCGTCGCCGCCGTTGGCCTCGCCGCCCCCGCCTCCGCCGAAGTCCGCACCTACAACCTCGCCGGCTTCAAGAAGATCGAAGCCTCCGCCGCCTTCAAGATCGAGTTCACCCAGAGCCCGACCTACTCCGTCGTGATCGACTCGAAATACGATGGCCTGCACAACATCATCGTCGAGAAAGTCGGCGACACGCTGCGCATCACGCGTCCGCAGAACAAGAACATCAAGGGCAAGCTGGAGGATGTCGTACGCATCTCCGCGCCCACGCTCGAAGCCCTGAAGTTCGACGCGGCCATCGAATTCGAAGCCGACACGCTGAAGGTCAACGACCTCACCATCGTCTCCAAAGCCGCCGTCGATGTCGACATCAAGAACCTGCAGGCCCGCAACATCACCATCGTCGCCGACGCCGCCACGCAGTTCGACCTGCGCGGCACATGCGCCAAACTCAACGCCACGCTCGGCACTGCCTCCGAACTCTCCGCCGACAAGCTGAAGTGCCGCGAGACGCACATCGATGCGGGCTTCGCCTCCAACGCCCACGCCTTCGCTTCAGAGAAAGCCGTCGCCAACGCCGGCATGGCCTCCACCGTTCGCATCAGCGGCCGCCCGCGCGACTTCACCGAAACGCACGACCGCTTCGACTCAAAGGTTTCGCTGGCCGACTAGGCTCGCATCACAGACCTGGCTCCACGCATCCTGACCGCCCAACCTGACTGGGCCGGAGCCAGCACCAAGGAAGAACCGGCGGCGCATAAGAAGACCCCGACAATGCCAACGCCGCCGGTTCATCCCCCCAAATTCCCCAGCGCCCGCGCCACAAAGCGCATATTGTTTTTCGATAAGAACGAGACTATCCTGAAACCACGGACGCCTTGGGTTAGAGGCGAAACTTGAATGCCCGGCTCAGTTCGTCCGTCCAAGAAGACTACGAAAACATAAGGGCAAACTGATGCATCGCGCTTTCCTCATCCTCCTCCCCACCATCGCCGCCTTGTCCGCCGCCGGCTGTGTCGTCGGCAACGCCAGCGCCAACGGCCAGCCGTATTCGGACGCTCACCGCGCCAGCTACACGAACTTCGACGAAGTCGACGCCTCAGCCGGCGTTGAAGTCATCGTCAGGCAGGGCGCCTTCAACGTTCAGGCGACAAGCCCGAACAACGCCAACCTCGACAACCTGATCGTCGAAGTGCGCGACCGCACGCTCCACGTCAGCCGCAAGCAGAAGGCGATGGGCTGGGGCGACAACCCCCACTATCGCGTCGATGTCTCGGCTCCCGCCTACACCGGCTTCGAAGCTTCCTCGGGCGCGAGCATCACTGGCGCCAACCTGCAACTCGCCAATGTCGACGTCGACGTCACCTCCGGCGCCAGCATCGAGTTGTCCGGGGCCTGCAAGGCACTCAGCGGCGGCGCCTCTTCCGGCGCGCGCTACAGCGGCAAGAATCTCAAGTGCGAGACCGCCAATCTCCAGGCTTCATCCGGCGCCAGCGTACAGGCCTTCGCCGTCAGCGCCGCCAGCGGCGACGCCTCCTCCGGCGCCAGCGTGAACTTCTTCGGCAACCCCGCCCGCCTCGATCGCGACGAGTCCAGCGGCGGCTCGGTCAACGCGCGCTAGGCTGAGGAAAAATCGCCATGAAAAAGATCACCCCGCTCCTCTGCGCAGCGGCGCTGGCCACAACCAGCGGCTGCGTCATGACCGAATCGGTCGAAACACGCACTTTCAACCACTCCGACTTCGACGCCATCGACGCCTCCGGTGGCGTGAACGTGGTGCTGAAACAAGGTCCGTTCGCCGTCAGCGCCGAAGGCCCGAAAAGCAAACTCGACAAGCTCGTCGTCAAACAGCAGGGCGCGACGCTCTCGGTCCACCGCGAGTCGAGCACGATCACCTGGTTCAGCGTCAGCACAAGCGACGTCGTCACCATCACCGCGCCCACTTACACGGCCATCAGCGCCACCGGCGGCGCCGATATCGAAACAGCGGGCCTCGCCCTCCCCGCCCTCGCTCTCAGGATCAGCGGCGGCGCAGATTTCGACGCTAAAGACTTCAAGATCGATCAGCTCACCGTCGATGGCTCGGGCGGCAGCGATGTGCGCGTCTCCGGCGCCTGCAAGTCCGCCACCATCAACGCATCCGGTGGTGCAGATTTCGGAGGCAAGAACTTCATCTGCGAGACGGCCACGGTCACGTCGTCCAGCGGCTCGGATGTCGAGATCCACGCATCGCTCACCGCAACGGGCGACGCTTCATCCGGCGCAGACATCCGCTTCTACGGAAATCCCGCGAACGTCACCCGCAATGAAAGCAGCGGCGGCGACGTTGAGGTCGCCAACTAAGGAAATTGCTCATCCCGCTCCGGTAAAACCCGGAGCGGGATCCAGGGCGCCGTCGTTGTGGCGCCGGCTGGGTGGGACCCTGGGACCCGATACGCAGTCGGGACGAGCAGTCGAACCTGTCGGCTTCTAGCGTCCGACGCGGTTCATCAGGAACACCCGCGCATTGCGGGGAACACCAAGTTCAGCAAACGACCAGACCATGCGGCGGCCATCGGGAACGAGCGCCTTGCAGTGATCTTCATTGATGCGGCGGAAGCCGACATCGAACTTGTCGTCGCCGCGATCACGCACCACCGGCGCAAAATCCTGCTTGTCCGTGCAGCCGTTCGAATGCGCGATGATCATCACTTCGGGACCGCGCGAACTCACCTCGGCGCCAAGCACTTTGGCGAAATCATCATCCCTGTCCCAGCGGGACTCGCGCACATCGGCGTCCACCACGATGCACCCGGAGAGCATCACGCCAGCCAGCCCGGCCGCAGCCAGCGTCGTCATCTTTTTCATCTCAGACCCCGTTCTTATCTCGTTGGGATCATTATCGATATTCGATATGAACGCGCGATGAATACACGTTGGTGTACGGAGCAACCCGACCCAACAATCGCTTCAACTTCGCCAGCAACTTCCCCGGTCCGCGTCGCGCCGCACGCTCACCTTCTCGAACACGCTCCACGCCTGCTTGCAGCGCGTCGCCTGCGCCGTGCGTCATGGTCATCGGCACGAACAACGCGTCGTGGATCGCAGACGTCGTGCGCGCGTCCTCGTCGACGATGCAGAGGTCGAAATAAAACGCACTCCGCGGCAGCGAGCTCCGCGCGCCGAAGGTGATCTATGTTTGCCAAGCCATCATCGCTCTCGCGCGCGATGCTTGCGTGTAGTGACGGGTCACCGATCAGGCTCAGGAGCTCACCGATCCTGCACCACTCCGCGCAAAGCGCGCGAACACCACAACTCGCATGAGGGCATTAACCGGGATCAGGCTGCGACTCGGCATCGCAGGGGAGGCCCTGCGGCGATTTGCTGTACAAAACTAAGTGTTACCGGATTGACCCGAACAGGCGCCCAAGCCGATATCTCTGGTTCCGAGGCCCGTCCCCCCAACCCAGGGCCGAGGATGGAGGGGGCGCTGGGTGACCAGCGCCCCCGACACATTTCAGGGCTACTCCGCAAACTGCGGCACGGGCAAAAGCCCGATCCCCATAGCCCAACCTTTCCAGTGATAGCTGCGCGCCAGGCCCTTCGGCCATTCCCCATTTTGGGTATGCGGCAGTCATCCATGCGATTTGGCAGACGGTCCGACCGCGATCGGAAAACCGCTCGCGCTAGTCGATTTTGTACTGCTCCAGCCTGTAACCCGGATCAGGATATTCCAGCTTCATCGCTTCCAGTTCGGCGCGGATCAGCCGCGAGGTGATCGCATCGCGCCGCGACCTGCTATCGGCTGGCACCACATGCCACGGGGCATGCGGCGTCGAGCAACGCTGCAGCACCGTTTCGTAGGCAGCCTGATACTCATCCCACAGCTTGCGGTCTTCCAGATCGCCCGGATTGAACTTCCAGCGCTTCTCGGGAACCTCCAGCCGCTCGCGCAGCCGTTCGCCCTGCTCCTCCTTCGAGATGTGCAGCATGATCTTCAGAACGCGCGTACCGTTCTCGACCAGCATCTTCTCGAAGTCGTTGATCTGCGCATAGCGCTGCTCGACCATGCTGGCGGGCGCGAGATTGCGCACCTTCACAACCAGCACGTCCTCATACTGCGAGCGGTTGAAGACGGTGATGTAACCCTTGCGCGGGGCCACCTTGTGCAAGCGCCACAGATAGTCGTGCGCCAGCTCCTCCTCGGTCGGCTTGCCGAAGGCATGCACCATCACGCCCAGCGGACTGGTGAAGCGGAACGCCTCCTTCGCCGCGCCATCCTTGCCCGAGGTATCGATCCCCTGCAGGATCACCAGCAACGCCCCGGCCTTGGACGCGAACAACGTATCCTGCAGCTCGTTGATCTTGATCGCGTCCTCCTCGAGCGAGGCTTTCGCGTCCTTCTTGCTCTCGAACAGCTTCTCGCCGCGCGTATCGCGCTCCTTCAGCGAGAACGACTTCGCCTTCTTCGGGTCCACGATCGTGGCGCTCTGGACATCCTTCAGGCTCGGCTGGCTCGGCATGGGCACTCCTGCGCTAATCCCCCGGTAACGCCCCAAGCCTAGCGCCTGATGCGGCCCCCGTCTTGCCTTTCGCCTCACGGGCGAGCGCGCAGCCAGAAAGCGAAAGGGCGGCCCATTTCCAGGCCGCCCTCTCCAGTGTTCTGCAGTCGTGATCCCGTCTTACGACGAGTAGTATTCGACCACGAGGTTCGGTTCCATGCGCGCGGCGTACGGAATGTCCGACAGCGCCGGCATGCGGATGAACTTCGCCGTGCCGGCTTTCTGATCGACTTCCACATAGTCGGGAACTTCACGTTCGGCCGAGCCCATGGCTTCGATGACCAGCGCCATGTTGCGCGAACGCTCCTTGACCTGAATGATGTCGCCCGGCTTCACCAGCATCGAGCCGATGTTGGCTTTCTTGCCGTTCAGCGTGACGTGGCCGTGGTTCACGAACTGACGCGCCGCGAAGATCGTCGGCACGAATTTCGAGCGGTACACAACCGTATCCAGACGCGACTCGAGCAGGCCCACCAGCAGCTCGGCGGTGTTGCCGGTGCGGCGCGTGGCCTCTTCATAGGTCTTGCGGAACTGCTTTTCCGTGATGTCGCCGTAGAAGCCCTTGAGCTTCTGCTTGGCCATCAGCTGGATGCCGAAGTCCGACGGCTTGTTGGCGCGGCGTGCGCCGTGCTGGCCGGGACGGGTCTGGCGGTTGTTGATCGGGGATTTCGGACGACCCCACACGTTTTCACCAACGCGACGGTCGAGTTTGTACTTAGCGTTCTGACGCCTGGACATAATAGCCTCTTTGTCGATGCGCCCCGGCGGGACCCCTATGGCCCTCGCGATCTCAACGGCGGTACGCGCATCACCCGTAATTCCCGACCGTTTCCGGCGCGGAAGCGGGCAAAAACAGGATTGGCGGCCATAAGTCAAGGCCGCGGGCCCTCCAGCCGGAAAACTCCCGGTTTCTGGGCGTTTCCGCCGCGCCCCCTATCGTAACAGATGGTTAGCGGGAACGCTTGAAAAGGTCCGCGACTTGAGGATTGTGGCGCCTGGCTGGGCCACAGGCCGCCGGGGAGCGAACACGTCCATGGATTTCCTGTCTCTCGAAGCGCTGCAGGCCTTCCTGATGGTCGTGGGCATCGACCTCGTCCTTGCGGGCGACAACGCGGTCGTCATCGGCCTCGCCGCCGCGGGCCTTCCCAAGGAACAGCGCGGCAAGGCGATCCTCATCGGCGTCCTCGCCGCCACCGTGCTGCGCATCCTCTTCGCTCTTGTCGCCACCCAGCTCCTCGCCATCATCGGCCTGCTCCTCGCCGGCGGCGTCCTGCTGCTCTGGGTGTGCTGGAAGATGTGGCGCGAACTCCGCACGCCGCACCACAATGACGATCCCGAAGCCATCGCCGGTCAGGATCTCGACGGCGACGGCCTCATCGCCGGCAAGCCCGTCGTCAAGAAAACGCTTCGCCAGGCCGTCGCCCAGATCGTCATCGCCGACGTCTCGATGTCGCTCGACAACGTGCTCGCCGTCGCCGGCGCCGCGCACCAGCATCCCTGGATCATGGTCTTCGGCCTTGCGCTCTCCGTCGTGCTGATGGGCGTCGCCGCCACCTTCATCGCGCGCCTGCTCACCAAGCATCGCTGGATCGCTTATGTCGGCCTGCTGATCATCGTCTATGTCGCGCTCCACATGATGTGGGACGGCGGCTGGCAGATCTACGACTGCAACCCGACCTGGTTCGGCCAGACCGAGCTGGGCACGCATTGCAAGATCAACCCGACCGTCCCTGCCGCGCTCACGCCGGGCGCGCACTAACGCATCAACGACGGGACGTAGGGTGCATCTTCAGATGCACCGCAACAGAACGCAGGGTGGATCAAGATGCACCCTGCGCCCACGCATTTGCCCTAGAACGTCCCCGAAACACGCAGCCGCACCATCGGACCAAACGTCCGATAGCGCTCCTCGACGAAGTCCACGCCATTCGTCCGCAGCCGCGGCTGCCCTGCTCCCGCCGACTGATAGACGAAACGCTTGTAGTTCTCGGACGTGTCGTTGAGGTTCACGGCCTGCAAACGCACCTTCATCCCGAACACGTCCTTGTTCTCGATCGAGAAGAAGTTCACCGACGGCGCATCCCACCGCCACGCCACCTGATCCAGGCGGTAGCCGGCATAGTTCCGGTATTCCTCGATGCCGGCGACCAGCGCCCACGTCGTCTCGGGAATGTCCCAGCGCACCGAAGCCGAAGCCGTCGTCTGCGGCGCCCATGAGATCTCGCGCGGCGTTCCCGTCAGCGGATCATCCAGCTCGCTGTCGCGATAGCGATAGCTGACATCGATCTGCACGCCCTTCAGGCCGATCTGGTCCAGCTTGAGCGTGCCCGATCCCGTGATCGAATACGCCCACGCCTTGTCGATATTGCCGACGCCGCCGCCCACGATCGCGCCGATATTCTGGCTCGGATTGCGCACCGGCAGTCCGTTCGCATCGATCGGCACGAGGTCCACCACGTCCTCGATCATGTGGAACTCACCCGCCAGCTTCACCGCGCCCCAGGCGCCCAGCGCCTTGTTGATCTCGGACGAGAAGATCCACGACTGCTCCGGCACGAGATCAACGTTGCCCGCCGACTGATTGTTCGACTGGATGTCGACCGACGACAGGAAGTCGCCGAAGTCGAGCTGACCAACCTTCCGCTCAACCTTCATGTTCACATCCAGCGTCGGGTCCACCTTCCACACCAGCGACAGGAAGCCCTTCGGCCGCACGAACTCGCGCGTCAGCCCGCCTCCACCTGTCTGCGTCAGCTCGGAATACTCGACGCCCAGCGAACCCTGCAGGTTCCACGCATCGCCCAGCTGACGGCTGTAGGTGACGTTGGTTTCCGCGCGCCGCTCTTCCACGCGGGCATTGCCGCCCGGCAGTGGATCGAGCGTGTAACTGCCATCGCCCGCACGCATGCCATAGCCCGTCGCCAGATCGAGGAAGTTGAACGCGCCTTCCGCGGCAAGGTGCAGATCGCCGCCGAATGCAGCGAAGCCATACTCGGCGCGCACAATGCTCTCGCCCTCTTCCTCATGCTCCAGCACGCGCTCGCCCGTGCCCGCCAGATAAACCCCGGCCGGGTTGTACGACTCGATGGTGACGAGATCATCGCCCTCTTCGTAGCGATGCAGACCGATCAGCTTCAGGCGACCCGGCCCAAGATCGAACTCATAATCCGCGCCCAACTCGCCGCCGAGTTCTTCCTCGCCGACATTCGTGAATCGAGCATAGGGCGTGGCGTTCACTGGATTGCGGTATGATTCTTCGAGCCCCTCGAAGTCGAGCTTGCGCAGCGCGAAGTTCATGTTCGCGATAGCGCCATCCTGCGCTTCATATGTCAGCGTGGCGGCAAGGTCCGGCTCATGCCCCTCGCCATGGAAACCCTCACGTCGCGCATCCAGCACGTTCCCCGCGCTGCTGCTGATCGTACCCGGACCATCATGCCCGTTGTGGAACTCCTGCGCATTCAGCTGCGCAGACCACGACCAGCCATCCTCGGTCTTGCCGTTGGCCGACACGCCGCCGCGGAACCACGACGGCTGCAGGTTCTCGCGGAACTGCGGCTCGATATTCCATGTCCCGCTGAAGGCCGTGACCTTGGCAATAACGTTGGCCACCTGCCCCGAAAGCCCCGGAATGTTCAGCGTCGCGCCATCGACAATCTCGATCCGCACCACACTGTCGGCCGAGATGCGGCCCAGCGCCGTCTCTGCATCGTTGGACTTGCCCGAAACGCGGCGGCCATTGATCAGCACGTTCTGCTTGGCCTGACCGAAGCCACGCTCGTCGCTGTCATTGTCGCTGATCGTGAAGCCGGGAATGTTCTTCACCATGTCCACGGCCGTCTTCGGCGCAAAGCGCGCGAAGTAGGACGGCTCATAGGCTTGCGCCTTCGTTGCGGCGTTCGCCGGCTGCGCCGTCACGGGCGGCGCCTGCTCCTGCGCAAACGCGGGAGACGCCACATATAACGAAGCTGCGATCGAGAGAGCGCTGGCTGTGAGAATTAGAGGCGCACGTCCGCCTGCGCGGTGAGCGCATGTGTTACCTGTCGACAATCTCGTCTCCTGACCTTGACGGTTTCTTATGGAGACGCTGGCTCCTTCCGACAGGAACAGCGGCTCATTCAGTTCGATAGTTCGGGGAGTCTTAGTCCGGCCTGATTAGCGCTCGGTCTCGTGAGCGCTAATCACTTTGGAACACAACTTATCTAGCGCCTTGCGAGCGAAGATAGGCTGCGATTTCGTCCTCGCCGTTACGCTCGGCGACTTTCAGCGGCGAGCCTTTGCCGATCGGCGAAGCGCGGTTCACGTCCGCACCCTTCTTCACCAGCAGCTTGACGATCTCGAAGTTGCCCTCAGCGATTGCCGTGTTCAGCGGCGTGTCCTTGCCCGGCGTCGCCTTGTCCAAATCAGCACCCGCCTTCAGCAGGATCTGAACCGTGCCAACGGCGTCATTGTCAGCCGCGATCGACAGCGGGGTGCCCTTGCCCGGGAAGCCCAGGTTCACATCGGCGCCGGCCTTGATCAGCTCCTGCGCCACGCCCGGGCAGTTGTTGTCAGCCGCCGCCATCAGCGCCGAGCCCCTGCCCGGCTTCATCAGGTTCACGTCAGCCTTGTCCCTGATCAGCTCGCGGACAACGTTGATGTCGCAATCGTCAGCCGCGTCATACATCGGGTATTTGGGACCGCGCTTGTTGAAGCTGATGTCGTTGCGCACCACATCGAACTCGCCACGCTCACGCGCCGCACGGATCTCGTCACGCGCCGCCTGCATCGCATCACGCGCAACCTGCATGCTGTCCTGACGATCGCGCATGGCCGCCGCGATATCCTCGCGGTGCGAAGCGACTTCCTGGCGGGCTTCTTCCATCGCACGACGGATCTCGGCCTGCAGTTGCGGTCCAAGCGCAGCCTTCATCTCTTCCTGCGCCTGACGCAGTTCCTGACGAAGCCCCTCAGCGTCGAATGCGCTGGAGTTCTGCCACTCATCCATGTGATCCGGATCGATGCCGGCTTCCTGAAGGGCCGTGCGGACCTCTTCGAGGATCGCAGGCATCTCGTTCATCATCTCCGAGCTCACCTGAGCCGAGATTTCCGCACCCAGCGAAGCCAGCTCAGCCGAAAGGCCCGCCATCTCCGCCTGCAGTTCCGGCGACAGCTCCGCCAGCGAAGCCTGCAGCTCCGGCATCATCGACTGGACCATCTGGTTGATCTCGTCATTGAAGCCGGAGAAGTCCTTGCCATTCCACTGGAACTGGATGTCCGACGGGGCGCCATCGAGTTCACCAGCACGCTGGTTCTGACGCTGTTCGTCCATCATCGCGCGCTGAGTGGCCTTGCGATCCTTCAGATCAATCGCCGACTTCGTATCGCGCGGCTGGGCTTCAGCCGTGAAGCGCGGCGTGATCATCGCGGCAACAGCCACAGCCAGAGCCAGACCCGCAAAGGCGAGACGGCCGGAGTAACGCGCCGGGTGTCCACCCGTCTTGGCGATCTCGATCAGGCGCTTGATGCGGCGACCGAACTGCGAGCGCGGACCAATGGCGCCGACCGCAAGCTTGGGCGCACGCACCCACAGCTGGTTCTCGGCCTGCTTGGTCAGCGAGCGAGCGAAGGCTTTCGCATCACCCGTGCGATCGACAGCAGCTTCATCGCAGGCGACTTCGCGCTCTTCATCCATGCGACGGCTGATCCAGTAGAGCGCCGGGCTCCACCACATCAGCGCCAGCACAACGCGCTGGCCCAGAGCCGCCAGCATGTCGCGGCGACGAATGTGGGCATGCTCGTGCTCAAGCAGAGCCGCCATCCCGGGCGAACCCAGCGCAATCGACACCGGCAGAACGATCGCCGGCTTGAACAGGCCAGCCGCCATCGGCCCCGGCGCTTCCGGGCTCACGAGAACGCGCACGCCCTTCATGCGGGCCTTCAGCGTGTCCGGCAGATCGGCAGGCGTCGCACGCGCCACCAGGCGCTCGACAGCAACCAGATCCCGCACCGTACGCGCCAGCAGGAACACCACACCCGCCAGCCAGATCGCCAGCAGCGGCAGACCCATATCCGGCAGCTTGATCTCCGGCAGCGTGAACAGCGGCGCAGGCGCAGCAGCAATCTCCACAGGCGCAACCGGCGCGACGGGAGCTACAGGCGCAGCCGGTGCAATCGTAATCCGGTTCACCCGCCCCGCTTCATTCCGCTCGAACGAAGCCTGCATCACATTGGGATCAACCGGCGCAGCCGCCGGAGCAGGCGCCGCCATCGGCGCTGGCGCAGGAGCCGCCCCCGCCAGGCTAACCGGCGCATTCATCTGCTTCAGCAGACCCGCCACAATCGTCTCGCCCGGAATGAACGCCGCCATCGGCAGCGCAAGGCTCGCAATGAAAGCGCCGGCCGCGAGGCCATAGCGCGTCTCGCCGCGCATGCGCTTGCCGAGAATGAGCACACCAGCGAGCACAGCGGCCAGCGCCACGCTCTGCCACAGGTGGCCGAAGATCATCGTCTGAGACAAACCAGCTTGAGACAGGCCAACTTCACTCATCGCCGTCCTCCGGAGAGATCATGTCGAGTTCATCCTTCAGCATCTGAAGCTCGTCGTTGCTGAGGGTCTCGTTTCTTATGAGATGCTGTGCGAGCTCGGTCGGCGAGCCTTCGAAGAAGGTCGACACAACCTTGCGCAGCGCGCGGGAGCGCGCCTCGGCGCGCGTGACAGTCGCTTTGTAGATGAAGGCGCGTCCGTCCTGGCGCGGGATCACGTAATCCTTGTCGGTGAGGATACGCAGCAGCGTCAGCACGGTGTTGTAGGCAACCGGATAGGTATCCTCGAGCGCGTCGGTCACTTCCCGCACACTCGCCTCACCCTTCGCCCAGAGCACGCGCATGATGCGCTGCTCCGCCTCGGTCAGGACGTCGGACTTTGGTTTTGGCATCGGCTTTTGTCTCTTCTTGCCTGGGCTCTTATTGGCCAGCCTTTTGGGGCCCGTTTCGTCCGTTGGTCCTGACCGACTTTGCGGACAACTAGTTCCTTAGGTAGTCCTCTATCCCGTTTATCGATAATCGAGTCAACTAGGTTTCTAGTTTGAATCTGGAAATTTCTGCGGATCGCGCCATGCGATCCCCTCCGCGCACGTAAACAAGCAAATCCCAAGTCAAGCGCAGTAAACCCAAGACAATCCGCGACCACCCTTCAGCACCGCGCAATACAGAAACAGTCGAGTTTCTCCCGTCAAGCGAACCAGGACACTGAACCGTTTCGCGCCAGCCACGTTGATCCTGCTCCAACGGGCCATCCGGCTCGATTTCGGGAGACTTCCACATGATTCGTACTGGTATTTTCGCCAGCATCGCGCTGGCAGCTTTCATTGATCTTCCCGCCACCGCCCAGATCGGCGTAGGCGGCTCGGGCTCAGCCACAATCGACACCCGCCCCGTAACCGACACCGCGCGCGGCACGGCCGATAAAGCCCATGGCGCAGCTCACGCCACCGTCGACACGGCCAAACAGAAATCCGCTGAAGCCTCCGCGAAGGCCAAGGCCGCTAAACCCGACGTGAAAGTCGGCGCCAGTTCATCGACCTCCGCAGGCGCAGGCGCAAATTCGAATGGCGTCTCTGCTGGCGCCTCGAACAGCACCAGCGCCGGAGCATCGGTGAACAACTAGTCTGAGCCGAGAACTCAGATCGAGGACCAATGATCATCCCGGGCGCGTCACAGCGCTCGGGATTCTATTTGCCGGGACCCGATATCGCGGCCGCACATTGAGCCGAGCGATTGGCGGCTAGTCCTCGCGCTTGACGCGCGCCTTGCCCCGGCCAACCGCCAGCGCCTTGATCGCTCCGCGGAAGGTCGACACCTCCTGCGCCGTCCACCCTGCGCGGGTAAACGCATTGCGCAGGTTCTGCGTAATCGGCGCCCGCTTCGCATCCGGAAAGAAGAAGCCCGCGCGATCGAGCTCTTCCTCGAAATGCTCCATCATCCCGACCAGCTCTTCGCGCGAAGCTGGCGCGCCCACCGTGTCGATGAAACCATCCGGCAGATTCGCAGGCTCACTCGCCGCCCAGGCATGCGCCATCAGCGCCACCGCCTGCGCGAGGTTCAACGAAGCAAAACCCCGATGTACCGGATACGACAGGATCGCATCGGCCAGCGCCACCGCCTCATTCGGCAATCCCGCGCGCTCGGCGCCGAACAGGATCGCCGCCCTCGCCTGTGTCGCGCGCATCTGCGCCACAGCGCCCGCCGCATCGACAACCGGCTTCTCCATCTCGCGCGGCCGCGCCGTCGTTGCGAACACGATCCCGCAATCCGCAATCGCCGCTTCAACCGTATCGAACACCCGCGCCGTCACCACATCCGGCAACGCGCCCGCGCTCATCGTCTCCGCAGCAGGATTGGGCCACCCATCGCGCGGCGCCACCAGCCGCAGATCATGCAAACCAAAGTTCGCCATCACCCGCGCCGCCGCACCGATATTCTCCCCCATCTGGGGCGCCACAAGAACAAAACACGGATCACTCATCAGGCCCCTCTACCCCGTTCACCCCACCGAGCAAAGCAACCCGTAGCGTGCATCAACGATGCACCACGCCACACCCACGAAAGCCAGTTCCTTGTCCCGCTCCTCCCGACGCAAGTCGGGACCCAGAGCCACGCCCACCGTGTAGGGTGCATCTTGATGCACCGTGACCGAACCCAGGTGCATCAAGATGCACCCTACATCCCCACGCTGCGCGATCCGAAACTGGGGGATAGAGCGGGACAGATTCATGGGACGGCGAAATCCCATCCCAAGCAATCTCAACGCCCTACACGCCCAAACTGTAGGACGGAGCCTCCCAGAATCTACGGCGCCCAGAACCGGGTTATACTGCCCCCGCACCTGACAAACGGGAGGTCTTGGAACGCGTCCGAGCTCAAG
>DAINAT010000100.1:0-13844 GCA_036733305.1 Hyphomonadaceae bacterium
TGCGGGCTTCCTTGACGGCGATCGATTCCTTGTTGGTGTCGATCACGAACATCAGATCCGGCAGGCCGCCCATGTTGCGGATGCCGCCGAGCACGCGCTGCAGTTTGATCTGCTCGCGCTGCAGCTGCAGCAGTTCTTTCTTGGTGAGGCCGGTCGAGTCGCCAGCTTGCAGCATCTCGTCGAGATCGCGCAGGCGTTTGATCGAGTTCGAAACGGTGGCCCAGTTGGTGAGCGTGCCGCCCAGCCAGCGGTCGTTCATGTAATATTGCGCGCAGCGGCCGGCGGCCTCCGCGATCTGCTCAGCGGCCTGACGCTTGGTGCCGACGAACAGCACGCGACCGCCCTTGGCGGCAGTCTCACGCACTTTCACCAGAGCCTGGTGAAGCAGCGGAACCGTTTGCGACAGGTCGAGGATGTGGATGCCGGAACGTTCGCCGAAGATGAAACCCTTCATCTTGGGGTTCCAGCGGTGAACCTGGTGGCCGAAGTGAACGCCTGCTTCGAGCAGCTGACGCATAGAAAAGTCGGGAAGTGCCAATGTATTCTCCTAATCCGGTTGGCCGCCGCGGACAGAACGAGCTTACGCCCGCACCGGAATGGGTCCGCGTGTCGGAATGGGCGGCGATATACGTGGGATCAGGCCAGGACGCAAGCACCAGGCGAGCGGGCAAATATTCGCCCGATATCAAGTCTCTTGAGCCGCGTAGACCCCGCCCATTTCCTCATCCCAAACCACGTTGCCGGCTTCGGCGTCAGCAGAAATAATTTCAATGAAATCAGTGAGAGAAGTGGCGACTAGGTCGCGATTGGCCATGTCGTGCCACATGCCGATCACCTGCCCTACCGTTCCGCCCTCGGCCGGGTCGAGATCGACGCAGAGGTGATTTCCCCCGCCATCGCCGCAGAATGGTATCCAGCCGAGTCGCCACCATTCATCGCCCTTGATCGGCCCGTTGGGCTCGCAGTCATAGCCCCCGGGCACGAACTGGATACGGCGTAGCTCTTCCCAGATAGTCCATTCGTCTGCGATGCGGGCGGGTTCAAACAACTCCCATCCTGGCAGGATGAAGCATCCATTGCTACTAGCGTAACGACTCAGCATATGGCGCAGGTCGGCCGGGAATGTCGCCTTCGTGACAGCTTCCGCGGCCTTGATCTCAGCCTCGCTCGCGCCCTGCCCCAGATAGCCACGGAAGGCGGGATGGGTTTTCTCGATGGCAGCGACGTATCGCTCCCACGCGGCATCAAACCGTTGGGGATCGAACGTCATGTTCACCTCCATCGCCTAGGCCGCCGCCGGCCGGACCTGATCAACACCCGGGACGGACTTGAATGCAGACATGGCCCCGAAGTCGACCGGATAGCGACCATCCAGTGCGATAGTGACGACCTTGCCCTCGACGATCATCTCGATGTGGATTTCGCCAAGCGCGCTTTGCGTCGGGCTCTTCTTCAGGCCCAACGCCACGCTGGCGATCTTGTCGAGCGGAGCATCCGCGGCGAGACGCACCAGCAGAGTCTCGTGTGTGCCGATCGATGCCTGCGCGAGCTTCTTCACGCCATCCATCGAGAAGCGGAGTTCTTCGTCCACCTTGCGGACGCGCACGCGACAGAGCACGCGCTCGCCGACTTCGAGAATGTCGCGCCCATTCTGAAGCAGCTCGTCATTGACGAACAGCTCGTACTCACCCGACGGGTCCGACAGCGTGACGATGGCGAACTTGCCGCCGGACTTGGAGGGTTTTTCGATGCGCGAGCGTACGACACCGATCATGTCGAGGAACTGCTTCTCGTGACCGACAATCTCGCGCTCAATGGCGAGTGTGATGCGTTTGCGCATCACACCGGTGAGCAGGTCGTCGAGCGGGTGGCCCGACAGGAAGAAGCCGACGCTGGTCAGCTCGTTGTCCAGCTTCTCGGACTCGCCCCATGACGACGCTTCCGGAAGGCGAAGCTTCTGGGCCGGTTGGTCGCCGAACAAGCTGACCTGATTGGAGTTGCGCTGTTCCTCTGCGGAGGTAGCGATGGCTGACAGCATGCTCGCTGCCGCGAAGGCTTTGGCGCGGTTCGGCTCGACCGAATTAAAGGCGCCAGCCTTGCCCAGCGCCTCGAAGCAACGGCGGTTGACGAGACGAGCGTCGATACGTTCCGCGAAGTCCTGAAGATCGAGGAAATCACCGCCTGACGCGCGCGCCTGCTCGACCGACAGCATGGCGGGTTTGCCGACGCCCTTGATAGCGCCGAGCGCGTAGCGGATCGCGCCGTTCTCCACGTTGAAATCCGCCAGAGACAGGTTCACGTCCGGCGGCAGCACTTCGATGTTCATGCGGCGCGCTTCCTGGAAGAAGACGCCCAGCTTGTCTGTGTTGCCGGCTTCGAGACTCATCGATGCGGCCAAGAACTCTCCCGGATGGTGCGCCTTCAAAAAAGCCGTCTGGTAGGCGATCATCGCGTAGGCGGCGGCGTGAGATTTGTTGAAACCGTAGCCTGCGAACTTCTCCATCGTATCGAAGATCTCGTCGGCCAGCGGCTTGGCCACGCCTTTCAGCTCCAAGGCCCCTCCGCAGAAGCGGGCACGCTGCGCCAACATTTCCTGCATGTTCTTCTTGCCCATGGCGCGACGCAAAAGGTCGGCCTCGCCGAGCGAGTAGCCGGCGATGACCTGCGCCATCTGCATGACCTGTTCCTGGTAGACTGGAACGCCGTAGGTCGCCTCGAGTACCGGCTTCAGATCCGGGTGCTGATACTTCACCTTCGCCGGATCGTTCTTTCCCTCGACATACACCGGGATGTTGTCCATCGGGCCTGGACGATAAAGCGAGATGATCGCGATGACGTCTTCGATCGAGGCTGGGCGCACCTTCTTCAGCGTGTCGCGCATGCCCTGACCTTCGAGCTGGAACACGCCGAGCGTGTAACCCGAGGCCATCAGCTCGTAGCTCTTGGCATCCTGGAAATCGTCCCAATGCGGGCCGATGTCCTTGCCTTCCTTCGCAATGAACTGAAGCGCGCGCTGGATGACCGTCAGTGTCTTGAGGCCGAGGAAGTCGAACTTCACGAGGCCTGCCGCCTCGGCCCATTTCATGTTGAACTGGCTGGCCGGAATATCGGACTTCGGATCGCGGTAGAGGCCAACCAGTTCGACCAGCGGACGATCGCCGATGACGATACCGGCCGCGTGGGTCGATGCGTTGCGGTAGAGGCCTTCAAGCTGCTGCGCCGTCTCGAACAGGCTGGCGACGGCTTCGTCTTCTTCTATCGCTTCCTGAAGCTTGGGCTCCATATCAAGCGATTCAGCCAGCGTTGGCGGCTTGGCCGGATTGAACGGCACGAGCTTGGCCAGCTTATCGACCTGGAAGAACGGCAATTGCAGCACACGGCCAACGTCGCGCAGCACGGCGCGCGCCTGCAACGTACCGAAGGTGATGATCTGCGACACGCGATCCGAGCCATACTTGTCGCGCACATACTCGATCACTTCGCCACGACGTTCCTGGCAGAAGTCGATATCGAAGTCGGGCATTGAAACGCGTTCCGGATTTAGGAAGCGCTCGAACAGAAGGCCAAAGCGGATCGGGTCGAGGTCCGTAACCGTCAACGCCCAGGCCACGAGCGAACCTGCGCCCGAACCCCGTCCCGGGCCCACCGGGATATCGTGTTCCTTGGCCCACTTGATGAAGTCCGACACGATCAGGAAGTAGCCGGGGAAGCCCATCCGTTCGATAACGCCGACCTCGTAATTCAGGCGCTCCTCGTAAACGGAAAGTTCTGCGGCGGGCTTAACCACCTGAAGGCGTGCCTTCAAGCCAGCCTCGGCCTGTGCGCGCAGTTCCTCCGCTTCGTTGCGACCAGCAGCGCTGTCGAACGGCGGCAGGATAGGCTTGCGTTTCTTGGGACGGTAAGCGCAGCGCTGGGCGATCTCGACAGTGGACTCGAGCGCCTCCGGCAGATCGGAAAACGCCGCCGCCATTTCGGCCGGAGATTTCAGATACTGCTGCGGTGAGGCGCGCGGACGATCCGCCTGACTGACATAAGACGAGTTCGCGATGCACATCAGCACATCGTGTACCGAATGCTGTTCTGGCTTTTCGAAACGTGCATCGTTGGTGGCGACCAACGGCAAGTTCAACTCATAAGCCATATCGACCAGCGGGCCTTCGGCCATGATCTCCTCGGGGCGGCCGTGTCGCTGCAGTTCGATATAGAGACGGCCATCGAAGACTGTAGCGAGTTCCTGAAGACGCGCGCGAACGTCGTCGATACGGCCAGCTGCGGCGCGGCGATTATACAAGCCGCCATGCCCGCCGGTCAGGCAGATGAGACCTTCGTTGTGTTCAAGCAGTGTCGCCAGCGCGACGCGCTTGTCGTCCCCGGCGGGTGACACGAAGCCGGCTGTCGAAAGCTTCATCAGGTTTCTGTAGCCAGCCTCATTCTGGGCCAGCAATGCAATCTTGCCGACTTCACCCTGAACGCCCGGTTCGACAACTTCGATGGTCAGGCCGGTGATGAATTGTACGCCCTGCTCGCTCAGCGCTTCGGCCAGCTCAAGCGCCGCAAACAGGTTGTCGTCAGTCACGCCGACAGCCGGCGTGGACGTTGCCGCCGCCCACTTCGCCAGCTGCTTCGGCCGGATCATGCTTTGCAGCAGGGACAGCGCCGTGCGCACGCGCAGGTGAATGAATTTTGGCGCTTCAGTCGTCATAATTTCGATCCCTACGGGCCGACGGCCCCATAGATAGGGACGATCCTAGACCGAGTCGCCCGGCGCCTTGGGAACAGGACCGAGTCGGCCTTCCTGGAGCGCGAGGGTGCGGTCCATATAGGTCGTCAGCTCCACGTTATGGGTTGCCACGAGAACGGCCACCCCTTCCTGCTTCGCAATGTCGAAAAGGTTCTGGAAAACCACCATGGAGGTGTTTGGATCGAGGTTTCCGGTGGGCTCATCCGCGATCAGCACCTTCGGCTTGTTGGCAAGCGACCGTGCGATGGCAACACGCTGCTGCTCGCCGCCGGAAAGTTGGCCGGGGCGGTGATGGTCGCGCTCATTGAGCCCCATCTGCCGTAACAATTCCGCGCCACGTCTGCGCGCCTTGGATCGTGACATACCGTTGATCATTAGCGGCGCGGCGACGTTATCGACCGCATTCAGTTCCGGAAGCAGGTGGTGGAACTGGTAGACGAAGCCAATCTGCAGACGACGCACGACCGTGCGGTCGCGATCGCTCATCTTCAGGGCATCCTTGCCATTGAAGAACACCTGTCCCGAGTCCGGTTGTTCGAGCAGGCCGGCGACATGCAGCAGCGTCGACTTGCCTGAGCCCGACGGCCCTATGAGGCCCGTCATCTCGCCAGCGCGGAGCTCCAGATCAACGCCGCGCAGCACACTTAGCATGCGCTCGCCAGAGCGATAGTGACGCTCCACATTTTTCAGCTGAAGAACCGGCGTGCCTGCGGGCGCCGGAGTAGCGGAGGTTTCCATTATTCGAACCTCAGCGCTTCGACGGGGTTGAGGCGCGCAGCCCACAGGGACGGAATGATCGACATGAACAGCGTGACGAGGAAGGCCAGTCCGCCGACCCAACCGACTTCACCCCACTCCAGCTTCGCCGGCAGCGCGTCGAGCTGGTAGATGTCCGGCGGGAACAGGCAGAAGCCCAGCAAGTTCTCGAGGAAGTGCTGGATATCGGCGATGAAGGTCGCGCTGAGCACGCCCAGTAGAACGCCGGTGCCGACGCCCGCCATGCCGAGCACGGTTCCGGTCATCATGAATATGCGGACGACCCCGCCCCGCGTTGCGCCGATTGTACGCAGGATAGCAATGTCGCGCGCCTTGTTCTTCACCAGCATCAGAACACCGGTGATGATGTTGAGAGCCGTGATGACAACCACGATGAAGAGGATCAGGCGCATCACGTTACGTTCGACAACCAGGGCCGTGACAAACGTGGAGTTGCGCTGAATCCAGCTTTGCATCCGGAATGGCTTTTCCTGCTCCAGCTTTTTCACGAAGTCTTCTGCAGCGTTCGGGTCGTTCAAGCGGATGCCGATGAGCGGATAGCCTTCGTCATAGCCGAACAGGTTTTTCGAGCTCTCGATCGGCAGGAAGACCACGTAGCGATCGAAACGCTCGTTCCCGACGTGATAGATCGCGGAGATCGTATAGGTCCGTGTGCGCGGCGAAGTGCCGAATGCCGTGCGGGCTCCGTTGGGCTGCGTAATCGTGACCTTGTCGCCGACACCGACACCAAGCGCATATGCGAACGAGTCACCCATCACGATGTCGGCTGAGAGAGCGCCTTCATCGCCAAAGCGGGCAAGCGAGCCCGACCCAGATGGCGGAGCGAAGATCGCGGAACAGCGGTTCTTCGGCGGTTCAGTTGGCATAGGCGCGGCGGCGCCGGCTACGCTGGCGGCGATCATCTTGTTGTTGCGAATATCCTCCGGACGAACGCCGCGGACCTGAATGCCTTCGCTGCGATTATAGGCCGACGCCAAACCCGTGCCTTCGTGCAGCGGCTCAACGCTTTCAACACCTGGACGCTGCAGCAATTCTTCCATCAGCGCGTCAACCTGCGGTTGTGGAACGCCGCGCGTATCGATGAACACGTGCGGTTCGAAGCCGACGATTTTCGATACCAGCTCGAGCCGGAAGCCGTTCATGATCGACATCGTCAGGATCAGCGCCCAGACGCCCAGCGTGATGCCGATGACCGAAACGACGGAAATGAACGCAAGACCGCCGTGCTCACGCTTTGCGCCCAGATAGCGCATTGCGAGCATGCGCTCGAAAGGACCGAAGGGCCGGTGGACGACCCGTTGCTCCTTGGTCGCGTCCATGATGGCTACGCTCCCCGATTGTCGAGGCAGCGCTTGATAGCGGCTTCGAGGGTCATTTCCTCCGAAGTGCCAGCCTTGCGATTGCGATACTCGACAACGCCAGCCTTCACGCCTTTCGGACCGACCACGATCAATTCCGGCACGCCGATCAGTTCCATCGTCGAGAACTTCGCGCCCGGACGTTCACCCGTGTCGTCGTAGAGCGTGTCGATGCCGGCATTCATCAGTTGCGAGTAAGCGCTCTCGCAGACCTTGGTGACGTCTACATCGTCGCTGCGAAGGCTGACGACTGCCGTTTCGAAGGGGGCCACTGCACGCGGCCAGATAACGCCCTTGTCGTCGTGGCCGGCCTCGATGATGGCGCCGAGCAGGCGCGACACGCCAATGCCGTATGACCCCATCTCCGCCGGAATGGTCTTGCCATCGGCCGTCGCGATTTCGGCCTTCATCGGCGCGGAGTACTTGGTGCCGAAGTAGAAGATATGGCCAACCTCAATGCCGCGGGCAGACAGGCGACGCTCGGCTGGAACTTCGCTTTCAAAGCGGGCCTGGTCGTGCATTTCCTCGGTGGCTGCATACAACTTCGTGCGCTTTTCCACTTCAGGAAGCAGATCCTGCCAGAAGTTGAGATCAGCGCCCGGAGGCGGCATGTCGACCAGCGCGCTGTCGCAGAACACGGCGCTCTCGCCGGTTTCCGCCAGCACGATGAACTCGTGACTCAGGTCGCCACCGATCGGACCGGTATCGGCGCGCATCGGCACAGCCTTGAGGCCCATGCGGCTGAACGTGTTCAGGTAAGCGCAGAACATCCGGTAGTAGGATTGCTTGGCGTCCTCAGCGGTCGCGTCGAACGAGTACGCGTCCTTCATCAGGAATTCGCGGCCACGCATCACGCCGAAACGCGGACGCACTTCGTCGCGGAACTTCCACTGAATGTGGTAGAGATTGATCGGCAGCTGTTTGTACGAGCGAACGTAAGTACGGAAGATATCCGTGATCATCTCCTCGTTCGTCGGACCGTAGAGCATCTCGCGCTCATGGCGGTCGAGGATGCGCAGCATCTCTTTGCCATAGGCGTCGTAGCGGCCGGACTCTTTCCAGAGATCAGCCGACTGGATCGTCGGCATCAGCAGCTCAATAGCGCCTGCCCGCTCCTGTTCTTCGCGGACGATCTTCTCAATCTTGTGAAGCACGCGCATGCCGAGCGGCAGCCAGGAATAAATCCCCGCTCCGTTCTGCTTGATCATGCCGGCACGCAGCATCAGCTGGTGCGAAACGATCTGCGCATCGGCAGGGGCTTCCTTGAGAACAGGCAGGAAATATCGAGACAGACGCATAAAAAGGCCCTGGAACGGGTGCAGACGGGACTCAGGCTGATAGCCGCCCAGACGTGCCCGTGCAATGAGGCCGGACTGGGGCCTGAAAGCCGCCTAAGTCTTTGGAATCATGAAATCCAGCCAGTGCATATGCAGCGTCAGCCAGATGAGGAAAGTGCAAAGCACCGCGCCGACCGTGGGGACAATGAACTTCCAGCGCCAGCTGATCGTCACCGGCGCTGCCCGCTCCGTACCCGGAACTACGTTGTCCGACTCGTGCTGACTGCGTGTCCCGGCCGACAACATCGGCAGGAAGATCAGCCACCACGAACAGACAAACACCACGATGGCTTCAAAAATGCCCATGGATCGGGACCCTAGTGGGCGCCCTTCGGGGTTTCCATGAGTTCGATCAGCACACCGTCGGAATCCTTCGGGTGGACGAAAATGACCAGAGTGCCGTGTGCGCCTATGCGCGGCTCACCCAGCACCTTCGCCCCTTTGGCTTCCATTTCTGCCTTGGCGGCATGGATTTCCGGCACCTCGAAGCAGACATGGTGTTGTCCACCCTTCGGGTTCTTCTCGAGGAAGTTGATAATGGGCGACTTTTCGCCGAGCGGCTCGATGATCTCGAGCTGAGTATTCGGCAGGTTGATAAAACCGACCCGCACGCCCTGAGCCGGCATATCGAACGGCTGGATGAACTCGGTCGCGCCGTACAGGGTCTTGTAGGTCTCGAACGTCTTCTCGATCGACGGCACTGCAATGCCGATATGGTTGAGACGGCCAATAGTCATTGCATCACTCCGGACTAGACCCTGTGTATCGTGACATCGATGAGCGGGCGTTTGCCAAATTGGTTCTCCGCCGCTCGACGTACGGCTCTCACCAGCGCCTTCTCGATTTTCTCGTCGTCGCCAAAATCGCCGCGCTTCAGGTTAGCGAGGGCCGCCTCGGCAGCATCGTCGATAGACTCCATGGATTCATCCGCCGGCCGGCCATCGGGTTCGGAGAAGCCACGACCGACAATGATCGGACCGTCTTCCACCTTGCCCTTGGCGATGACGACGCTGACGGTGAGGTGGCCGTTGTAGGCGATCTTGCGACGCTCCCACATACCGCCGGCCTTGTCCGACGTCAGCACCTCACCATCGACATGCAGACGTCCGACAGGAACTTCGTCGATCAGCTCAACCGGACCGGGTGCTAGCTTGATGATGTGACCATTGTCCGGTGCGATGGCTTCAGGAACCTGTAGCGACTTCGCAAAGCGTGCGTGTTCCATGATATGTCGACGCTCGCCATGCACCGGCACTGCGATCTGCGGACGCGCCCACATGTACATACGGCGGAGCTCGTCCCGGCACGGATGGCCTGAAACATGGATGTCGAACTGGCGCGCGGTAACGAGCTTGATGTTGCGCTCTGCCAGCGTGTTCTGGATTTCGCCAATCGCGCGCTCATTGCCGGGAATGACGCGCGACGAGAAGATAACGGTGTCGTCTTCGCCAAGCTTTACCGACGGATGATCCCCACGCGCGATGCGTGCGAGCGCCGCGTTGGGTTCACCCTGGCTGCCGGTGCAAAGATAGAGCACATGCTGCGCAGGCAGATCAGCAGCGTCTTCGGGATCGATGAACTGGAAGCCTTTGAGCAGGCCGACAGACTGCGCTGCAGCCACGATGCGCAACATCGAGCGACCTACGAGGCAGACCGAACGATCATTCGCGCGCGCGGCTTCGCAGCATGACTGCAGGCGCGCGACGTTGGACGCAAACGAGGTGATAGCAACCTTGCCGGTCTGCTCCGCGACAGCTCGCTTCAGCGCTTCACGCGCCATACCTTCCGAACCAGCCTCGCCCTCCTCGAACACGTTGGTCGAGTCACAGACAATCGCGAGAATCCCTTCGCGACCAAGCTGTTCGATCTTCGCCTGATCAAAGTCCTCACCGATGATCGGATCGGGATCGATTTTCCAGTCGCCCGTGTGAAGGATCAGACCAAGCGGCGTGCGGATGGCCAGGCCGTTCGGTTCAGGAATCGAGTGCGTGAGCGTGACCAGTTCAACTTCGAACGGACCGAACTGACGCGTCTCCTGAAGCTGCATCACGCGAAGTTCGGCCTGCCCTTCAAGGCCACGCTCCCGCAGCTTCTCAGCCACGAGATAGGCGGTGAACGGCGTCGCATAGATCGGCGCGCGCAGACGCGGCCACAGCCAACCGATGGCGCCGATATGGTCCTCGTGCGCATGCGTGAGGATGATCGCCTCGATCTGGTCGGCAAAGCTTTCCAGATAAACCGGGTCCGGCATGATGAGATCGACGCCCGGCGTCGAGTCATCGCCAAAGGTCACGCCGACATCAACAATGATCCAGCGCCGGTCATCCGGCGGACCATAGCCGTACGCGTTCAGGTTCATCCCGATTTCACGGCAGCCGCCGAGGGGCGCGAAGATAAGTTCCGCGTCCTTCATTTCAGCTCTTTGGCCGCATTGGCGACATTGCGATCATAAAGAATCCGCAGACCCTTGATCGTGATGTCGCTGTCGAAATGGTCGATATTGCGCGCCGCACCCTCGAAAAGGGAGGCGACGCCGCCGGTCGCTATGACTTTCATGGGTTGGCCGTACTCGTCTTTGATGCGTTCGACCAGCCCATCGATCAGGTCGATATAGCCCCAGAACACGCCGGACTGCATGGCGGTGACCGTATCCTTGCCGATAACCCGGCCCGGATTCTGGATAGCGACGCGCGGCAGCTTGGCGGCCGCCTCGTGCAGCGCTTTCATCGAAAGGTTGATGCCCGGTGCGATAATGCCGCCCTCGAACGACCCATCCGCGCCCACAATATCGAAGGTGGTGGCGGTGCCGCTGTCGATCATGATCAGCGGGAAACCTGGGTAAGCGTCGTGAGCGCCCACAGCGTTCACAAGACGGTCTGCGCCAACTTCGCTGGGTTTGGGAATGTTCACTTTCACGCCCAACTCAACGTTCTCGCCAACAACAAATGGCTCCACGTTGAGATAGCGCCGCGCAAGGTTGCGCTGGTTGAAAAGCGACTGCGGCACAACCGTCGATATGATGCAATCGTCGATCTGGGACAGCTTGAGTCCGCTCAGCTCCATCAAGGTCGATAGCCAGACAGCATAGTCGTCGGCCGTCTTCGTCATGTCGGTTGCCGAGCGCCATTGTGCTCGCCATTCGTTGCCGTCATGGACGGCAAACAGCGTGTTGGTGTTGCCCGTGTCGATTGCCAGCAGCATGCGCCGCTCCATAAGCCTAGAAACTAGCCCAATACCGAGATTTCGCCGGCCCGAACATGAGTTTCTGAGCCATCGGCAAGCTTAAGGACAAGCGCGCCATCTTCGGCCAGCCCCGTCATCACGCCCTCGATGCGGCCAGAAACAGGCGTTAGCTCTACTTTTGCGCCCATAAAGGCTGCGTGAGCCAGCCAGGCATCACGCGTCGGGCCAAATCCCTCGGTCAGCAGCTGGAACGCCCTCGCGCGGAAGGCGATGTCCAGCGCGCCCAGCATCTTCTGCGATGTGGCCCCTGATCCGCCCGGCAGCGCCGTCAAACACGATGTTACGCGGTCGGATCGCTCAGGCGCGACTTCGACGTTCACGCCGATGCCGGCGGCCATCCAGAGCTGGCCATGCAGATTACCTGTTTCGATCAGGATGCCCGTGACCTTTGCCGAACCAGCCAGAACGTCGTTCGGCCATTTCAGCTTCAGGGCGGAACCATCGACACCCAGCATTCTGGCGGCATCAATAACGGCTAGTCCGGCCGAGAAGCAGGCCAGAGCCGCCTCCTGAAGCGTGCCAGGCCAGGGCAACAACGCGGTCGCGAACAGATTGCCCTTCGGGGACGACCATTGACGGCCAAGACGTCCCCTGCCCGCCGTCTGTTGTTCGGTTACAAGCCAGCACGGGCCTATGTCACCGCTCGAAGCACGACGACGCGCTTCCTCGTTCGTGGAGTCAATTTCGTCGAACCGGACGACCGGCCAGGCGCTCGAGAAGGTTTCGAGCTTCATCAGCCTCAGCCGCCCGAAGCGCGGGCAGCCGTCTCCAGCAGCATCTGGATGGTGATTGTCAGCACCGGGAACATCAGGATCGCCGTGACAAACACGATGATGCCAACGCTGGCGTCCGTCTTGTCGAGCGCTTCACCCGGCGGTTTGATGAACATCGCCCAGACAAGGCGCAGGTAATACCCCAATGAAATCACGCTTGCGAGCGCGCCCACCAGAACCAGCCACAGCAAGTCAGCGCTGATGCCGGCCTGGAAGACCTGCAACTTGCCCCAGAAGCCCGCGGCTGGCGGGATACCGGCAACAGAGAAGATCAGAACGAGCAGGCCCAAAGCCATGCCCGGCTTCTGTTTCACGAGGCCATTCAGGTCCGATATCGAGTCGATCGCCTTGCCGCCCCGACG
Organism: Hyphomonadaceae bacterium; assembly: GCA_036733305.1. Taxonomy (GTDB): domain Bacteria; phylum Pseudomonadota; class Alphaproteobacteria; order Caulobacterales; family Hyphomonadaceae; genus UBA7672. The sequence goes on from DAINAT010000100.1 coordinate 12,592, forward strand.
CAGGGCCAGAACGCCGCCGAACATGCCGAGCGTCGCGATGACGTAGAGCGTCATGTAGACAAGCACGGCTGCCGCGCCCTTCTCCGCGCCAGCAGCAATGCCGATCAGCGCGAAGCCGACGTTGGAGATCGAGGAGTAAGCGAGGATACGCTTGATGCTGTTCTGCAGAAGAGCGCCGAACGCGCCGACCAGCATCGACGCAGCAGCGATGATCCCCAGAATCTGCTGCCAGCTGCTGATATGCGGACCAAAGGCCACGAACAGCACGTGTCCAAGCAGGCCCACCGCAGCGATCTTCGGAGCCGTCGAGAAGAACGCCACAACCGGCGCAGGGGCGCCCTCATACACGTCGGGCGTCCAGATGTGGAATGGCGCAGCCGAAGCTTTGAACGCCAGACCGCAGATTACGAACACCAGACCGAAGATCAGGCCAATCGAAACCGGCGCGGCGGCAATCACCGAATAACCCGTACCGCCGGTGAAACCATAGATCAGCGACGAGCCGTATAGCAGCAGGCCGGAGGCCAGCGCGCCGAGCACGAAGTATTTGAGGCCTGCTTCTGCCGACTTGATGCTGTCACGACGGAATGCAGCCAGGACATAGGACGAGAGACTCATGGTCTCGATGCCAACATAGAGCGTCATAAGATCGTTGGCCGACAGCATCATGCCCGCGCCGAGCGAGGCGAAAGTGATCAGCAGCGGATATTCGTACCGCTCCATCTGCGCCGTCTTCAGGAAGCCGCCCGACATAAACAGGGCAAGCGCTGCCAGCGCATAGGTGACGCCTTTGGCAAACAACGTGAACAAGGTCACGCGATAGAGACCATCCGGAGCAATCGGGCTTGCGAAGGCGGAAATGCCATCAGCCGCGCCCGGATGCTGGAATTGGTAGAACGTCAGGACGGATGCCGCGACGAGCGCTGCGGCCGCAAGAATGCGCAGCAGGCCCGAGATCCGGTCGCCGCCAATGGCGCCCAGAAGAAGTCCGATCAGACCGAAACCCGCAAGCGTTGCTTCGGGAACCGCGTTGTTGATGTCGGCGAGGAAATCCATGATGCGTCCCTACTGTCCGATCATCCGCAGGATTTCCAACGTCGAACCCTTGGTCAGATCGAAGATCAGGCCGGGGAACACGCCGAAAGTCAGGGCCATGATGGCCAGCAATCCGAGAATGAAGAATTCGAGCGCGGTAACATCCTTGATGTCGAACAGCTTCTCGTTGGTCATCTCGCCGAACACGACACGGCGAT
>DAINAT010000101.1:0-13796 GCA_036733305.1 Hyphomonadaceae bacterium
GCAGGCCTCTGAAGTTGGCGCCCTCGACATTCCAGTGATAATTCTGAGTCTTCAGGTACAGCGCATAATTGTCCGCCAGAACGTTCTTCAGAGCTTCCACAACGGGCCGCTTGCTCATTTCAGTCTCCTTTTGGCGGCATGCATTTCCGATACAGGCGATGCCAGCCGCAGATCTCAAGTCACAGCCTCTGTGACCGAAGCAGTTGGTTGAATTTTGGTTGGCGTGGACGTCGAGAGCGGCCGACCATCATCGCGCATCGCGACATAGATCGCAGGGATCACGAGCACGGTCAGGAGCGTTGATGACGCAAGACCAAACAACAACGAGATAGCAAGACCCTGGAAGATTGGGTCGCTCAAGATCACTGCTGCTCCGATCATCGCAGCAAGAGCGGTCAGCAGGATCGGCTTGAACCTAATCGCGCCGGCTTCAAGCAGAACATCGCGCAGCGGCCTGTCGGTGTCCTTCGAATGCCGGATGAAGTCTACCAGCAGGATCGAGTTGCGAACGATGATCCCCGCCAACGCGATGAAGCCGATCATCGACGTGGCTGTGAACGGCGCGTTGAACAGGACGTGGCCGATCACGATCCCAATCAGTGTGAGCGGTATCGGCGTAAGAATCACCAGCGGCAGACGGAACGATTTGAACTGGGCAACGACGAGGACGTAGATGCCGAAGATGGCGACCGCGAATGCAGCGCCCATGTCGCGGAACGTGACATAGGTGATCTCCCATTCGCCATCCCACAGCAACGTCGGTTTGGCTTCATTGTCCGGCTGGCCGTACAGACTGATCGCTGGCTTGGGTAGAGCGCCCCAGGCGTGGGCTTCGATCGCCGCCTGCACGTCGAGCATGCCGTAAATTGGCGCCTCATAAGCGCCGGCCAGGTCGGCCATAACCATCTCAGCGGCCAGACCATCGCGCCGGAAGATCGGATAGCTACCGATCTCGTCTCGCGCCTGAACAAGCTCGCCCATTTCAACGAGACGTGACCCGTCAGCCGCCTGAGCGACTGGCATTGCCGCCAGCCCCTTTGACCAGGTGCGAGCTGACTGTGGCAAGCGGACCGCGATGCCGATCGGATTGCGCCCTTCCCCGCGATGGGAATAGCCAATGGCCTGACCGTTCAGCGTGACCGCGATGGACTGCATAACGTCACCTTCAGCAACGCCGAAGAAGTCCATCTGCGACCGGTCTGGCGTCAAACGAAGACGCGGACGCTGCTGGCCGAAGCTGTCGTCAGTATCGACGATGTAGGGAACGCTGTTGAAGATCTTTCGGACTTCGGTTGCGACGGCACGGCGGGTCTCCGCATCAGGCCCGTAGATTTCGGCCAACAGGGTCGCAAGCACCGGCGGCCCTGGCGGGACTTCGACAACCTTGACGGATGTCCCTTCCGGCAACTCAAGCGCCTTGAGACGCTGGCGCATGTCCAGGGCAACCTCATGGCTCGATCTGCTGCGCTTGTCCTTCGGCGCGAGCGTGACCTGAAGGTCACCCATCTCCGGCTTGTTACGCAGGTAGTAGTGACGAACGAGGCCGTTGAAATTGAATGGGGACGCCGTGCCGGCATAGGCGTCGGACGCGAGCACTTCCGGCATGCTGCTAACGATGCCCGCAGCATCGATCAGGACACGCTCCGTTGCTTCCATCGTGGCGCCTTCGGGAAGATCGACGACAACTTGAAGCTCGGACTTGTTGTCGAAGGGCAGCAACTTCACGCGCACGGTCTTGGTTGCGAAGAGAGCGCAGGCGGCAATGGTCACCACGCCGACGACAATCAGGAAGATCACCGAAGCCTTGCGGGAAGCAATGATCGGCGTCGCAACCTTGCGGTAGAGGCGGCCGAGTTTGCCGCCATCAGTATCATGCCCACCGAGCCCTTCCCCACCATGGGCTAGTGTTTTGCGGGCGAAGCGAACCATGAGCCAAGGCGCCAGAACCATCGCGACGAAGAACGAGAACAGCATCGCTGCTGAAGCGTTTGCAGGGATCGGCGCCATGTACGGCCCCATGAGGCCGGACACGAACATCATGGGCAGGAGTGCGGCGACGACCGTCAGCGTTGCCACGATCGTGGGGTTTCCGACCTCGGCCACGGCCTCGATGGCAGCCTGATAGCGCGAGCGGCCATCCCTCATCGCCCAGTGGCGCGCGATGTCCTCGATCACCACAATAGCGTCGTCGACGAGGATGCCGATCGAGAAGATAATGGCGAACAGGCTGACCCGGTTGATCGTGTAGCCCATCAGATTGGACGCGAAGAGGGTTAGCAGGATGGTGGTCGGGATGACGAAGGCTGTGACGATCGCCTCGCGCACGCCAATCGCGAAGCCGATCAGGATGACGATGCTTATGGTAGCGAGCGCAAGATGGAACAGAAGCTCGTTGGCTTTCTCGTTCGCTGTCTCGCCATAGTTGCGTGAGATGTTCGCCGAAACGCCCTCTGGAATGAGTTTGCCTTCCAGTTGGTGGAGGCGCTGCTCGATTGCCTGGGAAACCACAACTGCATTTGCCCCGTCGCGTTTGGCGATGGCGAGGCTTACGGCCGGAGCCATTCGCACAGCATCGGCTTCGTGGCTGAAGCGCCAGGCTCGGGCCTGATCTTCACGCGCGCCCAGGGAAATGTCCGCCACGTCCCGGAGATAGACGGTGCGTCCGTCGGCGGCGCGGATCGAGAGAAGCTCAAGCTCCGAAACCGTATCAATCGTGCTGCCGACAGCAACGGACTGGACCTTGTCGACGCTGCGCAGGTCGCCCGCCGGGAAGGAGGCGTTAGCGCTGCTGACGGTGTCGATGACCGATTTCAGTGGGACGCCGTAAAGCGCCATGCGGCCCGGATCTGGCGAGATCCGGATTTCCTGAGGACGACCGCCAACGATGAAGGTGAGACCAACGTCCTGGACCTTGGCCAGTTCGGTCTGCAGTTCCTCTGCGACCAGATAAAGCGCCTGGTCGTTCCAGCGATCCGCGGCTGCCGCTTCGGGAGCAAGCGTAATCACGACGATGGGGACGTCGCTGATGCCGCGCCCGACGATCAGAGGCTCGGGAATGCCGGTGGGAATTTTGTCGTAGTTCGCGCGGATGCGCTCGTGGATGCGCAGGATTGCATCGTCGCGCTCCGTCCCAACCTTGAAGCGGGCCGTGACGAGGACGCCATCATCCTGCGTCTGGCTGTAAACATGCTCGACGCCGTCGATGGCCTTGACGATGGTCTCGAGCGGCTTGGTGATCAGTTCGGCAGCATCTGGCGCCTTGAGACCGTCGGCACGGACGGCAATGTCCACCATCGGCACGCTGATCTGAGGTTCTTCCTCACGCGGGATCGTAAACAGCGCCAACAAGCCAAGCGCGATCGCCGTAAGCAGGAAGAGCGGCGTCAGCGGCGACCGGATCGTTGCCTCAGTCAGCTTGCCCGAAATGCCGAGTTTCACGATGCGCGCTCCACCGGCAGGATGACATCGCCAGCTCGCAGACCCGATAGGATCTCGACGCCATCGGGCATGTCCTCAAGCGGAACGCGCGATCCACGCTGCACGGGCACTTCAATAACGATTCCGCCCTTGCGGCTGAGGCGCGCATAGTCCGCCCCGTAGCGGGTATCGATGTAGGCGTCCGGTATCACAATCGCCACGCGCTCTCCGGCGGGCGCCATGACGCGGACGCGGCCGCCGACAAGCTGGCGATCAATGCCCGACGCGTCGATGTCAGCCATCACGCGACCCGAACTTACAGCAGGATAGACCTGACGAATGGTGGCGAACCTCGGCTCTTCGCTGTCGTCAGCCAGGAAGCGGATGGACTCGCCCTGCTTCAGGTTTGCAGCTTCGGACTCGGGCAATTCGATGCGGAGAACGGGGGCGCCAGTCGTAATCTGCACCACCACCTCGCCGGGCATGATGACTGCTCCGCGGGGAGATGGAATGCGGGTCACTTCGCCTGTGGACGGCGCAACAACCTGTCCCTGGCTGTTCAGTGCGCGAGCAGCGCCCGCCTGGGCGCGCGCGGCCTGAAGCTGGGCCTCGGCTGCCTTCGCTCCGGATCGCGCCTGGTCGATGGCGGCCTGGGAAATCGCCCCACTGGAAAAGAGACGCTCAGCGCGCTGCAAATCCTGCTGGGCTTGCTGGCTGGTCGCTTCAGCTGCTCTGACCGCCGCGCCGGCCGCGTCGGCCTCAAGCGAGATGCGATCATCACCAATAACCGCGACGACCTGCCCGGCTCGCACTTTCTCGCCTTCCTTCACGAGTATCTGCGTTATGCGACCGCCAATTCGGGCGCGCGCATCGCCTACATCGCGATTGGTCAGGACGGCCGAAACCATGCGGAAATCGGGCACAGTTCGCTCGGCGATCGTCAGCGCCGCGGGCGAAGCACCCTGCTCTACCTTCGGGGCATCGGTCTGCGCTCCGCCACAACCGCCAGCGAACAGCGCCGTCGCCAGAACCAGACTTCCAATCAAGGCTCGCATGCCTATTCCCACTGCTGTTTAGACCGGGTCACGAACACTGCCGGTCGATGGATCGGTCGAGACAACCGGAAGACCGGCTGCTTTCCAGGCCGTGATACCGCCTCCCATATGGCTGCGAACAAGCACGCCGGCGGCGAACGCTTTGCGGAACGCCATCTCGGATCGCTTTCCAGAGCCGCACTGCAAGACAATCTGTTTTTCCTGCGCGTCGGGAAGACCAGCAGGGTCAAAAGTTGAAAGCGGGAACAGCATCGCGCCGTGGATGCGTTCGACGGCATACTCGGTCGGCTCCCGAACGTCGATCAGAACAACTTCTCCTCGCGCCATCGCGTCGTGAATTTGTTGCGGTGTTTCCGTAGGGACTGCGCGTGACTTGAACATTGAGGGCTCCTAGCTCGTCCTGCTGGCGTTGGTAGGGGGCGCGCAGAAATGGGACGCCAGCGTTTCTGCGACGGCGCGAGCGATGCCGCTCGTCAGGCGGTAGCGGATTGTCTGACCGGCGCGCCGAGCCTCCACGACGCGCTGACGCCGCAGGATTGCCAGATGCTGCGATACCAGCGTCTGCTGCAGATCAAGATCGGCGGCCAAGCCGCCAACGCATTGATCTCCCTCAATCAGGCGGCAGACGATCATGAGACGATGCGGGTTCGCCAGCGTCCTCAGAAACTCGCTGGCGTCCGATGCTCGACCTGCCATATCCGTAGTCTTTATTTGCATACTTGCGCATATGCGCGTCTTCGCATATATTGTCAATACCGGATGACGCAGAACCCGGGAGGAAATCATGGCTCACATCGTCGTACTTGGCGCTGGACTCGGTGGCGCAATCGCCGCCTACGAGATTCGCGATCAACTCCGAAAGAACGACAGAATCTCGGTTGTGTCGAAGGGGGCTATCTACCAGTTCGTTCCGTCAAACCCATGGGTCGCCGTCAGCTGGCGCAAACGCAAGGATATTGAGGTTGACCTTCGTCCGGTGATGAAACGGAAAGGCATCAACTTCATAACGACAGGCGCCTCCCGCGTTGTGCCGGCTGAGAACAGGCTGGAACTCGAGGACGGCCAGTCGCTCAGCTACGACTATCTGGTAATTGCCACGGGACCTGATCTCGCCTTCGACGAAATTCCGGGGCTTGGGCCACAGGGCTTCACGCAGTCGATCTGCCAGGCCGAGCATGCCGAACACGTAGCAGAGGCTTTCGAAGCTTTCTGCAAAAAACCAGGACCTATCGTCGTTGGCGCCGTGCAGGGCGCCTCGTGCTTCGGCCCGGCCTACGAGTTCGCTATGATCCTCGATACAGAGCTGCGCAAGCGCAAGATCCGCGACAAGGTGCCGATGACGTTCGTCACCTCCGAACCTTATGTCGGGCACCTTGGCCTTGACGGCGTTGGCGATACGAAAGGCTTGCTCGAAAGCGAGATGCGCAACCGCCACATGAAGTGGATCACCAATGCGCGCGTGACCAGCGTCGAAGCAGGAACGATGCATGTGGAAGAAGTCGGTGACGATGGGGCCGTCAAGACGACCCACGCCCTGCCCTTCGCTTTCTCCATGATGCTGCCCGCCTTCCGGGGCGTCTCGGCTATTCGTGGCGTAAAGAATCTCGTCAACCCGCGGGGCTTCGTCCTGATCGACAAGAACCAGCGCAACCCAACCTACCAGAATATCTTCAGCATCGGCGTGACGGTGGCGATCCCGCCCATGGGCAAGACGCCTGTCCCGGTCGGCGTACCGAAGACTGGGTTCATGATCGAATCCATGGTGACCGCGACGGCCCATAACATCGGCGCTCTCTTGCGCGGCGAGCCAGCAGATGCCGAGGCCACGTGGAACGCAATCTGTCTCGCCGATTTCGGTGACGGTGGTGTTGCGTTTGTCGCGCAACCGCAGATTCCGCCGCGCAACGTGAATTGGTCCGCCAAGGGTGGCTGGGTCCACATGGCGAAGGCGGGTTTCGAGTCCTACTTCATCGGCAAGATCAAGAAGGGTGAAAGCGAGCCGTTCTATGAAAAGCTCGTGATGGACACCCTTGGGATTCACAAACTGAAGGGGTGAGATGATGGGTGTCGCGCTATCTAATCAGGCCGTCTGCGTCGCCTGTGGCTCTGTGAACCGCGTGCCGGCCGACAAACCAGCCGCAGCGGCCAAATGTGGGCGATGTGCAGCGCCGCTAGGCCTCGACCGACCAGCGGAAGTCAATGATGCCCAGCTTGCGCTTCTTCTTGAAAAATCGACGGGACTGATCCTGGTCGATGTCTGGGCTCCTTGGTGCGGTCCATGTCGCGCCATGGCGCCTCAGTTCGCCACTGCAGCCGGAGCGCTAGCGGGCAAGGCCCGGCTCGTGAAACTGAATGCAGATCAGAGTCAGATGGTCCAAAGTCTCGGCGTGTCCGGCATCCCCGCGCTGATCCTGTTTCGCGATGGCCGCATCGTCGATCGCAAGGCGGGTTTGATCAAAGCTGACGCCTTGGCCGCGTGGGTTGGCGGTCACCTGACCAACTCAGGCAAACCTGCAATCTGAAGGAGTCTTCCATGTCACTTGATCGCGCTGTCCTCGCTTTCGCAGGATTCGTTGTTTTAACCGGCGTCGCTTTGTCCATGACCGTTCATCCGCTGTGGGTCTGGTTGTCGGCATTTGCCGGGGCGAACATGCTTCAGGCCGCGTTCACGGGCTTTTGTCCCGCCGCGATGATCTTCAAGAAGCTCGGCGTGAAGCCGGGCACAGCATTTCGGTAGTCTTGTAGCCTTCAGTGGCTAGGCCCGCCGTAGAGCTCGCAAAGCACGCCGATGAGGCGCTCTGCAATAGGGTCGGAAAGCCGATAGTAGATCGTCTGGGCTTCCCGGCGTGTGGCAACAAGGCCTTCGGCGCGCATCTTTGCCAGATGCTGAGACAAAGCCGATTGCGTGAGATTCACGTGCTGGCCGAGTTGGGTCACAGACATCTCTCCACCGCTCAGCCGGCAGAGAACTGTCAAACGCTGGTCATTCGCCAACAGCTTGAGCAATTGCGCCGCCTCGGCCGCACGCGGCTCAAGCTTGCGCACAGCGGGAACTGCTGCACTCGGCTTGCGACGGGCTGCGGGCATGGGCGACTCCGGAATATCCTGGCCGCTAATTTAGCGACACCTAAAACACATACAAGGCGCAGGATGTAGCAGCCCTTTATTCAGTCTGGCCATTTGATGCGCCGAACTGGAGAACCTGCCCAGTCCGGACCGACTTGGTGGCCCGTAAAGACAATGGCGCGGCGACCTTCCCCGACCCAGCGAGCCAGGTTGACCCTGATGCGCTGAGACAGGTCCACTTCCAGTCCCGCAAATGGCTCATCCAGCAGAAGTAACTCGGGATCGGCGATGAGTGCACGCGCAACTCCGAGCCGGCGCTGCTCTCCGCCTGAGTAAACGGACGCGTCGTCAGGACCCCGACCGACGACGACGTCAGTCATGCACACCATAGCAAGCGCAGCGCTGATGTCCTCGTCGCTTGCATCCGGCCGGCCATAGACAAGCTGCTCCCGGAGCGACCCAGGCAGGAACGAGGGAATTTGCGGGGCAATGGCGACGCGCGCCAGAACCGACGCCGGTCTGACGGTTTCCTGCTCAATCCCGCCATACGTGAGTGATCCCGCGCAGATCGGTCGCAGCGCCGCGATAGCCTCCAGAACTGTCGATTTTCCCACGCCCGATCTTCCCGAGAGTTCGACAAGATCCCCAGGACCGCACAGCAAGCTCACCGGTCCAACGCGCCGTGCTGAACCGACCCCAACCAGAACCTGATCGAGCTTTAGGGGCAGCGCCGATTGCAGAACGGTGTCTCCGCCGTATGTGGATTTGGCGTCCTGCAGCCGTTCCAAAAGTCGTCTAGCCGATGCGGAAGCCTGCGCGCCGGCATCGAGAACCCGTGCTGCAGCCGACGCTGCCTCGAACGCAGCAAGCGTTGCCAGGGATGCGCCGGCCGCTATGGCTCCGTCTGCATGCATAGCGATGGCCCACGCGATGACGAGCAGCGCCGCCAGTCCTCCCGCGAGACCAATCAACGCCGCCGTGTCGCGAAATGGCGCCTGCAGCCGGTCCTGCGCCTGCAGCCCAGCGGTGAGCCTGTCGTTTACACCCGTCATCGCCGCGCCGAGGACGCCGGATACGTCCAATTCGATCGCGTTCTCGACAACGCCCGTGAGATCGGACCGAAGGACGCCCTGCTCGGACGCGAGCGACACGGCCGCCGCCCTGGCGCGACGTAGCAGGAGGTATGGAGCGCCTACACACGCAACGGCAAAAAGAATAAGGACAGCCATGGATGCGAGCGCTGAAACAGCCGCCACCCAGCCGATAGCGACGAGTACCGCAGCGCCAACGCCAAACGCTGGACTGACGACCCGCAGGAAGCCGCCTTCGACCGCGCCAACATCATCGACGATGACGGCAAGATCGCGTGCCGGCAGCGCTGCCAGACCCAGCTCTGCGCGAGCAATGCGTTCGAACACCAGCGGCCGGATGGCCGCAGACACCTCCAACGTCGCCTCATGCCCGACCAGTTGCTCCGCGTAGCGTGAAGCCACGCGGCCGACGGCAATCGTTCGGACGCCGGTGCTCGGATAAAGGTGATTGAATGCGTAGCTGGCGCCGGAAGCACCAGCCGCCGCAGCCGCTGCGAGAAACCATCCAGAAAGTCCCAGAAGCGCAATGCCGAGCAGCGACGACAGAACGGAAAGGGTCATTGCCAGCACGAAGGATCGCGCGGCCGGCCGGCCAAGAAATATCCATAGCGCAATCATGTCGCAGCCATCTCCCTCGACGGCATACGCACAACAAGGTCGGCTGCCTTCAACACCGCGGCGCTGTGGCTCGCGACGATCAACGTACGCTCCCCAGCCTGATCGCGGAGGAGATCAAGCAACTCCGCCTCCGCAGTCGCGTCGAGGTGCGCCGTCGGCTCATCCAGCAGCCAGAGCTTCGCTCCACGCAGGAGCGCGCGCGCGATCGCAATCCTCTGGCGCTCGCCGCCGGAGAGGCCCTGCCCGCCCCTTCCGATTTGACGGGACAGCCCACCATTCTCGCCCGATGCCAGATGACTCGCGCCGACGCGCGCCAGCGCATCAAGGAGATTCTGATCGGAGGCCTTGGGCCCGCCAACACGAAGATTTTCAGCGAGGGTCCCTTCGAACAGCCATGGCGACTGTCGAATGTAGGCAACGCTATCTGCGAGGCTGGCGCCAGCGAGCAATGATACGCCATCCACGGTGACCACACCGCCATTCACCCGCGCCAATCCGAGCAACACAAGCAGAGCGGAGGTCTTGCCGGAGCCGGACCGACCGCTGAGCACTGTGAGCCGCCCCGGCGGAGCCTCAAAGCTGAATCCTTGAACGACCCGGTTGGAGCCGAACCAGATCGAAACGTTGTCGAATGCGACACGGGGCGGGCGACCTAGTACCGGAAGCCGTTCGTGTGCATCTCCGGTGGCGATGAGCCAGCCCTCCAGAACGGTGCTCGCGGCGACTGCCGCTGCGCGGTCATGGTGAAGCGACGACAAACGTCGGATCGGCGCGAAGAACTCCGGAGCAAGAATCAGCACCATCATGCCTTCTTGAAGCGTCAGAACCTCCCCTGTCTCAAAGGGAAAAAGCCCGAGCAGTTTGAAGCCGACATAAACGGCGATCAGCGCAATCGAGATGGCTGAGAAAAACTCCAGAACTGCCGATGACAGGAAAGCGATGCGCAGCACGCGCATGGTGCCATCTCTGAGCGACTCTGAGGCCGCGCGCACCACTGCCGTCTCGCGTCCGATCGCGCGGAATGCCTTGATCAGGCCAGCGTGTTCCGTGCGTGTCTGGAAGGCGCCCGACAGCGCGTCGAGCGAAGCTTGCTGGGCACTCGCAATCGCGCGCGTCTCACCGATCGTGAGCCAGAGAAATAGCGGCAGCGTAAGAACAGATACCGCAAGCAGTAGCGTCGCTATCCATGACTGCGTTGCTACCGCGATCAGGATGGACACCGGCACAAGAACAGCAAGGCGCGAGCCCGGCGACCACCGACTTGCCCAACCCGACAGCATCGCGGTGCGATCGACGATCTGGCTTACCCGCGCGCCCGGCGCCTCCCCCAGCAGCTGACCAGCACCGCAAGCGATCACGCTCGCAAGAATTTCAGCACGCGCCGCTCCGACAATTCGAAGACCTGCGCGCGCTGCGGCGCGGTCGGAGAGCCACGAGGCGGCCGTACGTCCAAATAGCGCTGCTGCACCCCAGATGAGCCAGCCACCGCCCCACTCCCCATGGACGGCGTCGGCAATGCCGATCGACAGGCTCCACCCGAACCCAATCGTGAAAACGGCTGATGCCAAGCTCAACGCTGAAATTCGGGTGATGTCTGCGCGCGCAGCCGCTGCCCATCTTCGAAGGGCCATCTTGCCGGACGTCGGTCGTTTGGCTTCTGGCCGATCCATAGTGCGCTTCGTAGGTTTAAGGGTGCGGCATTTCGCCAAGTAAAGTTGACCATGCTGTTGCGCGGAATCAAACAGCGCCTGTATCTATATTATAAGTTTCTGATATACGACACAGCAGGCGAACCAGTCGGACGAGGTTCCTATGACACCTGATTTTCTGGTTTCCGATCTGTCCCGCTGGCAGTTCGCGCTCACAGCGCTCTATCACTTCCTGTTCGTTCCACTGACGTTGGGCCTTTCGATGATCCTCGTGATCACCGAAGGCGCATACGTCATGACAGGAAAGGAAGTCTGGAAGCGAATTACGAAATTCTGGGCCAACCTGTTCGGCATCAACTTCGTGCTGGGCGTCGCGACCGGCATCACCATGGAGTTCCAGTTCGGCACGAACTGGTCCTATTACTCCCAATATGTCGGCGATGTCTTCGGTGCGCCGCTCGCCATCGAAGGGCTGATGGCCTTCTTCCTAGAAGCCACTTTCGTTGGCCTGATGTTTTTCGGTTGGGACAAACTCTCCAGGCCGGCCCACTGGTTCGTCACTTTCCTCGTCGCGATAGGCTCGAATTTCTCGGCGCTGTGGATCCTGATTGCCAATGGCTGGATGCAGAACCCCGTCGGTTCGGCATTCAATCCTGATACAATGCGAATGGAGATCACCAACTTCATGGAGGTGATCTTCAATCCCGTGGCGCAGGCAAAATTCGTTCATACAGTCAGCGCAGGCTATGTGGCGGCGGCCGTATTCGTGCTCGGGATCTCGGCCTGGTACATGCTCAAGAAGCGCCATCTGGGGCTCGCCCGGCGATCAATGGTTGTCGCTGCCTCCTTCGGCCTTCTCTCTGCCCTGTCCGTCGTCGTACTCGGCGACGAGAGCGGCTACACGCTCACAGACAACCAGAAAATGAAGCTCGCAGCTCTTGAGGCAATGTGGGAGACAGAGCCAGCGCCAGCGCCTCTAACACTCTTCGGCATCCCCGATCAGACAGAACGCAAAACGCACTTCGAGGTGCAGGCGCCCGCCCTTCTTGGCCTGATCGCCACCCGCTCGCTCGACAAGGAAGTTGCCGGCATCATTCCGCTCGTGGAGAAGGCCGAGCATCGTATCCAGAACGGCATGCTGGCTTACGATGCCCTGGAACGCATAAAGGCCAATCCGAAGGATGCAGCCGCGCGCGCCGACTTCGACCTGCGCAAGGCAGATCTTGGGTTCGCGCTGCTTCTCAAACGCTATGTCGACGATCCGCGCACGGCCAGCGAAGAGCAGATTCGCAAAGCAGCATGGGATACCGTTCCGAGCGTACCATCAGCTTTCTTCGCGTTTCGGGCCATGGCGGGGCTTGGCTTTCTGTTCATCGGCATGTTCGCCCTCGCCTTCTACTTCATCAATCTGAAGCGTAACCCGCCCAAATGGTTCCTGCGGGCGGCAGTGCTTGCAATCCCCTTGCCCTGGATCGCGATCGAAGTGGGCTGGTTGCTGGCGGAGACTGGACGCCAGCCGTGGATCATCGACAGCGTTCTGCCGACCTTCCTCGGCGCGTCTAGCCTGACAGCGAGCCAGATCATCATAACAATGGTCGGGTTCACCCTGCTCTATGGCCTGCTGGCGGTGATTGAGGTCAAGCTGATGCTCAAGGCGATCTCGGCCGGGCCGGGCGCGCGCCTCTTCACAAGTCCTTCGGGCGGGGGGCGGCCAGATACGCCTGCACCCGCACTTGCCGCGACGCCGGCCAGCCCGCAATTCGACGAATAGGAGAGCCATATGGAACTCCCTCTGGACTATGAGACCCTGAAGATCATCTGGTGGGGGCTTGTCGGCATTTTGCTGATCGGCTTCGCCGCCACGGATGGCTACGATCTGGGCACAGCCACGCTTCTGCCCTTCATTGCCAGGACGGATCGCGAACGCAGGCTGGTCATCAATGCGATTGCGCCGACATGGGAAGGCCACCAAGTGTGGCTCATCACGGGTGGCGGGGCCCTGTTTGCTGCCTGGCCGTTTGTCTACGCGATCAGCTTCTCGGGCTTCTATCTGGCGATGTTTGTCGTCCTCGCCGCGCTGATCCTTCGGCCCGTAGGCTTCAAGTATCGCTCCAAGCTGGAGAGCCCGAAGTGGCGCAGCAGCTGGGACTGGGCGCTGTTTGTCGGTGGCGCGGTTCCGGCGCTGATCTTCGGCGTCGCCCTCGGCAATGTGCTGCAGGGCGTACCCTTCTCGATCGATTCAACCCTACGGGCCAGTTACGAAGGCGGTCTGTTGGGCCTGCTCAACCCGTTCGGCCTTCTTGCCGGCCTGGTCTCTGTCGCCATGCTGGTCATGCACGGCGCCGCCTATCTTGGAACCAAGATCGAGCACGGCACAGTGCTTGATCGCGCAATCATTGTTGGACGTTGGGCCGCAATTGCGATGATTGCTCTCTATGCAGCCGCTGGCATTTGGCTGGCCCTGGGTGTTGCGGGATTCCGCATCGACGGAGCTATTGATGCAGGCGGACCCGCAAACCCGCTTCGCAAGGAGGCGTCGATCGCGGTCGGCGCCTGGATGGACAACTATGGCCGCTACCCCTGGATGATCATCGCGCCGGTTCTTGGCTTTGCTGGCGCAGCCCTTGCCTGGCTCATGCTAGGCAAGAGGCCCGGCCTCGCGATTCTGGGATCAGGCCTGTCGATTGCGGGCGTTGTCGGATCGGTCGGGGCGTCGATGTTCCCCTTCATCCTGCCAAGCTCGAAAATGCCTGCCGCGAGCCTGACCGTGTGGGACTCGTCCTCCAGCCATCTCACCCTGTTTATCATGCTGATTGCGGTCATCGTCTTTCTGCCGATCGTGCTGATCTACACCTCGTGGGTGATCAAGGTCCTTTGGGGCCGGGTCACCACGGACGAGG
>DAINAT010000102.1:0-13758 GCA_036733305.1 Hyphomonadaceae bacterium
AGCCATCCTCAACATGCGCCTGCGTGCATTGCGCAAGCTCGAAGAGATCGAGATCAAGCGCGAGCACGAGCAACTGTCGGAAGAGAAAGCCAACATCGAAAAGCTGCTCGCCTCGACCGATCGCCAGTGGACCGAGGTCAAGCGCCAGCTCAAGGCCGCCCGCGAAGTCTTCGACCCATCGAAGAAACTCGGCAAGCGCCGCTCCGCCTTCGACGTCGCAAAAGAGATCGACACCGAAGCCGCTCTCGAAGCGCTCATCGTCAAGGAGCCGGTCACGGTCGTCCTGTCCGAGAAAGGCTGGATTCGCGCCCTCAAGGGCCACAACCAGAAACTCGATGATCTGAAGTTCAAGGAAGGCGACGAACTCGCCCTCACGCTCGAATGCCAGACCACGGACAAGGTGATCCTCATGGCCTCCGGCGGTCGCGCCTTCACGCTCGGCGCAGACAAGCTGCCCGGCGGTCGTGGCCATGGCGAACCCATCCGCCTGCAACTCGAAGTGCCCGAGTCCGAAAACATCGTCGCGATGTTTGTCCCGCAGGATAAAACTCGCCGCATCCTCGCCTCGAGCAAGGGCTATGGCTTCATCGTGCTGGACAGCGAACTCATTTCCTCGACCCGCAAGGGCAAGATCGTTCTGAACGTCGGCCCGAAAGAGTCGCTGGCGGTTTGCCTCAAGGTTGCAGGCGATCTCACCGCCTCCATCGGCAAGAACCGCAAGCTCCTCATCTTCAAGACTGAGGAGCTGCCGGAAATGGCGCGCGGCAAGGGCGTGAAAATCCAGTCCTTCGGCGATGGCGGTCTCATCGACATGACCACCTTCAACCGCGCCGACGGCCTCACCTGGACCGACACCGCCGGCCGCCAGCAATCCGCCGACGACTGGAAAACCTGGATCGGCAAACGCGCCCAGTCGGGAAGACTGCCGCCGCGTGGCTTCAACAAGAACGGCAAGTTCACCGGTTAGGGCGGCGGTTACGTCCTCGTCCTTCGAGATGGCGCTACGCGCCTCCTCAGGATGAGGACTACTCTGCGATCAGTGGTTCAGCCCTCATCCTGAGGAGCGCCCAGAGGGCGCGTCTCGAAGGACGAGGGCGTGCTCACACGCTCACAACCCCAACCGCATAAACACCCGCGTCCCCACATCGAGGAACTTCGCCTGTTCCCCCTCGATCGCGCTCATCCAGCGCAGGTAATCTCCCCGCGCCACGTCCACGAACCCGAGCTTCCGGTAAAACGGCGCGTTCCATTTTGGCTCGCGGAACGTCGACAGATAAACCGCCTTCGCCCCTTTTGCCCGCGCCCCGCTCACGAATTTCCGAACCAGCGTCGCCCCGATCCCGCGTTGCCCAAACGCCGGATCGACATCCAGCTCGTGCAGATACGCATCATCGAAATGCATCTCGCCAAACACGAAGCCCGCAATCCGCCCCTCGACCTCCGCCACAAACGAAAGCCCCTGCTGAATCGAAGTCTCATGCTCGCCCAGCGACGCCACCGCCATCGCATCAATGTCGATCAGGCTAGACCCGCGAAACAGCTCAGCCGCAGATCGTTCAATTTCCTGCAGCCGGAAAATATCGGCCAGATGCGTCGGCCTGATATCAGCGCTCAAGCCATCGACCCTTGCAGCGCCGTGAAGAAGCGGATCGCCAGCGGCCCATCGCGCAACGCAGTTGCTGAATCCACCAGATGCACCATGCGATAGCGCGCCACGCGGAACTCCAGATCCTCATCCGCCAGCTTGCGCAGCGTCGCCGCCATCGCGCGGTTCATTGCGTAGGTCGGGGGCCGCTCGCCCTCTGTCTCCGGGTAGACATAGTCGGAGTTCACAGCGAGGCTCCAGGCCCGCCCCGAAATCTCGGCGGCAGCGGTGAGATATTCCTTCACCAGTCCGCTCAGGTCGGCCCGCGCGTCCAGCATCGCCGCCAGCGCTTCCGCCTCCATCGCCGCCACCGTCATGCCCTGGCCATAAGTCGGGTTCACGCTGCTCAGCGTATCGCCGAACGGCAGCACGTTGTCCGGCCACTTCGTCGCTTCCCAGATCTTGCGCCGCGTTGCGTTCGGCTTGCGGAACGTCTTCACCTCGCTCAGTAGCTCTGCATCCTTGATCCGGTCATACACAGTCAGATCCGGCAGCTTCATCGCGTGCTGGCGCAATGCCTCCACATCGCGCGGCGGAACGTCCGTCCCGCGTGTGCCCAACGAGATGATCCACTCATCGTTCTCGATCGGCAGGATGAAACCAAACGCCTTGCCCGGAGGGGCAGGCAGGAAGAAATGCCCCGTTGCCTCGCCGCGATATTTCTCCGGCTTGCGGAAACGCGCCGTTGTGTAGGCGACGTTGATCTTCACATTCTCCGTCTCGAACGCGGCATGCCCGTCCTCGACCAGCTTTGCCATCATCGGCCCGTTGATGCCCGACGAGTCGGCAACCAGATCAGCCGACAGCTTCGTTCCGTCCGACAGCTCAACGCCCGTGCAGACGCCGCCCTCGACCATCAGGCGCGCCACGTCCGTCTCATGCCGGATGCTCACGCCGGGCAGGGCGGCCACGCGCTTGCGCAACACCGCCTCATAAGCTGGACGCGACAGGCTCGTGACAGAAAAGCCCGCGTCGCATTCGTCCATGTATCCGCCGAAGTCGAACACTTTCACGTCGCGTCCCACGCGCATGTCCATCGCGCCGGCGTCGTAGAAATCCCTGGTGATCCCCGGCAGCAGCTTTTCCAGCGCCAGCTCGCCCGCCTTCAGCAGTTGGTGCAGGTGCGCGCCTTGCCCTGCGCCCATCCGCAACTCCGCGCCTTCGGGCAGCGTATCGCGGTCCAGCACCAGAACCTCGTCGAACCTGCCCGCCAGAGCCGCCACCGCTGACAGGCCGCCTATGCCCGCGCCCACGACAATCGCAGTCTTCCCAAGTGCAGGCTTGCCCGGTTTCGCCGTCATGCAGATCCCCTTCCGCACGGGTCCGTGCGCGTCTGTTTCGGTAGATCAGTTTCGCTAACCAAAACCTAGCCAAGCGCGCTCCGGCGTCCACCCCGCCCAAACCTCTGGATTCGCGGCCATCTTCCTGTAGTTTACCGTCAGCCGGTGAATCGGCGGGACGGACTATTGGAGGGGCGAACCGTGGATATGATGCCGATCTATATCGTGCTGGGCGTCATTGCGCTCGTCGTGATCATTATCATCGCGATCTACAACGGCCTCGTCGCCAAGCGGCAGACCGTCAACGAAGCCTTCTCCGGCATCGACGTGCAGCTCAAGCTCCGCCGCGAACTCGTTCCGAACCTGGTCGAGACCGTGAAGGGCTACGCCGCCCACGAGAAGTCGACGCTCGACGCCGTCATCGCCGCCCGCAACGCTGCCGCCAGCGCCCAGGGCCCGGCCCAGATGGGCGCAGCCGAAGGCATGCTGTCGTCCTCGCTCGGCAAGCTCTTCGCGCTGGCCGAAAACTATCCGGACCTGAAAGCCTCCGCGAACTTCCTCAACCTGCAGACCGAGCTTTCCTCGATCGAGGACAAGGTCGCTGCCGCCCGCCGCTTCTACAACTCGTCGGTCAACGAGTATAACACCGCCATCCAGCAATTCCCCGCCTCGATCATTGCCGGCTCCACCGGCTTCACCGCACGCGAGATGTTCGATGTCGGCGAAGCCGAACGCGCCCAGATCAACATCGCCCCGACGGTGAAGTTCTAGGATGGCAGTCATCGTCAGGCTCTTCCGGCCCGGCGATGAAGCTGCATTCCGAGACATCAACCTCGAGTGGATTGAACGCCTGTTCGTCGCCGAACAGAAAGACCGTGACGTCCTCAACAATCCAGCGAAATACATCCTCGATCCCGGCGGCGCGATCCTGCTGGCGGTCGAAGATGAAACACCGCTCGGCGTCATCGCCCTGATGGTGATGGGGCACGGCTCCGTCGAACTCGCCAAGATGGGCGTCAGCCCGCACGCACAGGGCAAGGGCGCAGGCCGTATGCTCGTCGCCGCCGCGATCGAACAGGCCCGCGCCATGGGCATGCACCGCGTCTACATCGAAACCAATTCCCAGCTCGGCCCCGCGCTGAAACTCTACAGTGACGCAGGCTTCCAGCCGCTACGCGAAACGATCCCGTCGCCCTACGCACGGGCCGACGTGCAGCTCGAGCTTCTCCTGGACTAGAGCCAATCTCACGCGCCGTAGGGTGCATTGAAAATGCACCGTGTGTAATCGGCAAATTTTGGAGAGCGGCCCGGCGCACGACGGCCAATGGCCCAATGCACCCTACACTTCGTCGTCCCGCAGAGGCCGCCAGGCCTCGCCGTCGAACACTTCCAGCGGCTGGAAGTTCGCCTTGTAGCCCATCTTGTCCGAGCCGCGCACCCAATAGCCAAGGTACACGTAGGGCAGCTCCAGCTCCGCCGCGAGCCGGATATGATCCAGCACCATGAACGAGCCCACGCTCCGCTCCGACAGCTCCGGCCGGAAGAACGAATAGACCATCGACAAGCCATCGCGCAGCACGTCGGTCAGCGCCGCCGCCTGCAGCGCGCCATCATCTTCCTGGCCCGGCTCAAGCTTGTTGCGATACTCGAACACCACGGTCCGCACGGGGCTCGCGTCCACCATCCCGGCATAGTCGCGGATTTCCATCTCGGTCATGCCGCCACCCGGGTGGCGCTCGCCCAGATACTTCTTCAGCAGCCTGAACTGCTCGCGCGTCGCCCGCGCATTGGTCGGCTCCCGCTCCAGCATCGCGTTCTTGGCCAGCACGCGCTTCCAGCGCTTGCTCATGGTGAACGCCGCCACGTCGATCCGCACAGAGCGGCACGCGCCACACGCCTTGCACGCCGGCCGGTAGGCGATCGTCTGCGAGCGCCGGAAGCCGGAACGCGTCAGGCTGTCGTTGAGATTGACCGCGCCGTCCACCGCCAGATTGGCGAACACCTTCCGCTCCATCTTGCCCGGCAGGTACGGGCAAGGTTGCGGAGACGTCAGATAGAACTTCATCTTCCGGACGAAGTCCGGCGGGATGATTTCCTTGGTGTCGGCCTCTTTCATGTCGATTCGACTGTAACCGGCCCATGGGCATGTGCGCCATAGGGAAAACGCCGTAACGCCCGCGCCGCCTTCGGCGCCGTCTTTTCAGGCCCGCTAAAGCCTACTGCAGCTCGTAATCCGACGGCATGACCGGCTTGGCAGGCATCAAAGTTATGCTGATGCGGCGGTTTGCCGGCAGGTCCGGGTCGTCGGGATACAGCGGCTCGCGGTCGCCCTTGCCCGAAACCTGGAAGATCCGGTCTGAGTCGATACCCGACTTGTCGAGGATGCGGCGCGCCGCATTGGCCCGGTCAGCCGAAAGTTCCCAGTTGGAATAGCCAGCCTTTGGCGGCGCCGCCGAGTCCGTATGGCCGGCGATGGTGATCTGGTTCGGCAGCTGCTCGATCACCTTGGCGACCGTGCTGAGCAGGTGCTGCGTTCGGGGCAGGGGCTCGGCCGACGAGCCCGAGAACATCGCCCGGCCTTCCTGATCGACCAGCTGGATGTTCAGCCCGTCCTCATTCGTGTCGATGATGATGTTCTTCGACAGCTCGGCATAGTCCGGCAGGTCCTGCAGCGCCTGGCGCAGAGAGGCCTCGGCGCTGGCAAACGTCGCCGCATTGCGCTTGGCCTGCGCTTCCAGCAGCGCGTCCTTGCTCGGCACGCCGCCCTGCGCTTCGCTGTTGATCGAGGTGCCTGATTTCGTCCGCTGGTTCTCCGCGGTCGAAAGTTCCTCGTCGATCTGCCGGTTGGAACCTGAAGCCCGCGCCCCATCGTCCTGGAACGCCGTGCCGCCCAAAAGACCGTCAGACCCCTGTGTCGAGCGCGAAACCGAAGCGGGCGCGAAATAGTCGGCGATACCGCGCTTCTGTTCGGGGGAGGTCGTATTGATCAGCCACATCAGAAGGAAGAAGGCCATCATCGCAGTCACGAAGTCGGCATAGGCCACTTTCCAGGCGCCGCCATGGTGGCCGCCGCCTATGACCTTTTTCACCTTCTTGATGACGACTGGCTGATTGCCACTCATTTCAATTGTATCCCGGCCGTTAACTCGGGCTTATACAAGACGTTGAGTTAAGGTCGCGTGCATGAGCCAGCCTGATACCCCCCCAGATACCGCGCAAGATTTGCCGGGCGATTTCGACCCGAAAGCCTATCGCAGCGCGCTGGGCGGCTTCGGCACGGGCGTCGCCCTGGTCGCCGCGCGCGACGCCGAAGGCCGCGCCCACGGCATGATCATCAATTCGCTGACGTCGGTCTCGCTCCACCCGCCCATCATGCTCTGGTGTCTCGCCAACACCAGCAACGCCTTTCAGGTCTTCACCCGGTGCGAGGCTTTCTCCCTGAACATCCTCCGCTCGGATGACCACGACGTCGCCCAGCGCTTCTCCCGCCGCGGCGACCGCATCATCCCGGCCGAGCAGGTCTGCACCATGGACACCGGCGCCCCCGTCCTCACCGAAGCCCTCGCCAGCCTCGACTGCCGCATGCGCCTCCGCCAGCCCATGGGCGACCACGAAGTCATCTATGGCGACGTGGTCAGCTACCGCGCCCAACACGGCACTGATGCATTGGGCTTCTTCCGCGGCCGCTTCGTAAGGCTAACCAGCGACTCCCCGGACGAGCCATAAACGCCACCCACCACCGCCCCGTAGGGTGCATCTTCAGATGCACCACGCCACACACGCCGCCCACTCCACCGTCATTCCCGCGAAAGCGGGAACCCAGGGGCCCCACCCACAAACGCCAGTTCCTTGTCCCGCTGTGTGCCCCCTGGCTCCCGACTTACGTCGGGAGGAGCGGTGATAGGCTGAGGTGTAGGATGGACGTGGTGCAAAACTGTAGGACGGAGAAATTCCATCTCGTGTGCATTCAACGCCCTACACACCCAAAGTGTAGGACGGAGCCTCCCAGAATCTACGGCGCCCAAAACCGGGTTATGATGCCCCCGCACCTGACAAACGGGAGGTCTTGGAACGCGTCCGAGCTCAAGATGTCAGGTCAGTTGGCCGGCGTGGCTGCGGTGTGTTGGAGACTTGGGTGACCAAGCCCTCCTTCAAGGAAGTCGTGGAACCTGCGAGTGGGCGTATTCGACCCCTTGCGGCGACCCGGCGAAACGAACTGCGCAGCATTGCCTCCGAAGTGAAATCGGAGGGTCCGGAACCTGACGGACAGGTTCCGACACGCTGAACCGGTCACTGGCAATGGAGCTAAGGCCCCTGGGGTTCATCCCCTTGGTGTGTCGCAAGCAACTCCAATCGCCATCACCGGGAAGAACGGCCAATGCAGGGGCGCGTGATGATCACGCGCAACCGCTGATCTTCGGATCAGCACTGGCACGACCCACGGCGCTGTCATCGCGCGCCCCAACTCCCTGTTCGGGAGGGACGACACCACGCATCCCGGACAGCGAAAGCTGGTCCCAACGACCAATCGCGCCACGACGGGACGTAGGGTGCATCTTGATGCACCGCGACGGAGGGGAATTGCCTCCACCGCGTGAAACGCGGGGGAGGTGGATCGCCGCTACTTCGCGGCGAGACGGAGGGGGCGGCGCAACGCGCGCGACCGCCCACCGTGACAATCCCCGCCACCCCCACTATCTCTGCGGCCAACAAAGGACGCGACACCCATGGCCACATGCGCATTTCTCGGACTCGGCGTCATGGGCGGCCCCATGGCGCGTCACCTCTCGCAAAAGAGCCACGACGTCACCGTCTGGAACCGCTCGCCGGAGAAAGCCGCCGCATGGGCAGAGAAGGGCGGCAAGGGCGCAACGGCCACGTCGCCTGAGCAAGCAACAGCCAGCGCTGACTTCATCCTGATGTGCCTCGGCGACGACCCGGACGTCGAGGCCGTGTTCGATCGCATAGAGCCGACACTCAAAGCCGGCCAGATCATCATCGACCACACCACCGGCTCAGCCGGCCTCGCCCGCCGCCTCGAAACGCGCGCGAAAGCCAAAGGCGCGGGCTATCTCGACGCCCCCGTCTCCGGCGGACAGGCAGGCGCGGAGAACGGCCAGCTCACCGTCATGGTCGGCGGCTCCCCCGAGACATTCGCAAAAGCCGAGCCCGTCATGCGCGCCTTCTCGAAACAGATCACGCTTATTGGCGACAGCGGCGCAGGCCAGCTCGCCAAGTCGGTCAACCAGATCTGCATCGCAGGCGTGGTGCAGGGCGTCGCCGAAGGTCTGCACTTCGCCCGCGCCAACGGTCTCGACGAAGCGAAGGTCATCGAAGCCATCTCCGCAGGCGCCGCCCAAAGCTGGCAGATGCAGAACCGCTGGAAGACCATGGTCGACGGCAAGTTCGACTTCGGCTTCGCGGTCGACTGGATGCGCAAGGATCTCCGCATCGCGCTCGACGCCGCCCGCACCTCCGGCGCTTCCACCCCGCTCACCGCGCTCATCGACCAGTTCTACGCCGACATCCAGGCCGACGGTCACGGCCGCTGGGACACCTCCAGCCTCATCTCGCGCCTCAACAGGAAGTGACAGTGAAAGTCTTCCTGCATCAATTCGAGCACGAGCTGGAGGAGAAGTTCGTCACCGCCGGAGGCCCCGGCGGGCAGAACGTCAACAAGGTCGCTTCCGCCGTCCAGATCCGCTGGAACGTCAAGAAAAGCCACGCCTTCGACGACGAACAGAAATGGATGATCCGTCGCGCGCTTGCCAACCGGATCAATGACGAGGGCGAACTCGTCCTCTTCATCCAGACCCACCGTTCGCAAGTCCGCAACCGGGAGGAAGCGCGCGAACGCCTGGTCGAGCTGATCGAGAAATCGCTCGTGAAGCAGAAGAAGCGCGTCGCTACCAAGCCGAGCAAGGCGCAGAAACAACGCCGCCTCGAAGGCAAGGCAATCCGTTCCAAAGTGAAAGCCAATCGCGGCCGCATCAGCGACGACTGATCCGGCGACGATTCTTTGCACCCTCAAGGGGATACCCTGAGCGACCCCGCCGATTGCCCTGATACACAACCATAGGTTGTTGATACCGGGAGGGGTTGGGGTGGCGGATATTCCGAAGACGAGAACCTGTGTCTCAAACGAAGAGGCCGAACGCCTCCGCAATTTCGTCAGGCAAGCCGAGCTCATGAACGGCCGCATCGCCGGCGCACGCATCGCCCGCCCAGAAGACGCCGAAGCGCTCGCCGGCCTGCTCGCCCACGAAACCATCGGCCCACGCATCTACACCATGCCCAACCCGATCAACGCTGCAACGATGCAGCCCTTCATCACCGATCACCTGATGCAACGCGCCCGAGGCGACGGCGTCCTGTTCGTCTCGTTCAACGGGCAGGGCGAATGCACCGCCTATTTCGATGTCGAACTCTGGCCGCAATGGTCCATCGCCAAGTTCGGCGGCGCTGTAAAAGCCGAACGCCAGGGCAGAGGCTTCGGCGGTTTGTGCGGTCTCGCAGCCGTCGAATGGTGCTTCGACCAGCTCGGCGTCGCCCGCATCTGTGAAACCACCGCCCGCGACAACGACCGCTCCATTCGCCTGCTGTCCCGCCTCGGCTTCGTCCAGCACGGCGAAGTCACATCGGTAAAGCCCGACGGCACAACCCGACCATCGCTCTACTGGGAACTCGAGCGCGACGCATGGGACGCCCACAAATCCCTGCGCAGAACCGGCTAGCGGCATGGCTAACGCGACCCGACAAATTCCCCCGCGCCCGTTGCCGTGAATCTTAAACCGTAAGCGGCACGTTGTTTACGGGGATAAGGATCGGGGCGTCATGTCAGCTATATCAACCCAGCCGCAAGGCTTGGCTCCCAAACCTGTGACCAAAGCCAAGGCCGGCGCATCCGGCCAGGCCAAGGACAAGAAGGCAAAACCCAAGCGCTCGATTGGCGCTGAGGTCCGCCGTGACATCCTGATTTTCACAGGCTTCATCGCTGCTGGCTTCATCCTGTCGGTAAACCTCGACGTCGTCGGCTTGCTCTACACGCTTGGCGCTCAGCACATCGACATGCAGCTCTCCAAGCTGTTCGGCACGATCATATTCGCCTGCGTTGGCCTCACGCTCTACGTCATCACCCGCTACGGCGAACACATCCGCGAACTCCGCACCCGCCTGCAGACGGAAGAACGCGCCCGCCGCGTCGCCATGCACGATCCACTCACCGGCCTGCCGAACCGCCGCCACCTCAAGGGCGTCCTCAACTGGCTGCTCAGCAACAACGACAACGCCCGCAAACTCGGCGTCGTCGTGCTTGATGTCGACCGCTTCCGCGCGTTCAATGATGCCAATGGCCGTGTCATGGGCGACGAAGTCCTGATGACCATCGGCAAGGTGCTCAATATGCGCGCCGGTGTTTCGGGCTTCGTCGCGCGGCTTGAGATGGACGAGTTCGTCATTCTCCTCCCGGATCATGGCGAGGACGAGCTGATGGATTGGCTCTCCGCCACGCTCACCGCCATCGAAGCGCCGATGACCATCGGCAAGACCAGCGTCACGGTCAGCGCCACCGCAGGCGCGGCCATCGGCCTTGCAGATGGCCGTGACGCCGAAACGCTGCTCCACCGCGCCAGCCTCGCCCTGCGCCGTGCAAAGGACACCAGCCGCGGCTGGTTCGCCTTCTTCAAGACCGGCATGGACGAACTCGTCCGCCAGCGCGCCCTGTTCGAGAACGACCTGTGGAATGCCGTCCGCAATGACGAGATCGCGCCTTACTATCAGCCGCTCGTCTCCCTATCTGATGGCAAGCCCTACGGTTACGAGGTGCTGGCCCGCTGGAATCACGCCACCCGTGGCCCCATCCCGCCGGATCAGTTCATCCCGGCAGCTGAAGCCAGCGGCGCGATCGCGGAGTTGACCTTCAATCTTCTTCGCAGGGCCTGCCGCGAGGCGGTGAATGCGGAAGGCGCGCCGCGGCTCTCGCTGAATCTATCGCCGGTTCACCTGAGCGATGAAGGTCTCGCGACCAAACTCCTCAAGGTTCTTGAGGAAGCCGGGTTCGAGCCTTCGCGCCTTGAAGTCGAACTTACCGAAGCGGCCCTGATCACGGATCTGGACGCAGCCCGCGACATCCTCCACGCACTGCGCGAGCGCGGAGTCACCATTGCACTCGACAATTTCGGCAAGGGCCACGCCAGCCTGCTGCAGCTCCGCCAGTTACCGTTCGACAAGCTGAAGATCGACCGCTCCTTCGTCCGCCGCATGGTCAACGATGCGGAGTCAGCGACACTGGTGCGCACGATTATCGCCATGGCCAAGAGCCTCGGCCTCACCGTCGTCGCTGAAGGCGTCGAAACGGCCGAACAGGGCAAGGCGCTGATGAGCATGGGCTGCGATATGGGGCAGGGCTACCTTTACGGTCGCGCCTCGCAGGCGATCATCGTCCGCCCCGGCGAACCGCGCACACGCCGCGTGGCCGTTTTGAAATCCGCCGACGACATCGTCCTGATCGACTAGGCAGTTCGCTGGTTGCGCGTACGCACGCTGTCAGCTCATCCACAGCGGTATGGCCGGGCCGCAGACGAACGCTGCCGCCATCGACGAGCCGCTACACGGCAGCATCACATCCGCAGGCCGATTTCCCGCAGGCGGATTTCCAGGAAGTCCTGCGACTTCAGCGGTTCGGGATACTTGTTCGGTAGCTCCGGCGTGATGCACGAGGCCAGCGTCTTGATCTCGTAGTCCGGATTGAAGTGCAGGAAGAAGGGTGTCGAATAGCGTGGAAAACGCGAACGCTCCGGCTTCGGGTTCACGACCCGATGGGTCGTTGACGGCAGCACATGATTGGTCAGGCGCTGCAGCATATCACCGACGTTCACGACAAGAGATCCCGCCGGCGGGTTCACGGCCAGCCACGAACCATTGCGGTGAAGCACTTCCAGCCCGCCTTCCTCGGCGCCGAGAAGCAGGGTGATGACGTTGATATCCTCATGCGCGCCCGCCCGAACCGAACCCTCTGGAGGCGGCTCGGTCTGCGGCGGATAATGCAGCAGGCGCAGGATCGAGTTTCCGTCCTGTACCGCGTCGTCGAAGAAGCGCGGATCAAGCTTCAGGTGCATCGCGATGGCCGACAGGATGTCTAGACCGAAATCATCCAGCGCCTTGTACATGGCGTTGGTGGAGTCCTTCCAACCTGGAACTTCGGATACGTACAGGTTCTCGCCCATGACGTCGGCATACTTGTGGCCAGCCGGAAGCTCGCGTGCGACGTGCCAGAACTCCTTCTGGTCCTTCGCCTTGGCGCCTTTGGCGACTTCGGTGGCGAACGGCGTATAGGCGCGCTGTCCGCCGCCGCCCGGGATGAAGTAGCCACGCTTGGTTTCATCGGGCAGGGCGAAGAACTGCTTGCCGGCATTCACGCCGCGATCGATCACGCTCTGGTCAATCGGGTGGTCAGTGATGACGGCAAAGCCGGTATCGCGGAAACTGGCGCCGAGCTTCTCGGCGAACGCCTTGGGATCGCGCTTCCACAACGTATAGGAAATCGGCTCGAACAAGCTGGTCGTGGTGGTCATCCTGACCTCGTCGGATACTGTGCTACACCCCTAGTATATAGCGCAGGGAACGGAAGCCCATGACCGCAGCCCTACATATAAGTGGAAAGGCCGTGGGGTCGGCGGACGGACGGAAACCTGCACGGACGACAGTAAAACGGGCCGTTTGCGGCGGTTTGACCCGCATCAAGGCCGGCGCCTGATGGCAAAGCACTATGTGCTGCGCATGCGGCGCGAACTGTCGGAACCGATAGAAGTCCCCGTCTGGCCCGCTGACGTGACTTTCCAGACCTTGGGGGCCAAGCCCGACAAGAAGCACGCCAAGGCAGCCCATTCCGTTCTGGAATCCGGCTTCTGGGAGGGCGGCGGCGGCGCGCCCATCTTCCCACGCTGGTGGAAAGCCTTGCGGAAGGATTCAGAATTTGACCCCGCGCTGGTGTTCCTGGCTTTCGAGGGCAATGAAGTCATCGGCATGGCGCAATGCTGGACCAGCGCCTTTGTAAAGGACCTCGCAATCCATCCCCGCGCCCGCAAACGCGGCATCGGCCGCGCACTGATGCTGACGGCGTTCGATGCATTTGCAAAACGCGGCGCCGCTTACGTCGATCTGAAAGTGCGTGAAGAAAACGAAACTGCGCAGCGGCTCTATACATCGCTCCGTATGCGGATCGTCTCGCGCGACGCCGAGTAGAGTCGTCAACGCGCGTTTATCTTCGTGTGTTTTCGATTCAGACTGATGAATCAAAGTATACTCAAATAATTCGTCCGAATACTGTCGAAAATTTCCAGTATTAACTACGCCGCAAGTCTTCTCCGCTTGAATGGTCCTCAAGCCGCAGATGCGGCGGTGGGTTGGAAGTGAGCCGAGGTCCGAAGAGGCCGACGCAAGTTTCCTTAGGTTCAAAGGGACTGCCAGAATGGCATACGCAGATATTCGGATCGAAGCGCCCGAAGCGTTTCTCACGAAGACAGCTTCGGCCGACGAACTCTATCGTATCGGTCTGATCTACTCGGAAGGTCTCGACGTCGCCGTCGACCTCGTGCAGGCGCACAAATGGTTCAACCTCGCGGCAACGCGCGGTCACCGCGATGCGAAACTCTGCCGCCAGGAAATGGCCGAGATGATGTCGCAACCGGAAGTGCTCAAGGCGCAGCGCGCTGCCCGTGAGTGGATGAAGAAAGCCAACTAGGCTTTTCTTTACTCGCGCCGATCACTTCAGTTCGGCGCCGGCGAACACGATCGTCCTTTCCACCAGGACGTCCGTCGAGTTGACGAGTTCGC
>DAINAT010000103.1:0-13552 GCA_036733305.1 Hyphomonadaceae bacterium
TCACCACGTTCTTGATCGAGACGATCTCGATGACGATGTCGCGAATCTCTTCGCGCGCCGATTCCTGGTCAAGCTGCGCCAGCTGGCTCAGGTCGATCGTATCGATCAGCGCGTTGAAGACTTCGGTTTTCGTCCGGTAGTATTCGTCCGACCGGTTATCGACCTGAGCGATCTTTTCCTTCGGGGGCGGCGGGGCGGCCTTGGCCATCGGCTTGCTCGACGCGGCAGCCGCAGGAGGCCTGGGGCCGCCAGCAGGACGCGGAGGCGGCGGCGGCGGATCATTAAGCGCGGCGGCAACAGCCGCTGCCATCTTCGGCGGCGGCGGTGGCGTGGTTAACCGCGGAGCTTCGGCCGCTTCGGCCGGCGGCGGGACACCCGGTCCGCCCGTCGTCGTGCGTTTGCCGAACATCCTCTACTCCTACTTACCCAGCAGCTTTTTCAGCATGGAGGGTTTTGCGGTCTGGACGGTGCGGCCCGTCAGTTGCGCCGCGAGCTGGTCGAGCCCTTGCGCAACTTTCGATTCCGGCGCGACGTCGAAGATCATCTGACCATTGTTGGCGGCCGTGCCGAACAGCTGCGCGTCGAACGGCAGGATCATCGTCGGGTCGATGCCAATCGCCTGACCGAAATCCTTCGCCGGAATTTCCGGGCGCTTGGGCAGGCCGACCATGTTGAGGACCAGCTTCGGCGGATTGTCGTTCGGACGAGCCGCCTTGAGGAAGTCGATCAGGTTCTTGCCATTGCGCAGTGAAGCCAGATCCGGACCCGCGACAACGATCAGCTCGTCGGCGGAGATCACGGTCGACTTGAACCAGTCGCTCCAGATATGCGGCAGGTCGAGCACAACGAACGGCACCGAGCCGCGCACCTGCTCGAGCACGCGGACATAGGTTTCCGGGTCGAGATTGTAGGTACGGTCAAGCGTGGCCGGAGCGGTGAACAGGGACAGACGATCGGTCGCCTTGGTGATCAGACGGCCCATGACGGCATCGTCAAACCGGTCCGGCGACATCAGAGCGTCCGCGATCGTCGCAGCCGTATCCTGGTTGAAGTCGAGACCCGTCGTGCCGAAGTTGAGATCGAGGTCAACCAGCGTCGCGTTGACCTTGCAGCGCTCGGACAGAGCCCAGGCGAGGTTGTGCGCGATCGAGGAGGCCCCCACCCCGCCCTTCACGCCCGTTACCGCCAGCGTCTTGCCGGCAAACGGGGCTTCCGGGTCGGTGAACAGGTTGCCGATCGAGCGGATCATCTGCACCGGATCAATCGGGGCGACGAGATACTCGGACACGCCGCGGCGCATCAGTTCGCGATAAAGGCGGATGTCGTTGGTCTGGCCGAGCACGAGAACGCGAATGTTCTCGTCGCAGTATTCAGCCAGTGAATCGAGTTCGCTCAGCAGCTGGCGCGGATCGCCGGAGCTTTCGATGATGAGCAGGTTCGGCGTTGTCTCGTTGACATAGTACTGGATGGCAGCCGGAACGCCGCCTTCAAACACATCCATCGTCACGTTCTTCATACGGCGATCATTCATGATCGTGCGCAGAAGGCTCAGCGACGCCGTACGCGCGCAGAAGCCGTGCACGGTGATGCGCGGGATCGGGCGATCGCCACCGGTATGTTGGCCGCCAAAGGCATAGTCATAGCCAAGGCCCTGCCCGGCGGCATCTTCCTCGGCCACGGGCTCGGCGTCCATTGCAGTCAACGGCGGCAGATCGTCGGCCGACGGCACGGACGGCTTCGGCTGCAGCCACGCCTGTTGCGGCAGAGGCAGCTCGTCTCCTTCCAGCATCGGCGGCGGAGGCGGATCGAAGCTATCCAGCTCGTCGGAGAAATCGCTCTCGAACGATTCCATCTCCGGCTCGTCGTGTGTCTCGTCCAGCGAGAACTCGGTGGGTGCAGGCGAAGCTTGCTGCATCGCGCGTGGCGGCGGCGTCATGAACCCATCGTCGTCCATGCCGAATTCGTCGTCCTTGAATCTGGACGCCTCTGTGTCGTTGCCGCGTAGAGCCGCTGCGAAGGTCGCGCCGATCGGCGCGTCCATGTCGAGGTCGAGATCCTGCGCGAGCTGGTCCAGATCGCTGTCGTCGTCAAACTTGTTGCCGCTCATGTGCCGCCCCTGTCCTATTTCACAGCGTCGCTGATGGAGCCGTTGGCATCCTGGTTGCGCGCAGCTGACGTGACTTCCCCCGCACGGTATTTCGAGAAGATAATCTGGCGACGTCCCGTGTCGGCCGGGTCCATACGCTTTTCACCCACGAGATCACCCGGATTGGCAATCTGCGCAGCAAGGTTGGTCGCCGTTGCACAGCCGAAGGATGGCAGCGCGAGGTTCGATCCAGTCCAGGCAACATCGAAGCTCGAGATGTCCGGGCAGTTCGGCACGACGGCATTGTAGGTACGATAGCTGATGATCAGCGGCGCCGAGCGGGCGCCCGTGCCGTCATATGTACCTTCAGCGATCTGGTTCGACGCAATGCCTTCCGCCAGCATGACCGCGCGGGCATCCGCTGCAGCGCGCATGGCCGAGATATCATCGGGGCCATTGCTCGGCCGCGAGATGATGACGGCGCCATGGCCTTCCTGCTGATAGTTCCCGGCGAAATATTTCACCGCGTCACGCTCCATCTCACCCAGTTTCTCACCGGCGACGATGGTGTCGATCTTGAGGTCGGCCGTCGCTTCCTGGGCGACGATCTGCGTCTGCGCGCGGCCGGCCCAGGCAAGTTCCTGCTCCGAATGTTGGCAGGCGCCGAGGGCGAACAGCGAAACGCCGGCAAGCACGATCTGGAAACGCATGGTCATTCGTGCTTCCCCTTAGTCGATGATGAAGCCGCTGGCGCCGCCAGGAGGCTTCGTCTTGTCAGCGCCCGAGCCGGGCACGGCGTAAACATCGTTGAGCTTGCCGAACAGGAAGGTGCGCGAGTCCGTCGCCGTGACGAAGCCACGATCCGGATCGCGGAAGCCCTGCGGATCGGTCGGATCGACGAGGTACGGCGTCACGATCACGACCAGTTCGGTCTCTTCATTCTGGAAATCGCGGCTGCGGAACAGCGCACCCAGTACCGGCACGTCTTTCACGCCCGGAACGCTGTCGAGGTTCTGACGCGTCGTTTCCTGGATCAGGCCGGCGATCACGAGGCTTCCGCCCGAAGGGATCTCGACCGTCGTCTCGGCGCGGCGGACTTTCAGCGCCGGGATCGTCATCGTCTGGCCGGCGATCGCCTGCCCCGTGTTCGGATCAACCGTCACGCCCGACACCGACTGGAAACCGCCCTGCTGGCTGAGCTCGGACACTTCGACCGAGAGCTGCAGCGAAATGCGGCCTGCCGACATCACGACCGGCGTATAGCCGAGGCCGACACCGAACGGCTTGAACTCGATCGAGATCTTGCCTTCGTCCTGCGCCACTGGAACCGGGAATTCACCGCCGACAAGGAACTTGCCCGCTTCGCCCGAGAGCGCCGCGAGGTTAGGTTCGGCAAGCGTGCGCACGATGCCGACGCGCTCCAGCGCATCGAGCTTCATGCCCACTGCGCTTTGCGTCGCTGTGCCCACAAGGTTCTTGTAGCCAAGATTGGCCGCCAGACCGCCCAGCGCCGAACCCGCGATCGGGAAAGCGTTGGAAGATTGAGCCGTGAAGTTATTATCGAAGCTGGTGCCCGACAGTTGGCCGAAACCGATCGAACCCGACAGGTTGATGCCCATCTGCTTGATGACTGAACGCTGCATCTCGACGAAGCGGACTTTCAGGGTGACCTGGTCCTTCCCGTCGATCGTCATCAGGTTGAGGACGGAGTTCTCGTCCTTTGCATAGGTCCGCGCGAGTTGCATGACGCGATCCGCGCCAGCGAGGTTCGGCACATTGCCCGCGAGAATGATGCGACCGTTGACGGCTTCGACCTGAACCTTGGAGCCCGGCACGTGACGCTTGATCAGCGTGCGCAGCTGATCCATGCCCGCCACGCCGTCCGTCACCGAAATCTCGAGCACTTTGACCTTGCGGCCCGAGCGATCGAGGAACACCACGTTGCTCTCGCCCGGCGCAACGCCCATCACCGCGATGCGACGGCGATCGCGCGCCACCACGTTGGCGATCTTGTCGTTGGCGATGATGACGTCGTCGATGTCGGTGTCGAACTCGATCATGTACGACTTGTTGACGGTGAGCGTCAGCGTTTCGGTCTGGCTGGCCGGCGCCGATACGTCCGGAACCGTCACGCGCTTCACCGGAGCAGAGCCATTGATATTCGGCGCGCCGCTGAGTTCGCCCGGAGGTTGGGCCAGAACGCCCGGCGAGGCGATCGCAAGGACCGCCGCGAGGCTGACGAGAACGATATTACGGTTGACTGACATGACTGACCTCAACCTGCCGGCGATGTGGCGACGGTTTCGTCGCCATAACGATAGACACGCACGCCTTCGGCATCCTGCGAGACGCCATCGCGATAGACGCGGCCGACATTCGTCGCGCCTGCCGCCGTCGCCTTGGTGTCGGCGATCGAGCGCAGCGTCAGCGAGATGTCGCCAGCCTTCTTGGCGGTCGACAGCAGCGTTGCGTCGCGCTCCGTAAGTTCCAGAGTCGCACGCGAGCCAAGGATGACCTGCCCCTGCCCCGACTTCGGCGCCGAGCCATCATCGACGGCTGGCGGCGCGCCGTATGCCGCGTCAATCGCCAGCACGCGAACGTTCGCGAGGATGAGATCCGAGCGAATGTTCATGCCGTTCGAATTGCCGTTCTTGCCTTCGATGGAGCGTGTGACGATCACGTCGACGCGGTCGTTCGGCTGGATAAAGCCGCCAGCGGCGACCTCAGCTGCAATCTCGACCGACGCCGCACGCATGCCGGGCGTCAGCATGACGGCCATGAAACCCGCTGTTCCCGGATGCACAAGCTTTTGCACCGTTACTGGCTCGCCCACGGCGAGGTCATAGCGCGCAACTGCGCCGACCATCTTCTCGAGAGAATCCGGAGCTTTCTCCTGCTCAAGGAAACTGTCGACCGGCGCGCTCGCCGGCCATTCCTGCCAGCGCAGGTCATCAGCTTCGACAAACTTGCCGACAGGGATCGGACGATTGGCGACGAGCACTTGCTTCGTCGGAATCTCTACGGGCTTTGCAACTACAGCCGGCGCAGTCTCCGCGGCAACGGCCGATGCAGGCGCCTGCACCGAACGAACGAGGAAGACTGCGGCGATCGCGGCGCCTGCAGCTACGAGTAGAATGATAAGTCGCACGGGCGACATGAAAGCTCTCCGCCGCAGTCCCCAAAGGCCCACACACGGGCCCTATCCTGCGCGGAGATTTTCATGAGTGCTCTAAGGGAGAGTTAAGACGCGCGGACAAGCCTCTTAACGTTTTCCGTCTAGGGTTAACCCTGCAATTTTTGCCTAGGCGCTAATGCCTGCAAGACCCGCCGCCAGCACGGGCGAGGACGGCGCCGCAAGCAGAGCGCCCACAGCGATCGCAACCGCATACGGAGCGCCCTCTTCCGGCGACATCAGACGCGCAAGCCACGGCTTGTCGCTTTGCACTTTCATCCGGCGAAGGACGATAAGCACGCCGGCAAGAGCGCCGCCTGCGATCGCCATGCCCATAACGAAGGGCGCGCTCGCTGCCAGTCCGGTCCAGAGAGACGCCGCCGCGATCACCTTCGCATCACCCCCGCCGAACACGTTCAGATAGAACAGCGCCGCGCAGAGAATCAGCACACCGGCCCCAAAGACGAGGTGCAGGCCAATCTGCTCGACAGAGAGACCAGCAGCAAAGGCGGCAGGAATGAAAGCCAGCCCGAGCACGATCGAAACCCAGTTCGGAATCGTCATCGTCGAGACGTCATGCCAGGCGGCGTAGATCAGCAGCAGAGGGAACGCCAGGCAGAGTAGCGTCGTGATCATGTTCCCACCCAAGCTGCAATCTATAGAATTTACAAGAATTCGCTGAAGGAATTATTGACCGTCACAAGTATTCGCAAAAAGAAAAAGCCGCGGACCAAGGTCCGCGGCTTCATCAAATCCATCCGAAGATGGCAAAAGGCGTTACGCTTTGCCTTTAGCGATTTCCGTCGACACGTTGGTGAAGGTGTCGTTGGCGCTTTTGCCGAGAGCCGACACGCCGCCGATGACGGCAACAGCGATCAGAGCGGCGATCAGGCCGTACTCGATGGCGGTCGCGCCCGATTTGTTGTTCAGGAATTTTTTCATGACGTTTTTCATTTTTGCTTCTCCGCTATGCATGGCTTCATTTCCTGTCAGCGAAGTACCATCACCCGCAGCAGGTAGGATGAGTTCTACCTGAGCAGTCTTGATATCACGTAAAGCAGACAAGATATTTGCGAGTATTCGTGTTCAGATCCGCTTAACCACGCTGGAAAGACTTGATTCAATACTTTGAATGATTCAACAACGGCGCCGCAACCCTGAAGGTCGGCTCAGGCCCCTGCGCGTGTATGTATATATAGACTCGCGCGCGCGAGGCCCTGCCCCGCCCAATGTCGCCCGGCTCGTTTCAGGCCAAACACCCTTAGCCATTGATTCAGCCTTGAACCCTATCTTCGCCTCCACGGTCCCCCGGGGAGACGTCCATGACCAAAACTTTTTTTGCCGCCATCGCAGTTTGTTTGGCCCTCGCGCCCGCCGCCGCGGCTGACCCGCTGAAAGTGCGCGTCGATCAGACGATCCCGCTGAAGCTTGGCCAGGCCGCCAACTCGGTCGTCGTCGGCAACGCCACGGTCGCAGACGTGGCCGTGCACGACGCCCGCACGCTGCTGGTCACCGGCAAGGCCTTCGGTTCGACCAACCTCACCGTCCTCGATCGCGCCGGCAACACGATCTATTCGAGCCTGCTCGAAGTCGGTGGCGAAGACGAAGCCGGCCTCACCATCGTTCGCGGCGGCGGCACCTACTCATACTCCTGCGTCGACAAATGCCGCGCCACCCCGATGGTCGGCGATGCCCCGGGCCACTTCTCGGACATCATGGCCACCGTCACCGGCAAGCAAGCCACCGCCAAGGGCAGCAACTAGCCTCTTCCGGCCCGACAAAACTCACCGCTTGTCATCCCGGAAGCACGCAAGCGCTATCCGGGACCCATTCCGCCAGCACGACAGTATCGGAGTGGTTCCCCGCTCTCCGCCCCCATCCTGAGCGCGTCGAAGGACGCTGCGGCCGGGATGGCAATGTTTGAAGCCTAAGCCTCCGGCTCAGCCACGGAATTGCGCGCGCCCGTCTTCGGGCTCACCAGCAGCATCAGCGCCAACCCGACCGCCAGCAGCAACAGCACCGGCGAGAAGCCGATACGCTGGTCGTTGAACGTCCGCGTCGCCCAGCCCGTCAGCAGCGGCCCTAGCCATACGGTCGCCGTGCTCGACATCGCGAACAACCCATAGAACTCCGCCACACGCTCTTTCGGCGCCAGCACCACGATCATGTAGCGGCTGGTCGAAATGTTCGCCGCCGCCAGCATGGCCACGATCGCGATCACGGAGAGATAGAAAACGTCCGCCAGCGAGTCGAACACCCCTGCCCCATGCACGATCTGCGAAGCAGGAATAAGCCCGTACAGGATCGACTGCTGCGTCGTGCCCAGAGCGATCGCCATGATGATGATCAGCGCACCCAGCTGGATCATGATCGCCTTGCGCGGCCCATACGCCCTGTCCATCACGCCCGCGAGCCACAGCCCGCCAATGGCCGCGAAGATCGATGCCCAGATGCCGTACAGAACGTTCTCGACGAGATTCCAGCCCAGCACACCCGACGACAACACGCCGCCCAGCGCCAGCAGAGCAATGATCCCGTCCTTGAAGATCAGGCACGCCAGCAGATACTTCATCGCCTCAGGGAATTGCCGGAACAGCCCTTTGAAATAACTGACAACGTTGGTCGCCGCCGCGATCGGGTTGAGCTTGCCATCCTTTGAGAACACCTGCCGCGCAGCGTTCGCCCAGCTTCCGCCCTCAGGCGCGCCATCCGGCACATGGAAGAAGAACGGGATCACGAAGATCAGCAACCAGATCGCCACGAACGGCCCTGCCCCGCGCTGCAGGACATAGCCCGTGCTCGCGTCGCCCAGATGCGGCAGCGTCAACGCGATCACGGCAAGCCCTGCAAGACACAGCGCCGAAGACAGCTGGCCAAGACCAATGCCCGCGCCCGAGATCGCCGACAGCGCATCCGGCCGCCCGGCTCCACGCAGCATCGCGTTGTGCATCATCTCCGAATACGAATAGCCGACGAAGCCCAGCACCAGGAACATCATCGTGCCATAGAGGCCAAGGCCATCGGTCGGCGGATGGAAAACGCCAGCAGCATCGACCGAACCCGGCATCGCAAACCACAGCATCAGGCCGCTCGCCATCAGCATGCCGATGAACACAGCCATCAGCGGCTTGCGCCTGCCGCCCTTGTCCATCATCGCGCCGAGCAACGGCGCTGTAAGAGCGCCGATCACGCCGGCCCACGCCGTCGCATCGGAAACAGTCGCCTGCCCCAGCACCGGATCGCCGACGATGTATTGCGCGAAGTACGGCGGGAACACGTACGTCACGATCAGCATGAAGTACGGATTGCGGCCGAATTCGAATACAGCCCATGAGAAGCCGGCAGGGGCCATCAAGCCGCCTACCTGCTGACGCTCTTTCCGCGCGGTGTCTCGCGCTTCGGATGCGGCGTCGTTCATTGCATCTCCCCGGCCTCTCCGGGCCGGTTGTGAGTGGGCATCAGGAAATACCTGAAGTCGAGTAGGGTTCCATCGAGGCATGATGGGATTCGTTGAAAGGGAATACCCTGAGTTGGGCATTCCCCGCGATACACTCAGGCAAATACCCTGAAGTCAGCTCAACGCACTCGCGAACTTGGCCACCCTAACGGCAACACGCAGACTTACCGGAAAGGCGGCTCGTAGAACGAGCGCAGCTTGCGCGAGTGCAGCGCATCGCCGCCTGCCAGTGCAAGGCTCTCAAGCGTCTCGATGCCGATACGGATGTGCTCGCCAATAGCCCGCTCGTAGAAGCGGTTTGCTGCGCCTGCGAGCTTGATCTCGCCATGCAACGGCTTGTCCGACACGCACAACAGCACGCCATACGGCACACGCATACGATAGCCGTTCGCAGCAATCGTCGCGCTTTCCATATCGATCGCGATGGCGCGAGATTTATTGAACCGCTTGGCGCTGTCTGTGAAACGCAGCTCCCAGTTGCGGTCGTCGGTCGTCACGACGGTGCCCGTACGCAGGCGCTGCTTCAGCGCATCGCCCGTCTCACCCGTGACCTTCTCGGCCGCTTCCTGCAAAGCCACCTGCACTTCCGCGATCGGCGGAACCGGAATGTCGCGCGGCAGAACAGCGTCAAGCACATGGTCGTCGCGCAGGTAGGCGTGCGCCAGCACATAGTCGCCAATGCGTTGCGAATGGCGCAGGCCGCCACAGTGACCAACCATGATCCAGCACTCAGGCCGCAGCACTGCGAGGTGATCCGTGATCGTCTTCGCGTTCGACGGGCCCACGCCGATATTCACCAGCGTGATGCCGTTCCGGTCATCCGCCATCAGGTGATAGGCTGGCATCTGGTGACGCCGCCACGGGCCATCATTCACCTTCTGCGCCGCATCCTTGGTGTTCGCATCGACAACGATGCCGCCCGGCGCCGACAACTTCTTGTACGGGCCCGGCTGCTTCAGCCGCTCAATCGACCATTCGACGAAGTGGTCGACATAGCGATGGTAGTTCGTGAACAGGATGTAGCGCTGCACATGCTCGAACGGCGTGCCCGTGTAGTGCTTCAGACGCTGCAGCGAAAAATCGATCCGCGCGCCATCGAACAGAGCCAGCGGCCGCACGCCATCCAGATCGAACATGCCGCCATCA
This sequence comes from Hyphomonadaceae bacterium, assembly GCA_036733305.1. Taxonomy (GTDB): domain Bacteria; phylum Pseudomonadota; class Alphaproteobacteria; order Caulobacterales; family Hyphomonadaceae; genus UBA7672. Next base: position 9,862 of record DAINAT010000103.1, read on the forward strand.
AGCACTTCGGCGTCGATCACCTCGTCGCCGATCTGCTTCAGATCCGGCGTCGGGAACCAGCGCGCAAACTCCGCCGGCGGCAGGGCCTCCGCGTCAATGTTCTGCGCGTGCTCAAGCACGTACGGATACGGAATCTCGGACGTCGAATTGACCACCTCGAGCGTCACGTCGAAGTCCGTTGTAATCTGCTCCAGCTGTTCGCGGATGTACGATCCAAAGAACGCCGGCTGCGTCACGGTGATCTCGTAGATCCCCGGCTCCGACAGCTTGGCGAACGCCCGCGACAGGGGCGGCACCGGACCATCAGGCTGATACTTCAGCCGCAGCAGCGGATAACAGAAATCCCCGCGCTTGCGCGCCTTGGGATCGGGCGTCGTCCCCTTGGTGACGAACGCTTCCAGCGCCGCGCGCAGCCGCCCAACCGCGCCCTCATAGAGCTCGGTTGCCTTCTCGATAGCTTGTTGTGGTGTGAGCTTGTCCTTCATTGCGGACAACTAAAGCCCCGCCGCAACACAGTCAACGCCGCCGTTCTTGCCCCGTCCGGCACATCATGGAATGGTCAAAGCTGGGGATACTGATGACCACCACACCGCAAGAACCACACACCCTTCCGCCGGAGGCAGCGCCCCCCGCTGCGTCCGCCATCCCGTGTCGGCCGCCTCGCGGCCCACTTCCGCGCCCAGAACTGGCTGGCCGTTGGAATCGAATTCCTTGTCGTGGTGTTCGGCGTCTTCCTCGCTTTCCAGATCACAGCCTGGAACGATGCCCGCATCGACCGCGAGCAGGAACGCGACCTCCTGATCCGCCTCCACGAAGACATTCAAGAAAGCATCGCCGGCCAGACCCGTGATATCAATTTCCTCGACGCGCAGCTGGCCGATCAGGCCGTCATCCTAGCGTCCCTCGATGCCTGCGCGGTGACGCCAGATAACTCCGAAGCCTTCCAGCGCGGCATCAACACGCTGAGCTACATCAACCCGCCGCGCCTCTACCGTCGCACAGTCGATGAACTGGCAGCAGCGGGAAAGATCGACCTTCTGCAGAACGAAGCGCTCAAGGCCGAACTCGCTGGCATCGTCGCGCTTGTCGAATGGCGGGGCGGCGGCTTCGACCAGGTCGCCAGACTCACCGAACACTACCGCTTCAATGTGGAAGATCGCGTCCGCTACGACCTCCAGCGCATCTACCCGGACCCATTCATCGGTGACTTCATCGGCGTCGACTACGACATCGCAGCCCTGTGCAAGCAGCCGATCGTAGCTTCCGCCATCTCAGCCACCAGCCTCTCCACCCGCGACCGGCGCAATGCCTACCAGCCCATCCTCGACGGCTATCACGCCTTCCTGCCCATGATCGAAGACGAACTACGCACCCGCTGGAGCGTCAACACCGCCAAGGCGCCCGCACCATGACAAACGCCTCCACCGCTCCACCGCCGGAAGCCGCACCGCCGATCGCGCCACCACGCGGCTCGCTCCTCACCCGCATCACCTACAACCTGCGCACGCAGAACTGGACCGCCATCGTCATTGAGCTGATCGTCGTCATCTTCGGCGTCTTTCTCGGCTTCCAGCTCACCGCCTGGAACACCGACCTCGCCAACCAGAAGCGCGAAGCCGGCATCCTGCGCGACATCGCCGCCGACCTGGAGGCAGACCGCCAGCAGATCGCCACCTCCCGCACCGTCACCCTGCGCCGCATGTCCGCCGCGCACCACACCCTCCTGCAAGCCACCGGAAAGTCCGTGGACCGCCTCAACACGCAGACGGCCTCAACCGCCTCGGTCAACCTCACCGGCACACTCGACCTGCCCGCGCTGCCCCCGCTCGATGACGGCGCCCGCCGCGGCCTGTGGGGCGCAATCGTCACCGGTATCTACCCCACCTTCAGCACCACCTCGTTCGACACCCTCGTCGGCGCCGGCGAAATCGGCCTCATCCGCGACCCTGCGCTAGTCCGCCAGATCCAGAACTACCGCGTCGTCCTCGCCAGCTACGCCGCCACACAGAACCAGTCGCTGCGCCCGATGATCAACGACGTCCAAGCGGTCGGCGAATCCTATGGCCTCGCAGCCTTCGCCGACATCGACGAAGCCGCCTTCCTGAAGCTCGTGAAGGAAACGCCCCAGCTCTCCGCCACCATCGAATCGCAACTCGGCTGGATGGCGCTGCAGAACACGCAGATGCAGGCCGTCGACGACACGGCCGCAGCCCTGCTCGATCGCCTCAACGCCGAAATCGCTGATTAGTCTCTAGAGGTGATGGTTGCCCGTGCCGACGCGCTCAACCAGCTTGTCGACCATGCCCAGCACAACCTGCGGCTTGCGCGCGAGCAGGATGCCGAGGCCCGCAACCACAATCGTTGCCGCCACAGGGCGTTCCTTCATCACCTGCTTGGCCACTTCAACCGGCAGGTCAAACATCGCCAGCACGGCCTGCGTCGGGTCAATCTCCGGCGCAGGCTCGGCCTGCTTCTCCGGCTTCTTCGGCTGCACCCCGACCCACATCGCGATCGCCGCGATCGCCAGGAAGCCCACCGCCGTCACGGCATAAGCCGCCGGCGCAGGCATCCACATCTCAAGCGTCAGCGCGGCAGAGATCGCCAGCGCCACCACGCCGCCAATAGCGAGCAGGCTCGCTGCACCCGCAGCGACGGCGACGCCTTTGGCGCGGTCAAAGAAACGTTCAATACCGAACACGTAAGTCCCCGAAGCCCCCAAGCGGGCGCTGGTGTGTCAGCCGCTACTTGCGGCTGAGCGAAGCGAGAACGAAGCCGGCGGCAAGCGCGATGCCGATAGCAGCCAGCGGATGTTCGCGAACCTTGTCCGCCACCGCTTCCTTGTACTCGGCAGCCTTGTCGCCTGCGTCGTCAGCAATCGCGCGGCCCTTGGCGGCGTAGGCCTTGGCCTGATCCTGGGCAACCGAGCCCGTATCACGCAGCAGCGCCGCGAGATCGTCGCGCAGCGCCTTCACGTCGTTCTTGAGCGTGTCGAGGTCGGGCGAGCCGGCCGTGTTGCCGTTGCCGGAAGTCGTGGGCGCCATGGGTTACTCCAGGGAAAAGCTGCAATGTCCAAAGTAGAACGCTGCACTTGATATAGCGTTTCATCGACCGAAAAATATGGCCGGTGTCGTTAATCCCTGAAAACCATGGCGAATGAGGACCAGAAAGGTCCTTCAACTGCGGAGATACTACTCCGCAGCCACTTTCTTCTGCATCTTGTCGAACTGGCCCCACACGCCTTCCGAGCCGTGCCATTCCCCGCCAGTCGCGCCCTTGGAGTATTCCGTCGCGCGCTGTTCGAAGAAGTTGGCGTGCTCGACCCCGTTAAGGATCTCCGACAGCCACGGAATCGGGTGCTCTTTGGCGCCATAGATCGGCGGCAGTTTGAGCTGCCCCAGACGCCAGTCGGCGATGTAGCGGATGTACTTCTTGATGTCGTCCGCCGTCATGCCCTGCACCGGGCCCATCGAGAACGCCAGGTCGATGAAGGCGTCCTCCATCTTCACCACGGTCCGGCAGCACTCGATGATGTCGTTCTTCACTTCGTCCGTAAGCGCACCGGTTTCCGCCGCCAGCGTGTGGAACACGCGGATCATGCCCTCGCAGTGCAGCGACTCATCCCGCACCGACCACGACACGATCTGCCCCATGCCCTTCATCTTGTTGAAGCGCGGGAAGTTCATCAGCATCG
>DAINAT010000104.1:0-13271 GCA_036733305.1 Hyphomonadaceae bacterium
ACCCATGGGTGGGAGTATAACCCTGGGCCATGGGGGTGCGGGATTTGGGAGGGTCGTCCTACAGTTTGGGCGGGCAGAGCGTTGATATTTCTAGTGATGGAAATTCTCTGTCCTGCAGTTCTGCATCACCTCTATCCCCCAATTCCGGCTTCGTAGGGTGCATCTTCAGATGCACCGCGCCGCCGGCGCCTGCCACGGTGCATCTTTGATGCACCCTACGGGTTTGGGGGTGGTCTTGGGTAGCGGGACTAGCCGCCCCTGGGTCCCGACTTTCGTCGGGAGGAGCGGGGCGAGGAACTGAAGGCGGTGGTGGGTGGCTTGCGCCCTGCTCCGTGCATTTGCGCAAAAGAGAAGCCCGCTGTCTTGGGGACAGCGGGCTTCGGTATTTCTAGACTGCGGTGTCGCGATTAAGCGGCGTTGCAGGCTGCTGCCGTGGCGGATTTGTCTTCCGTCGAGTCCGAGCCATCGCGCGGAGCGCCGGTGCCCGACGAGCCGACGAACAGTTTGCAACCGTTCGGGAAGGTCACGTCACGGCCGTTGGCCTTGCAGGTTTTCTTCTTCGTTTTCGGGTGGATGTCGCAGAGGGCGTCTTTCGACTGGTAGCCGCGAACCACGACTTCCGTGCCGACTTTCAGCGAGTCCTTCTTGATGCCCGTGCGGAGCAGCGTGTTCGGCGTGCCGCCTTCGATGGCCCAGTTCAGGGTCGTGCCTTTTTTGGCTTTGCCCTTACCATCGGTGTCCGGAACGTTGATGTGAATCCAGGTGTGCGGGTTCACCCACTCGACCGTCACAACCTTGCCCTTCAGGAGCACAGGCGCGTCAGCATCGAATTCGGCGGCGAAGGCGTGGTGGGCGTAGGCAGCGGTGCCGGCGCCGATCGAGGTCAGGGCAGCGAGCGCGAGGCCGGCAACCACCAGACGGGTCTTTTTCATTTTTTCTTCCTCCAGCTCCTGCGGTGGGCGCCGCCAGGGATCTTATTTTTTCAAGGCCCGGACAACACTCGCCGTGTCCCCATGCCCTCTGAAACTATGGCCCTTTTACTCCGGGGCTCCCCCGTCCTCAAGAGCTTCACTGTCACACAGCTCGCCGAACTTCTTCAGGTTTCCCCGGCGGTTTTCCGGCCAACAGCCAGATTCATCCCGAGTTTTACCACCCTGAAGCGGAGGCCGCCTGACCCGCCGAAGACTGCTCACGCTTTGTTCAACGCAAGCAATGACCGGCTATCAGTGGCCGGGGATCAGGGCTTCCGCCCCGATTCCCGGCCGCCGATTAACTACTGCTCCTTCGCGCGCTCTTCAGCTTCGCGCTTGGCGCGCTCGGCAGCAGGCCCCGGCAGCGGGGTCTTGCGCAGGTGGCCGTACATCAGCTCTTCAACGAACTCGACGCACTTGAACTGCTGAAGCTGGGCGTCTTCGCCGACCTTCTTGTAGAGGTTGAAGGCGATCTTCCACGGTTTCGTGTAGGTCTCTTCGTCCTCGATCGTCGCTTCGTAGCGCATCGTGTAGTCGGAGGTCGGCGTCCAGCGCTCGGTGACCTTGGTGGTCGAGCCGTGCAGGTTGCCCGAACGGTCCAGCCAGGTGTCGCCCAGCAGGCCCGTCACTTCGATCACGAACGTGTCGCCATCCCACTTGCCGTAGGACTGGCCCATCCACGAATCGACCGGAGCTTCGCCCGGATCGGTCAGGAACACGTTACGGACAGCGCCGGCGTATTCGTAAGCGAAGAACACGGCCTTGTCCGAGTGGAAGATCTGGAACGGCTTGTCCATGTAGTTGGCGCGCGGAATGCCCGGCAGGTAGCACTTCACTTCCGGGTCGTTCTCGACAGCCTTGGCGCGGTTCTCGTCGCGAAGCGCGAGCGCATCAGCGGTGTACGGGATCTTGCCGTCGCCTTGCACGATGCCGATGCCAGCCGGAACAGCGCCGACCGCGCCGAGCGCGACAACGCCTGCAGCCGGGACCGGAACGTACGGGCCAGGACGAAGCTGCAGAGCCGATTGAGCGGCGTGAGCTTCGATGTTGTAGTTGGCGGTGTTCAGGACTTGCCAGACGCCGTTGAGGTCCGGGTGGACGCCATCGGGACCACGCTTGGCTTTCCACGCAGCAGCCGGCGCAGCGGTGCTGGCGGCTGCTGTCGCCATCACGCCATCGGTCGACGACGCACCCGTCGTCTCGCAAGCGCCGAGAGCAGCAGCCAACGCAATAATAGAAACGAGCTTCTTCATGATTCCTCCCCGTACGCCCGTGCACCCTACAAACGTTCCCGTGACGGATTTCCGCCCCCGTCTCCACAAACTGCTGTGGGCGGTTTTATGAGAACAAGGCGCCAGGCTGACGCTGGGGGGAACATACCGACCTTCATGCCGAGCGCAATACTCGTGCGGGGCGGTGGGATAATGTCGACCAACCGACAATGGCGCCGCCTGCTGCAGCGGAAACCACGGCAATTAATCCCCCCGCGAGCACAGGCGACCAATCGAAACGCCACGTCACTTCGAAGACCATGATCACAATTGGGTAAGCAGCGATCACACCCATCAAGGCGCCTAGTAGCACAGCCACAAATGCCGCGAGTGCGAACTCCAACGCGTAGAGCGCGAGGATCGAAAACCGCGATGCGCCAAAGACTTTCAGCAATGCAGATTCGCGACGCCGTCTTCGTGCCGCAGCTGCGAAGGCGCCGAAGAGGACGAGCACGCCGGCTGTGGTGACGACGCTGGCGAGCGCGGTGACGGCGATCGAGACCTGTCCGAAAAGATCGGCGGCGGTCTCGAGCGTGCGGCGCAACTGGAAGGCGAGAATGCCCGGCCAGCGCGCCGAGACAGCGTCAACCAGAGCGCTCTCTCTGTCTTCCGCAATTATAACAATCGCGGCATGAAAGGGCTTCATGGCTTCAAGGGCGCCGGGAGACAGGATGAAGGCGACGTTGGCGCCGAATCCCGCCCAGTCGACCTTGCGGATGGACGCTACGGTGGCTTCGATCTCGCGGCCGAAGATGCGGAAGCCGATTTTGTCGCCGACATTGAGGCCGAGGCCGGTGGCGGCGCCGTCTTCGACCGAGACGAGCAGCGGGCCGGAATAGTCCTGCGGCCACCATTCCCCGGCGCGTAACAGGGCTTCGGGCGGGCGGGCGCGCATGAAGGTCATCGGCGTTTCCCCGCGCGTGACCCAGCGCTCTTCGCGGGGGACGGTGGATTCGTCGAGCTTGCTTCCTTTGATGCTTATGACGCGGCCGAGGAGGACGGGGGCGCGGCGGTAGGATTTGGGATCGTTCGTTGCGACGCCCTGCTCTTTCATCAGCGCGTCGAAGGCGTCGATGTTGGCGTGGGGGATCTGGCGGAAGATCACGGATGGCGCGTTGGCGGGGGCGGTGTCCTGCAGCTGGCCGAGGAGGTTGGTCTGGATGACAGCGACGAGCGTCATGAGGGCGAGGCCGAGGCCGAGGGCTGGGGCTACAACGGGGGCGAGTGAGCCGGGGCCGCCGAGATTGGCGAGGACGAGGCGGAGATAGCCGCGTGCGGTTTTTGCTGCACGGCGCGCGATACGTTTCACCAGCACGGCTGCGCCGGTGAGGATCAAGTAGGCGAGCGCCGCGCCGAAGAGGAGGCCGAGCGTTACCAGCGGGCGGGCTGAACCGAGGGTTGCGACGGCGACGAGCAGGATCGCTGCGATGATGGCGAGGATGCGCTCGAACATCGGGACGGGGCCCATCTCCTCCCCGCCCTCGCGGCGGAAGAGTGCGGCGGGGCGTGTGGCGCGTGCGCGGCCGAGCGGTGGGACGGCGAAGACAGCGGCGGCGAGCATCGTCAGCACGAAGGCTTTCAACAGCGGCAGCGGGAAGATGCTGATGTCGCTGGGCAGCGGGATGGCGCTGCCGGCGATCATCTGCAGCAGCCAGGGCGATGCTGCGCCGAGCGCCACGCCGACCAGCGCGCCGATGCCTGCGAGTATGCCGAGCTGCAGGCCGTAGGCTGCGCGGATCGTGCCGGCGTCTGCGCCGAGCGCTTTCAGGGCGGCGATGGAATCGACGCGGGTTTCGAGGAAGGACGATGTGGCTTGCGCGACGCCGACGCCGCCTGCCACCAGAGCCGCGATGCCGATCACCGTCATGAAGGTGTTGAGCATGTCGAGCAGGCCGCGCAGGCCATCGACGGCGTCTTCCGTGCCGCGATAGCGCAGGCCGGCGGATTCCCAGGTGTCGTTGAGATCCTGCTCGAATGTGGCGGCAGCTTCGGGCTTCAGCACGATGCGATAGGCGGTGCGGAAGAGCTGGCCCGGCTGCATCGCGCCCGCTTCGCGCAGGGCGTCGACCGAGATGATCGCACGCGGCTCGAACATGCCGGGCTCGCCGATACGATCGGGCTCGCGCATCAGCAGCGCCCTCACCTCCACCGGAATATCGCCCAGCGTGATCTGGTCGCCGATCTTGACGTTCAGCGCTTCGAGCAGGCTGGAGCTGGCGGCGACGCCCCAGCGTTCGCCGCGCTTTTCAATAGCCTGCCCAATCGTGGTTTCGGTGTCGAACACGAACTTGCCGACGAGCGGAAACCTGTCGTCGATGCCGCGCACGTCGATCTGCAGCGTCTTGCCCGGCGCGCGGCCCATCAGGTCGACCTGGGCTGCTTCCGACACCGTGCCGCGCGCATCCAGCCAGGCGCGTTCTTCCGGTGTGGCTTCGCGCTGCGAGATCGATACGGCGGCGTCGCCACCGAGCAGTTCGTGCGACTGCAGGTCGAGGCCCGCATTGTATGACGAGGTAATCGAGCCGGCCGCGGCGATCGCCCATGCGCCCAAAGCGAGACAAGCGAGAAATGTCCAGAAGCCGCCAAGCCCGCCCGCCAGCTCTCGCCGCGCTATGCGTAGCCATGCCCGTGTGTGCACTGTCTGGAGATCAGCCGCCATGAATTTGGATAACACTTGCACGAGCAAAAGGCAGCAATGTCTGCATTTGGTTGAGCTTACTGCCTAGTGTCTGTATCGAGTTTTCTTAAGGCGCAGCTGTGCGGCCGGAGGACGGTACTGTGCGAGCTGTGAGCATCTACTATGCCGTCGTCGGCGTTGCGATGTACGGCTTGAACACAGCCCTGAGAGCTAACGTCGATCCAGCGACCGCTTCTGCGACTATGATTATGGCAATGTGGATTGTCGCTTTAATAGACGTGAAAATCGTCTCGCCAAAAATCAGCATAATCCGCAGAGCTTTGCCGGGTTTCTCGTGGATCGACTTGGCTTTCTGTCTGGTTGTTTGCGTTGTGATGGCGTACGCTGCTTTTGTTGCCAGATCCGCCGCCGAAGATGCTCTCCTGCAGGCCATGTGCTGGTCGGCCGTAGGCATCGTCGGACTAATGATTTTCGCAGGGGTACGATGGCGCGGTTGGCGACGCCCACCGACACCTTCAAAATGATTGTAACCGCATCTACGCAAAATTCGTTGGTCGCAAGTTGTCGTCAACCGGGAACGCCTCTACGCCCAGCGTATCTGGAGAGACGATTATGAAATTTGCCTTCGCTGCGCTTGCCCTGCTCGCTGTATCCGCTTGCGCCTCGACGCCTGCCGGACCGGACCTCACGCCGACATCGGGCATCCCCCTCGCCGCTACGTCTATCGTCTATCAGGGCGTGACGTTCGCAGCCGGCGACCATGTTCGTATCAAGTCGCCCTCGGGCACGTTCAAGCCGGAAGATACGGGCTACGTGATCCAGATCAACGCCGATGAGGGCAAGACGGGCATCGTGCTCGGCGGTGTTTCGCGCGGCAATCCGAACGAGACCGTGCAGGTCGCACTCGTGCGCTTCGATCCGCAGACGTGGAACGACACGAGCAGCAACCGCTCGGAAGTCCAGATCGGCGCGTTCGAGGCGAAGATCCATGTGTCGTATCTGGAGAAGGTGGAAGCGGCGAAGTAGGGTTGCTTGTTCTGGTGTGCGTAACCTGGGTCCCGACTTTCGTCGGGAGGAGCGGCACGACAAAATTTGATTGGTGATGTTGAGGGCGACCCTCACCTGACCTCCCCCTTTTAGGGGGGGAGGAACCCTGCAGCCTCACCATCCTCAGCCGACAGGCAAGTTCTCGCATCATGGTCCCTCCCCCTAAAAGGGGGGGGGGTCAGGTGGGGGTCGGGTTTGACCGCACAAAGAGGCGTTCGTGGGCACGGTGCATTTTCAATGCACCCTACACTACCCTGCCATCTTTCATTTCCACGACGCGATCCGCCCTTGCCGCGATCTCTGCGTCGTGCGTGACGACCACGAGCGTCGCGTTGCGTTCTTTCGAGATGGCGAAAAGCATGTCGGCGACCATGGCGCCGGTGGCGCGGTCGAGATTGCCGGTGGGTTCGTCGGCGAAGACGATGCGCGGATTGCTGGCGAGCGCGCGGGCGACCGCGACGCGCTGGCGTTCGCCGCCGGAGAGCTGGCCGGGGAAGTGGTCCATGCGAGCGCCGAGGCCAACGGCTTCGAGGCCGGATTTCGCGAGCTGATCCACATCCTTCAAACCGGCGATTTCCAGCGGCGCACGGACATTGTCGAACGCGTTCATCGTGCCGAGCAAATGGAAGGACTGGAAGACCAGACTGACACGGCCGCGGCGCAGGCGGGCCAGTTCATCCTCGCTCTTGCCCGTCAACTTTTCGCCGAGCAGCGTGATCTCGCCTTTGGTGGTCGTCTCGATGCCGGTCGAAACAGCAATGAGCGATGATTTGCCCGAGCCGGATGGACCGACGATGGCCACGCTCTCGCCCGGCATCGCGTTGAACGAGACGCCTTTCAGGATCTCCACCGGGCCGGACGCGGCCGGCAGCGTCAGCCAGACATCGTTGAGTTCAAGCGCTGCTTCCAAGGCGTCCTCGTCATTGCGGGCGGAAAGGTTCGCTGCGCGTGATTGTCAGAAACTAGATGCGGCCTGAAGCCGCTTCAGGCAAGATCATGGCCAATCAAGAGTTCGAACGATCGCGCATAAGTCGGAGCGGGAATCTGCGAATGAATGCCGATGTTTCCGCAAAACAATTGACGACGCGCTGCTGTATCGTCGGCGGCGGACCGGCGGGGATGATGCTGGGCTACTTGCTCGGCCGTGCGGGTGTGGATGCCATTGTGCTGGAAAAGCATGGCGACTTTTTTCGCGATTTTCGTGGCGATACGGTGCACCCTTCGACGCTGCAGATGATCGACGAGCTTGGGCTGATCGATGACTTTCTCAAGATCAGGCATGACCGTATCCAGAAGCTGGACGGGCTGTTTGGCGGCACGAAGATACGGATTGCCGATGTGAGCCGCAGCGGCGCGAAATACCAGTTCATCGCCTTCATGCCGCAATGGGATTTCCTGAACTTCCTGCGTGAGAAGGGACAGCGCTATCCGCATCTCAAGGTAATGATGAATGCGGAGGCGAAGGAACTGATCTGGTCTGGCGAGCAGGTTGTTGGCGTGACGGCGATGACGCCGCAGGGCCCGACCGAGATTCGCGCGGATCTGGTCGTCGCCTGTGATGGGCGGCATTCGATTGTGCGGCCAGCGGCGAAGCTTGATGTCGAGGAAATTGCCGCGCCGATGGATGTGTTGTGGTTCCGTGTCGCCAAGAGCGGCGAGACAGACAACATGTTCGTGCGGCTTGAGCCGGGAAAGATGATGGTGACGATCGATCGCGGCGATTACTGGCAATGCGCTTTTGTGATCGCCAAGGGGCAGTATGACGCGATCAGGACGCGCGGGCTGGAGTCATTCCGGAGCGAGGCGTCGCGACTGGCGCCCGTGTTGAGTGCGCATGTCGGAGACGTGAAAAGCTGGGATGACGTGAAGCTTCTGACCGTGGCGATCAACCGGCTGAAACGCTGGCATAGGGCGGGGCTGTTGTGCATTGGGGACGCGGCGCATGCGATGTCGCCGGTGGGCGGCGTGGGCGTGAATATCGCGGTGCAGGATGCGGTGGCGACGGCCAATCTGCTGGCGGGAAAACTGGCGAAGGGGCCGGTAAGCGAGGATGATCTGGCCGCCGTACAGAAGCGGCGGGAGTTTCCGATGCGCGTAACGCAGGGCATGCAGGTGGTGATGCAGAAGAATATCATCAGCCCGGCGCTTGCTCCGGCAGGGGCGGCGCTGAAGCCGCCGCTGATCTTGCGGCTGGTGAATGCCGTTCCGGCGCTGCAGGGGCTGACGGCGCGCTTTCTGGCGGTTGGCGTGCGGCCGGAGCATGTGCGGTCGCCGGAAGTCTAAGCGCGGCGCTGGATTTGTAGGCGTGTGCGGGGTGGCGTCGTTGTCGATGAGAAACAGGTAATGATGGCGCAGTTGTCGCTGCTGCGTTCGGAGCTAGAATATTGTGCGTGCTAAGCATCGCGGTTACCGGCGGGCATATCCGCTGGAGCAGGCAGAGAGATCGGTCATGAAATCTGGATGGTTGATTGTTGTGGCCGCAGCAGCGGCGTTGTCCGCGTGCGGAGACCCTGCGCAGCAGCTGGCGACGGCCAAGCCTGCGAGCGGCCCAGCGCTGGTCAAATATTCCCGGAATGCCACGGCCGAGGTGAGCCTGGGCGCCAATGCGGACCTGGTCCAGCGCTTCTGCCAGAACCAGACCGGCAAGCCGTGCGCGAGCGATATTGCTGCAGAGCTCAAGAGCGTGGGCTTTGACGACCACGGGCCGACGAACGAACTGGGCGATGCGTTCGCGAAGATCGAGGCGGACAAGATCGACGGCACGCCTGACCAGCAGTCGAGCGACGAGGTTTATGTGGAGGCGGCTTATCACGTGGCTCTGGGCCGCGCGCCGGAAGTGGGTGCGGTGGCTGCTCAATCGAAGGCGTTGAAGGATGGCGTTGGCCGTGTCGCGATGATGCGGTCATTCATACAGTCGACCGAGTTCAAGGCGCTGCCATAGGCTGCGCCGGACGTGCAAACAGGAGATTGAGCTGTATCGGCTTCTCGGTCTGACGCTTCTGTTGCTGGCCGCGTGCGGGCAGCCGCCGGCGGTGCGGGAAGCAGCCGCGCCTGTTGCAAATCCGCCTGTCGCCAGCGATGGCTCTGTGATGGCGAATGAGAAGATCCCAACAGTCGTGATGCTCGGTGACAGCCTGACGGCTGGATATGAGCTGAGCGAGAGCGAGGCGCTGCCGGCGGTGGTCGAGCGGATGCTGGCGGACAAGGGCGTGAAGGCGAAGGTGGTGAATGCCGGCGTGTCGGGCGATACGACGGCGGATGGGCTCAATCGCTATGACTGGAGCGTGAAGGGCACGGGCGCGGACCTGCTGGTGGTGGCGCTGGGGGCGAACGACTTTCTCATGAAGCTGGCGCCGGAGCGGCCGAAGAAGAATCTCGCGGCGATCCTGGATCGGGCGAAGGCGGATGGGATTCCGGCGGTGCTGATCGGCGTGGCGATACCGGACAACAATCTTGATCCGCAGGATCAGGCCTATGCCGCGATCTATCCTGATCTGGCGGCGCAGTATGGCGTGCCCTACCTAAAGAACTTCATGGCCCCGGTGGCGGGGCGGTCAGACCTGCTGATGGAGGACGGGCTTCACCCGACCGCGCGCGGCGTCGAGGCGATGGCATTTGCCGTGACGGAGTTTCTGGCGCCGGTTGTCGCCAAGCTCGACTGACGGATTTGCGCGAGCACATCCTTGCGCAGGAGCAGCCCCCGCGCGCCCGGCACGATGAAGGCGGAGTTGGCGAAGGCTGGTTCGTCGAAGCCCATGACGTGCAGCATGGTCGAGAAGAACGAGTTCGAGTTGCGGCCGAAGCCGAGGAAGGGATAGCGCAGCCCTGCTCCGCCCTCTGGTCCGTCGCTGAGCGCGTTGATGCGCTTCATCGCGGCGAGCGCGGGGGCGAGGCGGGCTTCGAGATCTGCAGTTGAGAGATTGTACGCGAGGACGCGCATAGCGCCGGCGTTGATGGCGGGGTCGATGAGGCGCGAGCCGGGGGCGCAACCGTTGATCGGCATGAAGGTGCGCGGGTGGGCGGCGGTGTCGTAGCCGCGCAGACGGTCTGACGGGAGGTAGCCGATCGGCTTGTGCAGCCAGCCGCCGCTGACCGGATCGAGCCAGCTGGCGAGGCCGTTGAGCTGGCGCACGGCCTGACGCTGGGGATCGGCGATGACGATCATCCGGTGCGCCGCGACGCGCGAGCGCCTCGGGATGCGAAGTTCTGCTGCGTTGATGCTCCAGCCGGTCATCCGTCAAAGATAGGACGGCTATTGCGGTTTGTGAAACTCCGGCGGCAGTGCGCTGCCAGGTTTGGCTTTCAGCCAGGCTTCGCCCTGATGTTTCACGATGTCGACGAGATTGCCCATGGCGAGGTGCATGTCGATGAGGTGGAGACCCCATTGCGGCTGGACCTTGCCGTCGATGACGACGTCGCCGTTGATCGTGTCAGTGCGGGGATCGGCCGGGTCGGCGTTCACGGTGATGGCGAGATAGGAGAAGCCGCCCCTGTCGATGCATCGCGCGCTCAGAAGACCGGGGAGCGAGACGAACGGCGTGTCGATGCCAGCTGCGTCGCCTGCCCACGGTGGCGGCGGCGCGAGTTCGTCGAGCAGGATCGGGCCAGCCGGCATGAGCGGCTTGAGCGTACCGGAGCCGTCGAGTTCTGCGGGGTTGGCGCAGGCGACGCGGTTGCCATCGGTCTGCGCCTTGCCGAACAGCGAGTCCGACGGCGGCGGCTGGTTGGCGCGGAAGGATGACCAGGCGATGACGCAGGCCGTGTCTGTGGCGGTGCGGCATTGCGGGATGCTGTCGAACGATCCGCCAACGCTGCCGGTGGACGAGACTTCCACGCCCGTGCCGGGAAGGATTGCAGACACCAGCCGTTCGGACGGCGCCTTGCCATCAATCTCCGCGGCGATCAGGCGGGTGAGCAGCCCTGCCCCCTGATCGTGGCCGATCAGGACGACACCACGCCCCTGATTGTCGTGGTCGATATAGCGCTGCCATGCGGCCTTCACATCGGCATAGGCCATCTCGCGATTGCTGCCCGGATCTTCGCCGGCGAGCATCTTGCGCAGGGCCGAGAGCGTCACCTGGCGATAGACGGGCGCATAGATGCGGCAGACGGAACCGAAGCGCGCGATCTGCTGGCGCGCGATCTCCTGTTCCTCCGGCCCGATATTGCTGTCGGCGTTGGCGGTCTGGTCGCGCGAGACGGTTGGATAGACATAGAAGCAGTCGATTGCGGGATCGGCTGCCGGCTTGAAGTCGTCCTTGGTCAGCTTGCCGTCAGCAGCGACGACGGTGGCAGTTGCGACTTGCTCGCAAGCGTCCGGCTGGTCCGGACGGCAGAGCCATGAGCTGGCCTGCGCATAATCCATCGGAGCGGGCGCTTCGATGGCCGGGGGATTTTCGCCGGTTGGCGCAGGCGCGGGCGCAGCGGCGGTATCCTGCGGCTTGCTGTCGCCGCAGGCGCTGAGCATTGCCAACGCCGCAAGTGCGAAACCTGCTTCCGCAAAGCGTTTCAAGACTTTCTCCCCACGGGACCGCCCCCACACTGCACTAGGAATGTGGCGCCCGGTTGCATCAGGTCAAACAAAAGCGCGCGCATGACGCCGCGTTGTCCTTTGCAAATCGGCTCTCGCTAGGGCAGGTTCCCGCAAAATCTGAGCTCACACGCAACACAACGCAGCGGTGGGCGATCGGGAGGATACAATGCGTCATTCCTTGCTGGCTGCAGCCATGAGCTGCGCGTCCATGATCGTCTTGGCTTCGTGCCAGACACCGGAGGCGCCGGTTGCGCCCGTAGCACCTGTAGCCGCCGCCCCGGCCGCTCCCGCAGCCCCGCCTGCGGCGCCAGTGCAAACGGGTCAGTCGCAATCGGCCGTGCAGCAGGTGGCCGGCGCCGTCAGCTCCAATCCGGGCGAGGCGGTCTACAAGACCTTCTGCGCCATGTGTCACGACAATCCCGACACCAAGTCGCCGACGCGCGAGAACCTCGCCGCGATGAACGAGGGCGTGCTCAACTTCGCGCTGACCGAAGGCAAGATGAAGGTTCAGGGCGCAGGGCTCTCGACCCAGCAGCGCGCTGACCTGATTTCGTGGCTGACAGCTGGTCACAGCACAACGACTGCCGACTGGACCACGGCGATGATGTGCACGGGCGCACGCGCCGCCGTCGATCTCGGAGGACCTTCGGACGCAACCTCCGTTGGCTTCGGCTTCACGCACGACAACAACCGCAAGCTCACCGCGAAACAGTCCGGCCTCACCACCGCGAAGATGGCGGACATGGAGCTGGCCTGGTCGATCGCCATTCCGGGCGGCTCCACCATGCGTTCGCAAGGCGCCATCGTCGGCGATAACCTGTTCTGGCCCGCGACCGACATCAGCAAGGTCTTCGCCTTCGACATCGGCGGCGACAAACCCTGCATCCAGTGGATCTATTCCTCCACCACCGGCGCGCCGCTGCGCACCTCGACCTCGTACGGCGTGCTGGCTGACGGCACCCCCCTGCTCGTCATCGCTGGCCAGGACGGCGTCGTTCACGCGCTCGACCCGCGCACGGGCAAGGCGATGTGGACGAAGAACGTCGCCTCGTACTCCTACTCGATGACCACTGGCACGCCGGTGATCCTGAAGGACCGCCTGATCGTTCCGGTGGCCCAGTTCGAGATCATGGTCGCCGCGGACAACAAGGAAAAGTGCTGCACCAACCACGGCTACATGCTGTCGCTCGATCCCAAGACCGGCGCGCAACAATGGCGCTATGACACGATGCCGGATGCAACGCCGACTCGTGATCGTGGCGATGGGCAGATGCTGCTCGGGCCGTCCGGCGCGCCGATCTGGAATTCGCCCTCGGTCGATGAGAAGCGCGGCCTGATCTATTTCGGCACCGGCGAGAGCAACTCGCCGCCGGCGCACAAGAACACCAATGCGGTGATCGCGATCGACCTGAAGACGGGCAAGGAGAAGTGGAGCTTCCACGCCACGCCGAACGACATCTTCAACGCCGGCTGCGGCCCGAACCCGAAGCCTGAACAACTGAACTGCGTGCGCCCGCCCGAAACCGTCTATCGCGACGTCGACTTCGGCGCATCGATGATCATCGGCAAGGGCTCTGACGGCAAGGATCTGATCTATGCCGGTCAGAAGTCCGGTTCGGTCTGGGCGTTCAACCCCGACACTGGCAAGGTCGTGTGGCGCACGCCGCTCGGCACGGGCGGCCCGCTCGGTGGCGTCCACTGGGGCCTCGCCTTCGACAACAACACGCTCTTCGCGCCGATCACCAGCGTTGGCGTGGCGATCCCCGGCGAGTGGGAAGGCGACCCGAACATCAAGCCGGGCCTCTACGCAC
>DAINAT010000105.1:0-13195 GCA_036733305.1 Hyphomonadaceae bacterium
GGGAGTATAACCCTGGGCCATGGGGGTGCGGGATTTGGGAGGGTCCGTCCTACAGGTTGGGCGTGCAGAGCGTTGATATTTCTAGTGATGGAAATTCTCTGTCCTGCAGTTCCGCACCACCACTATCCCCCATTCTCGCATCGCTTACGGACGTGTCCCCCCGCGCAGGCGGGGGTCCAGCGGGTGGGCGTGGTGTTGGATGTCGTGCGCTGACGCGCTCTCTTTTGGTGGGACTGGTACCCGGCCTTCGCCGGGAACGCGTGAACGGGGTTCACGCTTCCAGAGGTGCATCGTTGATGCGCCCTACGGGTTTGGGGTTGGTCTTGGGCAGCGGGACAAGCCGCCCCTGGGTCCCGACTTTCGTCGGGAGGAGCGGGGCGAGGAACTGGTGGTGGTGGGTGGGGCATTGTTGATGCACCCTACTTGTTCCTCTCCCCCCCCCGTTCTGTCGCTGGTGTACGGCGGTGGCGGCGTGTGCCATTTTTGCGGATGGATCTGATCTTCTCAGCGGTTGAGCAGACGCCGTTTTCCGTCTGGATGCGGGAGGATCTGTATGCGTATTTCATCGCGCTGATTTTTCATTCGCTCGGGATGGCTCTGCTGATTGGCGGCGGGATTGTTGTCTCGCTGCGGGTGATCGGGTTTGCGCCGGCGGCGCGACTTGAGAGGTTTCGTGGGTTCTTTCCCGTGATGTGGGTTGGCGCGGTGATGGCGATCGTGTCGGGCGTGGCGCTGCTGATCGGGTATCCGGCGAAGGCGCTGACCAATCCGGTGTTTGCGTTGAAGTTTGCATGCCTGATCGGGGCGGCGGTTCTGGTGCGGCATCTGGCGCGCGAGCTGTTTCCGATTGCGGAGCGGGGCGAGGCGTTGCCGTCGTGGGCGCGGTCGCTGGGCATTGCGGCGCTGGTGTTGTGGCTGGGTGGCGTGGCGGCGGGGAAGCTGTTGCTGCACACCTATACGATCCTGCTGGTGTCGTGATGGACCCCATCTTTGATCCGTTCGCGATCGAGCAGTGGGCGCGGGGCACCGGCATTTTCGCGATGATGAATTCGAAGTGGGGATGGCCGATTGCGGAGATCATCCACTTCTTCGGGTTGTGCCTGCTGATCGGCACGGTGGGGATGTTCGACCTGCGCATGATGGGCGTGGCGCGCGGGGTAACGATGAAGGAGCTGCACCGGCTCGTGCCGTTCGGGATCGCGGGATACGCGATGTGCGTGGTGACGGGATTGCTGTTTGTGGTGACGGCGCCGGGGCAGTATCTCTACAATCCGGCGATGCAATCGAAGATTGTATTGATGATGATCGCCGGCGTGAACATGGCGGTGTTCTATGGGACGGCGGCAGCGGCGGTGAGCGTTACGGGGGCGGATGATCTGCCGCCGATACGGGCGCGGGTGATCGGATTTGTGTCACTAGCATGCTGGTTGGGGGTGATTGTTGGCGGGCGTCTTGTGACGTTTTACCGGCCACCTGAACACTGGTGTCTCTGGTGCGTCAGCTAGGCTCTTGATCAGCTTTGTTGTCGCGTCCATATGCACGCCAAATCCCTCCCGGAGCATGTTAATATGATCGGCAACAAGGTTCCTGACGTCACCTTCAAGACGCGCGTCCGCGATGAAAGCATCGGCGGCCCGAACCCGTACAAATGGGAAGACAAGACCACGAGCGACTACTTCAAGGGCAAGAAGGTGATCGTGTTCTCGCTGCCGGGCGCCTTCACGCCGACCTGCTCGACCTACCAGCTGCCGGACTTCGAGAAGATGGCGCCGGAATTCAAGGCCAAGGGCATCGACGATATCTTCTGCGTGTCGGTGAACGACTCGTTCGTGATGAACCAGTGGGCCAAGGGCCAGAACCTGGCCAACGTGAAAGTCATCCCGGATGGCTCGGGCAAGTTCACCAAGGGCATGGGCATGCTCGTGGACAAGGACAATGTCGGCTTCGGTCAGCGTTCGTGGCGCTATGCTGCCGTGATCGAGGACGGCGTGGTGACGAAATGGTTCGAAGAGCCGGGCCGCGTCGATAACTGCGCGGACGACCCCTATGGCGAGAGCTCGCCGCAGAACGTGCTGAAGAACATCTAGGTTCTTCGGATACGGACGGAATTGAAGGTGGCGGCGCTGATGAGGCGCCGCCATTTTTCGTTTGGGAGATCGCTGGCTGGTGACAGGCGGTGTCAGCAGGCGGCTTGCGGCGGCGCCGGAGCGGGTGGAAGCTGTGCGCATGGCCAAGGCGAAGACACAGGCGGTTGTTGCGCTCGACGTGACGGATGCGAAGCAGCTGGCGAAGGCTGTGCGCGTGCTGGCGAAGGAGTGCGCGATCATCAAGGCGGCGCATGACTTTGTCGGCGTGCCGGAATGGCGGACGCGGCAGGGCGATTATGCGGGGCTGGCGCGGATCATTGCGTATCAGCAGCTCTCGACCAAGGCTGCGGGGACGATCTGGGGCAGGGTCGAGGTGTTGCTGGGCAAGGTGACGCCGAAGAGCGTGCTGGCCGCGGATTTCGATGCGCTGCGTGCGTGCGGGCTGTCGCGGCCGAAGATCTCGCATATCCGGTCGATCGCGGAGGCGGTGGAGTCGGGGACGCTGAACCTGAAGCGGGTGGCCAAGGCGTCGGATGCGGATGCGCAGGCGGAGCTGGTGGCGGTGAAGGGCATCGGGCCGTGGACGGCGGACGTCTATCTGATGTTCTGCCTGGGCCGGTGGGACGTGTTTCCGCATGCAGACATCGGGCTGAGCGAGGCTTATCGGATGATCTCCGGCGAGCGGAAGCGGCATCCGCCAGGCAAGTTTCTGCGCACCGGAGAGCGGTGGCGGCCCTATCGGGGGGTGGCGGCGCACATGCTGTGGTCCTACATCAATGCAGCGCGTGACGCTCAGCGCGGCGGTGCGTGAGGCTTCAGGCGTCGATCACTGTTGCGACCGGGCGGCGTGGCGACATCGGCAGATCAGATCCGTAGCCGAAGCGCATGACGATATCGGGGCGGCGTCCGGGCATGCCGACGAGTGAGGCCAGTTCCGGGCGGAAGCTTGCGACTTCGACCGGCTGGTTCACGAAGGAGCATTTGAGGCCGAGCGCTGTGGCTTGCAACGCGAAGCGCTGGCAGGCGCGGCCGACGGCGAACCAGCCTGCGGGGTCAGCGTGGTCGGCGACGAAGACAGCGATGCCTGCCGATGTATCGAGCTGGGCGGCGTATTTCCGGTTCTCAGCGCCGGCGGTGAAAGCGAGATCGAACATCGGGCCGGCAAGCCAGTTGGGCAGGGTGGGGTTGCCGCTCGACGCGCTGAACAGGCCGTCGCCACGTTGGAGCGCAGTGTTCGGATTGAAACGTAGCCATGCCTTGAGTTCAGCGACAAAAGCCTTGTCCGCCATCTGCGCGGTGTTGGCGGCGATGACGAGGTCGCGCACGCGGTCTATCTGTGCGCGTTCGGTGATGATGAAGGGCGTCACGCCGGGAAGCTGGGCGGCTTGCGCGAGCAGGGCGACGTCCGGGGCGGGTGTGGCGCGGCCATCGAAGGGCGAACGGGTCGACTGGCGTTTCGGGATTGCGTCGCAAAGCGGCGATGATTGCCGCGCGCCGACGGCGTAGTCGAACACGACGGCGCCATCGCCTGTCGGATCGAACCTGGGATCGCCGATGAGTCCGCAGGCAGCGGCGGCGAGGGCCATGTTCTCCGCGGCGCATCCGAGGCTGGCATACAGGTGATGGTCGTCAGGATCGACAACCGGCGTACGCCGCGAGAAGTCAGGGCTGATGCGGATCGACTGGCCGGATGTACGAAAGCGCCAGGGTTGGGTGTTGTGACCGTTGGCGGCCAGCGTGGCGTAGCGGATGACGCCATTGATGTCTGGGCCATCATCGAGCGGTACGCGGAGCGTTTCCATGGCATGGGCGTAGTCGGCCTGCGATCCGGTGGTCGCAAAGCTGGCGGCGACCGCCCCGCCCGCGAGGACCGCCGCCCCTCCGCCGATGAGCAAGGTTCGCCGTTTCATTGTGTGGCCCCTGTGGTCCTGTCTCCGTGGCGCGATCCGCCGGAGCGAGCGCGCCTCCAGCATGACGTAAATGCCATCTTCGGACGCAGGCAATGTCCCAGATCAGAGCGTGGGGAGCATTCCTGGCGTCCAGTTGCTGCAGTTTTGTGGGCACGCAGCGCTGCAAAACCATTCCGGCGAGGCCGGGAGGCTGGACATGTAGCTGCCCTGTCACGATGTTATGTCATAGAATCAACTGACCCCGGCCGCTGGAGCCATGTGGCGCGGTGCGGGGAACCGGACGTGTCCGGCGATTGGCGCCTCACATAGCGCTGGCCTGACCGTCCCAAGACGACGGGTACACATGACCCAGCTTGTATCTACCGCGCCGAACGCATTTCCGGCGCTTGTCCTGAATGCCGACTTCAGACCGCTGTCGTATTATCCGCTATCGCTGTGGCCGTGGCAGGAGGTGGTGAAATCCGTCTTCCTCGAGCGCGTCGACGTGGTGGCCGAGTACGACCAGTTCGTGCACTCGCCATCGCTGACGATGAAGCTGCCGAGCGTCATCGCACTGCGGGAGTTCGTGAAGCAGGATCGCCAGCCGGCGTTCACGCGCTTCAACGTGTTCCTGCGCGACGGCTTCAAGTGCGCGTATTGTGGATCGCACGAAGACCTGACGTTCGACCACCTCATCCCGCGCTCCAAGGGCGGGCGGACGAGCTGGGAGAACATCGTGGCTGCGTGCTCGCCCTGCAACCTGCGGAAGGGCGGGCGGCTGGCGCATGAGATCGGCATGCTGCCGAGCCATCGCCCGCATCGCCCCACCACGTTCCAGCTGCAGGAGCAGGGCCGCAAATTCCCGCCCAACCACCTGCACGACACCTGGCTCGACTATCTCTACTGGGATGTCGAACTGGATACGTGAGAGTGTGGGGTACGCGCATCCGTTAGTCGCTGAACACCCTCAAGCGTGAGGCGCGTGTTGCCTGCTTATGCTTCGGCGGCAGGTTCTGCCACCTTGGGTGTTGTAACGGGTGGCAGCAAGGGTTCGATTGCGGCGGCGAGCTTGTCGCCGATGAAGCGGTGGCCGGCTTCGGACAGATGTACGGTGCGATGATCCCATAACAGGCGTCGTTCTGCGGGCGGCACATTCAGCAAGTCAGGCAGTGGATCGTAAATGTGGCTGCCGGTGGATGCCGCCAGCTCCGCGAAGCGAGCGCTGTATGCGGGCGTGTCGCTGGACTCAGTCAGGAAGTGGTTCCACAGCGGCAGCGGAACAATGAGTACCGGCGCGGGACTCTCGTGAATCCACGTTTCCAAGATCATGCGCATCAGCCGCCAGCCGGGGCTGTTGGGGTTGGCATAGGGGTCTGTCGTGCGACGGCGGACGACGCGGCGCACCAGCGGCACGAACCATTGCAGCAGCTGGTGCGGGATGAAGCGCCGCCACTGGACCTTCGGCTTCGCGATCTTCTTGTCGCGCTGCTGTTCGGGATCGCGCAGCTCGTCCGGCACGGTCTCTTCGGTCCACGGACGCTCCGGCGTTGGCACGCCATGCAACGCCAACTTGTCTTTCTCGATCTCGAAATACGGCTTGCCGTAATACTGCACCGTTCCTTCGGGGTTCGGCCGCACGAACACCTTCTGCTGGATGCGCAGGATGTTATCGACGAATACGCAGATGACCGTGAGGTCGTGCGGCAGTTTTGGCGTGAACTCGCGATTGATCAGGAATTGCTGGTCTGTTCCAGACCCGGTGAGCGCGAGATTGTAGACTTCAACATGGTCGACCTTTTTCTCGATGACATCGCTGAAGCGTTTGCCATTCGATACAAAATCGCCAGCAGCCTGCGAGTCGCCAAACATCAGAATGCGCCGCGCGCCAAGCGTCCGGGTGCGCGAAAATTCCCGATCCGTACGGAAGCCATCGCCATTCGTGCGTACGTTGTAGCCGACGCCCAAGTCCGTAACGCGCTTGCGGAGCTGCGGCACGTAAAGCGTACCAAACGTCGGGTGATGACGCAGGATCGGCCCGCCGGAGTTATCCATCACTCGGTTCCGTCTACCGCCGCATCGGCGCTGTCCTTGTGCGCCGCGGTTCCGCGCTGGGCAGCGAGGCGGGCGCGCCGCTCAACCACGGTGTGATACTGCTCGGCTGGCCAGTCCTTGTAGAAGGCGGTGCGTTGCAGGGCGCGCGATCCCTTGAGCACGGGATCGAGCGTGTTGGCCACGACGATGAAATAGGGCTCATTGCGCGAGCCGGGATAGCGGCTCGGCACAGTCTTGGTGACGCCGGGATTGAGGAAGATCTCGTCCGCGATGAGTTCGAGATTGAGCCCATCGACATAGTCGATGATGCCCCAGTTCAGACGCATGCGTGGCGGAAAGCCCATGACCCGTGTCGTCAGGCCAGTCGTCGGCCGTTCAGCGCGCATCCCAAGAGCCTGCGCGCGGATAAAATCGCGCGGGTTCTCGCCGTTCCAGACCACAACATCGACCTGTCCATCCGCCACGGCCATCTTGGCATATGGGCACGGCGCGAACTTGTTGTGATAGAAGGCGTTGGGAACGGTGATGAACTCACGAATCCAGCGCCAGAGGTCTTCCTTGACTTCCTCCTGCAGGCCCATCTTGTCTCTCCAGACCTAGAACATCGTGTAGACGAAGATATCGACCTTACCGTCGCTCTGTTTTTCGGTTTCCTCAATGACCTCACCGAGCTTCTTCAGCTTCGGCGCCGCGGCGGCGAGTTCCGGCTTGCTGCGCGACCAGTAGGCGGCAACTGCGTCGACGAGGCCGGAGGTCATGCCGCCGCCCGGGTAGGCCATGTCCGGTCCCATCGCGTGCGGCAAAGGTTTCTCGAAATAGCTATCCAGCGCGCCATCCGGGCCCATCGGGAAGAATGTTTTGCCTTCCGCGCGCATCTTTTCCGCCAGCGGTACGATCACGGTATCAAACAAATCGTTGGCGAGACGCTCGGACTCGGGCGGGTCGACTTGCAGCGCCGCGCGGGGCGTCGGCTCGGGCGCTTCCATGTCTTCCTTCGCCGGATCGTAACCGGGCGTGGGGTCGATGAACGGCGGCTGTTCTTCTTTCAGCAGGATGCGATCTTCCAGAACGAGCACGTCGATATCGGTGAGCATGAAGCAGCGATACGCATCGTGCGGCGTACACACGATCGGCTCTCCGCGCACGTTGAACGAGGTGTTGACGAGCACGGGGCAGCCGGTTTCCGCGTAGAACGCCGAGAGCAGCGCGTACAGATCGGGGGAACGCTCGCTGTCCACCGTTTGTACGCGTGCGCTGTAGTCGACGTGGGTGACAGCCGGAATATCACTGCGCGCCTGATCGACGATGGCCATCGCGTCGTCGGTGTCGGTGAGCGAGATCGGCATGGCGAGCCTGCGTTCCTGGCGCACCGGCGCAACCAGCAGCATGTACGGGCTTTCGACATTCAGATCGAAATACTCGGCGGCATGTTCCGCGAGCACGATCGGCGCGAACGGCCGGAAGCTTTCACGGAACTTGATCTTGAGGTTCATGCGCCGTTGCATGTCCTGCCGGCGCGGATCGCCGATGATCGAACGTCCGCCCAATGCGCGCGGTCCGAATTCCATGCGGCCGGAGAAATTGCCGACGATCTTGCCGTCTGCGAGCGCCTTGGCCACGCGCGCGTTACGCTCTGCTTCGTCGGCGACTTTGTGACTTTGCGCGTTGAAGCGCGCCAGCGTTGCATCGACCTCGTAGGAGGAGAAGCCGGGCCCAAGGCGGGCGCCCTTCATGCCATCGCGTTTGCCAGCCAGGTCGCGCTTGGCGCCGCCGATCCGGTAGGACGCGAGGAGCGCTGCGCCGAGGGCGCCGCCGCTGTCGTCTGCTGCGGGCTGCACGAAAATGCCTTCGACACCCAGTTCGCGCTGGATGCGGCCGTTGGCGACGCAGTTGAGCGCAACGCCGCCAGCCATGACGAGGTTGGGCGAACCGGCCATTTTCCGCGCACGTTTGGCAAGCGCGATGAGCATGTCTTCGGTGACGACCTGGATCGAGGCGGCGAGGTCCATTTCGCGACGGGTGAAGCGCGATTCCGGCGCGCGGGGCGGTCCGCCGAACAGCTTCTCGAAGACCGGCGAAATCATCTTGCCGCTGTCGAGAAAACCAAACGCGCTGGTATTCAGCCTGAACGAGCCGTCTTCGCGCAGATCGACCAGTTCGCGGCGGATGATGTCGGCGTAGATCGGAGCGCCATAGGGCGCGAGGCCCATCAGCTTGTATTCGCCGCTGTTGACCTTGAAGCCGCAGAACTGCGTGAAGGCGCTATAGAGCAAACCGATCGAGTGTGGGTAACGGATTTCCTCGAACGTCTCGATCGCATCGCCGTGTCCTGCGCCGATCGTGCATGTGGACCATTCGCCGATGCCGTCGAGCGTCAGGATTGCTGCATCGTTGAAGGGCGAGGGATAGAATGCGCTCGCTGCATGCGAGATGTGGTGGCCGGCAGCCAGCAGAGGCGGCAGTTCGCCGAGACAGGCTTCGACATCCTGGACGAGCCGGGACTTCTGCCCGAAGCGCGCCTGGCATCCGTCGTTGAAGCGGCTTCGCCCGGCAGGCGCGACGGCGACAGCGTTGGCGAAGAAGCGGTCGGCGTAGAGGACGGGATCGTCCTGGAAGATGACGCCAGCGATCTCGCTAGGGTCGATGAACGCTTCACCGAGGCAATAACTGATCGCGCGCTGCGGAAAACGGGAGTCGTGCTTGAGGCGCGAGAAGCGCTCTTCCTGCGCCGCGGCGATGACTTCGCCGTCTTTTACAAGGGCGGCAGCGGAGTCGTGGTAATAGGCTGAGATTCCTAGGAAATAGCTCATAGCTCCCCCAAGCAAATTTTCGTTATCGCCATCGGAGCCGCACCTTTGAGCGCTGTAACAACTATTACAACAGAACTCACTGGCCAAGCGAGTTCTAACTGCAGCGACCTAACATAGGTGATTTGCGCGAGCTGGTGGGCCCAAGCGGTGTTGGCGTTTGCGTTCGGACCGCGTCGCATGAGTCGTGGCAAGCTGACTGGCTGGATTAGGCCGACAGCGGACGTGCGGTGTTCGCTGAATGCTGTTCGACCGATCGCAGCTGGGAGCGCTGGAGCCGCTGCGGCGCCTATCGGGTGAAGGTGAGAAAGGCGGCCGGTCTTGCGACTGGCCGTTTGCTTTTCGGGGCGATCGGCGCGAAGTTGACAGTATCAAGAGACTGAAAAAGTCCGATCAGGAGGAGACCCGCATGAACGTTCGTCGTTGTGCTGTTGCTGCTGCGTTGGCAGCGTCTGTGCTGGCCGCTGCGCCGGCATTCGCCCAGAGCCCGCCTGAGGCGACAGGAAAAACGCCTGCTCAGGCCCCGGCGAAAGCGCCGCCCAAGAATTATCTCGATGAGGCGCTGGCGACCGGCGAGTCGACGGGCGTTGGCTATGCGGATGAGAGCGAAAAGGTTGACGGGCCGAAGACGATTGCCGGCACGAAATCATACCAGAGCCCGCTGCCGTTCTTCCGCGACCTGAAGCCGTGGGATGCCAACTACAAGCCGCCGCGCACGCCGGATGGCAAGCCGGACCTG
Organism: Hyphomonadaceae bacterium; assembly: GCA_036733305.1. Lineage (GTDB taxonomy): Bacteria > Pseudomonadota > Alphaproteobacteria > Caulobacterales > Hyphomonadaceae > UBA7672. Next base: position 9,575 of record DAINAT010000105.1, read on the forward strand.
CAGGGCGTTTGGTCGACGGCGTCGCTGACAACGATGGTTCGCGGCGGCAATGGCGACAAGGTTGGCAACGAGCTGGTGATCCCGCACGAGAAGATCGACGAGCTGGTGCGCGGCGCGGCCTACACGCGCGCAGCCGATGCTAGCCAGAAGCGGACGGACCCGAATGCGGGCGTGTTCACCGACAAGAATGCCGAGGCCGGATATAACGCCTTCTGGATCGATCCGGGTTCTGAATACGCCAAGGTCAATGATGAGTGGCGTTCATCGTGGATCACGTCGCCGGCGAATGGCGTGCCGCCTTTCTCCAAGGCTGCGATGGAGCTGCGCGGCGAGCGCATGGCGAACGTGAAGAAGAACATCAATACGGGCCCGGAAATCCGTCCGATGGGCGAGCGTTGCTTCATCTCGTTCGGCAGCCAGGGCGGGCCGCCGCTGAACAATGCGATGTACAACAACAACCTGCAGATCGTGCAGACGCCGAATGCGGTGATGATCGACATCGAGATGAACCACGATGCGCGGATCATCAAGGTGTCGGACAAGCCGGGCGAGGGCGCGCGGCCGGATGCGGTGCGCGCATGGTTCGGCGACTCGCTTGGGCATTGGGAGGGCGACACGTTTGTGGTCGTCACCAGGAAGTTCAGCGAGAGCCACCGGAAGATGGGCGCCTTCCCGGTGTCCGACGAGGGGCAGGTGACGGAGTGGTTCAAGCGCGTGGCCGATGACGTGATCGACTACCGCTTCGAGGTGAAGGACCCGGTGTATTACACGCAGACCTGGACGGGGCAGATCCCTCTGCGCCGTTCGCAGGAGCATCTGTTCGAGTACGCCTGCCATGAAGGCAACTATGCCATGCCGGGCATTCTGCGTGCAGATGCCGAGGGCCACGACACAGCGATCGAGTCGGAAGGCGAGTAGGGCGCGGACAGGCGGGGTGCATTAGCGCGTAATGCACCGCTCGTGCGTGGGGTTAGACGGTGCATTACGGCCTTTGGCCTAATGCACCCTACGGTTTCTGTGCGTCCTCGAACACTTTCAGCTGGGCCGCAAACGCACGCTGGAAGGCAGGGCGGGATTCGGCGCGGGTGAGGTAGGCGTTGAGGTTTGGAAACTCCCCTATCAGGGCGGAGCTTTTGGCGCGCTGGATGACGTGGATCATCATGATGTCGGCGGCGCTGAAGTCGCCGTCGAGCCATTCGCTGTCGCCGAGGTGACGGGAGAGTTCGCCGAGACGCTTGCGGATGGCGTTGTGCAGTTGAGGCAGGCGCTGGTCGAACCAGGGCTTGTCGCGATCGAACATCATGGTGCCGGAGAGTTCGACGATGGGCGGCTCGACGGTTGCGACGGCGGCGAACATCCAGGCGGTGGTGCGGGCGCGGGCGTTGGCGTTCTTCGGGAGGAGGCCGGGGTGGGTTTCTGCGATGTGCAGGATGATCGCGCCGGTTTCAAAGAGGGCGAGGTCGCCGTCTTCGTAGGTGGGAATCTGGCCGAAAGGTTGGATCGCGATGTGCGCGGGTTCCTTCATGTGCGCGAAGGAGACGAGGCGGACGGTGTAGGGCTGGCCGACTTCTTCCAGCGCCCAGCGGATGCGCATGTCGCGGGCAAGGCCGCGGCCACGATCGGGGGAGGCTGCGAAGGCGGTGATGGTCGGGGTCATGCGATGCATCCCTTTGACTGTTCCATTTGAAGGAATGTTCCGGGGTTTCGCAATCTGGCAGGCGACGGAAATCTGGATAGTGGCGCGGGCGGACGTTGCAGCGCAGCAGAAATGACTTTGTGCAGGCGACGACGCAGGGGCGCCCATTCCATCTGTCATGGTGTTGAGGCAGGTTCTCGGAAAATTCGGGCCAAAATTTCGGGGAGTCGATTATGGACAAGTCGAAGACGACGACAGCTTCGCGGCGGGCTGTGCTGGCGGGCGCTGGTGGGATCGCGGCGTGGGCGATGCTGCCGCAGACATCCGCAGCTCAGCAGAAGATTGCCAAGCCGGGTGCGGGTCAGCGCGTGAACGTCGCGGTGATCGGCGCGGGCGGCAAGGGCGCCGACAACATGGCGCGGCTGACCAGCCAGAACATCGTGGCGATGTGCGATGTTGATATGGGGCGCGTGTCGCGGTCGCTGTCGAACAAGGATGGCATCAAGCCGGAGATGGCCGAACTGAAGGCGGCTTACGACAAGGCCGAGCAGTTTGCCGATTATCGCAAGATGTTCGATGGGCGGAAAGACATCGAGGCGGTGCTGATTGCGACGCCGGATCACCACCATGCGGTAGCGGCGCGGATGGCGATTGAGCGTGGGCTGCATGTGTTTGTGCAGAAGCCGCTGACCTACACGGTGCGCGAGAGCCGGCTGCTGGTGGACCTTGCAGCGAAGACGCCGGGGCTGGTCACGCAGATGGGCAATCAGGGGCATTCGAGCGACGAGGGGCGGCGGGCGGTAGAGCTGCTGCGCGGCGGGGCGATCGGGAAGGTGAAGGACATTCACATCTGGACCAATCGTCCGGTGTGGCCGCAGGGCGTGGGCAAGCCGGAGCCGAAGCCTGTGCCGGCGACGCTGGACTGGGATCTGTGGCGCGGGCCGGCCAATGTGGATTGGGGCTACAACCCCGACTACGCGCACTTCAACTGGCGCGGCTGGGTGCCGTTTGGCACGGGCGCGGTGGGCGATATGGGCGCGCACCTGATGGACTTCCCCGTGTGGGCGCTGGACCTCGGCCTGCCGACACGGATCGAGACGCACCATTCGCTGTGGGGCGGCGATACCGATCCGTGGGACTACAAGCGGCCGGACGTGCTGACGAGCTATCCGCTGGCGTCGATCATCTATTACGAGTTCGGCAAGGCGAAGGGCGGGCCGGTGAAGCTGACCTGGTATGATGGCGGGCTGGCGCCGCCTGCGCCGCGCGGGCTTCCGGCGGACCGGATCGTCGAGGAGGAGGGCGGCGTTCTGTATGTCGGCGACAAGGGGCAGTTGCTGCATGACACCTATGGCTTCAAGCCGACGTTGATTGGCGGCGATGCGATTGCGCGTGGGGCGAAGATTCCGGTGTCGCTGCCGCGTATCGAGGGCAGCACCAAGGGTCACGAGATGAACTGGATTCGCGCGATCCGGGGCGAAGAGAAGATCTCCTCGCCATTCTCGCAGGCTGGGGTGCTGAATGAGTCCATGCTGCTGGGGATGGTGGCGATGCGCGCGGACAAGCCGATCGAGTATGATGGGGCGAAGGGTCTGATCACCAACCTGCCGGAAGCGAACGTTTATCTCGATCGCGAGTACCGGAAGGGGTGGGAGCTGTAGGCTCATAAGCGCGGCAGTTCGGCCGGTTTAGCTTTTCTGGGGCCGTAAATGCCTCCTGTGATGGCATTTCCCCTTGCCGGGAGGGCGGTTTTGCCTTTTTAGCTAGGGGATGCCCGCTTACCGTTCACGCACCACGACCTTCGGCCGCAACATGGCTGGCGCACGCGCTCTCTGGCGTGCGACCGGCATGAAGGATGGCGACTTTTCCAAGCCGATCATCGCGGTCGTAAACTCGTTCACTCAGTTTGTTCCCGGCCATGTCCATCTCAAGGATCTCGGCCAGCTGGTGGCGCGCGAGATCGAGGCTGCGGGTGGCGTGGCGAA
>DAINAT010000106.1:0-12860 GCA_036733305.1 Hyphomonadaceae bacterium
TGAGGCGCACGATCTTGCCATCCCACTGGCAGGCGTGGCGGTTCGGATCGAGCGTGAGGCGGCCGCGGACGATTGGCTTCTTGTCGCCGTCTTCCGGCGTCGCCGATGCGCCGCGCGAGCGGCGGAGGATGGCTTTCACCCGCTCGCCCAGCAGGCGGGTCGAGCACGGTTTACGGATGAAGTCGTCCGCGCCGATGTTGAAGCCGACGACTTCGTCGATCTCGTCGTCTTTCGAGGTGAGGAAAATCGCGGGCAGGTTGGAGGTCTGGCGCAGTTTGCGCAGCAGCTCCATGCCGTCCATCTTCGGCATCTTCACGTCGAGGATGGCGATGTCCGGCGGGGTTTCGGACAGGCCGGCCAGGGCGGCGGCGCCGTCATGATAGGCGCGAACCTGGTAACCTTCGGCCTCGAAGAAAGCTGTCAGCGCCTCAACGATGTTCTCGTCGTCGTCCACGAGGGCGATGGTAGCCATAGCGTCAATCTCCTGGCGGGCGTCCCGCCCCGATGCGTTTCGACATAATCGGGGGGTGCGGGCGCAAGGGCAAGTGCCACGAACGGCCCCCGAACACTAGGATTTTCGGTCCGGATCGCTCGTCTGGCACGCGAATTGAAGCACCCCTGATGCGGGAAAGCAGGCTCCGGCCTGTCTGAGCGCCGGAAAACCGGTCTCCGGGACATGGTGGAGGGTGGGATGCAGGTTGTTACGATCAGTGGTTTCAAAGGCGGTACGGGGAAAACCACCATTGCCTCGCTTCTGGGCGTGGCGGCGGTCAAGGACGGTTTCCGGGTCGCGAGTCTCGATCTCGACCGTAACACGCGGAACCTGTCCAGTTTCCTGACACTTCGCCGTGCCGCACGGCTACAGAGCCCTGACCATGTGATGCTCATCGACATGGAGCAGGACGTCAAAGTTAACGCCAAGCCCAGGCATTCGGGCCGTCTTGAGCCCCTGATCCGCATGGCCAAGATGGATGGCTATGACCTGATGATCATCGACACTTCGTCGGGCAACCTGGCGGACGTTTACGAGGCCCACCTTCTGGCCGACGTCATTCTGACGCCGATGAACGAAAGCCCGGCCGACATGCACGGCCTGTTTGCGCCGCTCGGCGCGTCGGCCGCCCCCAAGATCAACTATCGCGAGATGATCGATACCGTCCGTTTTGACCGCAAGCGCACCGGCCTGCCGGTTCAGCAATGGCATGTCGTTACCAACCGCGTTTCGGCCCTGCCGTCCAAGGTCAGCAATGTAATCAACGAGCGCTTGCGTGCGATGGCGGCGGAAGCCGGCTTCCAGGCTGTTTGGGCGCTGCGCGATCGCGTCGTCCATCGCGGTATTGCCCTCGAAGGCCGCACGGCTTTCGACATGCCGGAGAACGGCAAGCTGACGATGAGTGAACTGGCTGGCCGTTCGGAAATCCGCGCGCTGCTGTCGCTGATCAATGGCTCGCGGGCCGCGCACCAGCACCCGCCTCAGGCCCGGGCCGCCTGAGCTTCTCGTCTGCAGAAACGCCAATTGTACCCCCGGAGCGTGATGTTTCGGAGGGCTTTTGCCCGGGTGCGACCGATTAACAAACGACTCGGAAGTGTCGCATCGCTGGACTAGGTTCCCCCCGAATCTGAATTCGCGTGGGAGATACTCATGATCCGGACAGTGATTGCGACATCCATCATTGCGCTTGGCGCGGCGGCGTGCGCGACAACTTACCAACCCGCGCGGACAGCTGCGGCGCCAGTGCAGGCGCAAGACAGCTATTACGTCAAAGGTCACAATGCGGTGGCGGCGCGGGCGGCCGAGCGCAACCCGACGAAGGCCAAGAACGTGATCCTGTTCGTCGGCGACGGCATGGGCATCTCCACCATCACGGCGGCCCGCATCTATACGGGCCAGACGAAGGGGCTCGATGGCGAGAGCTATCAGCTTGCAATGGAAAAGCTTCCGTACTCTGCGTTCTCGAAAACCTACACGCATGACGCCCAGGTGGCTGACTCTGCGCCGACCGCCGTAGCGATGACGACGGGCGTGAAGTCGTACAACGGCTCGATCGGCGTCACGCAGGCCGCGAACCTGAAAGATTGCGCGACAGCCAAGACGAGCGGCACGACCTCGCTGTGGGAAATGGCGGCTGACGCAGGCATGGCGACCGGCATCATCTCGACCGCGCGCATCACGCATGCAACGCCTGCTGCGACCTATGCCGAAACGGTTGAGCGCGACTGGGAGAGCGACAAGGATGTGAGCGCTGAAGGCAAGGCTGCCGGTTGCGTCGATATCGCTTCACAGCTGATCGCGTGGCAGGGGCTGCACGGCAAGGGCTTCGACGTGATCCTCGGTGGCGGTCGCACCAACTTCCTGCCGAACACGATGGCCGACCCGGAATACCCCAACATGAAGGGTGTTCGTCTCGATGGCCGCAATCTGGTCGACGAGTGGAAAGCCGGCGCACCGAACCGCACATCTGTGATCGACCGCGCTGGCTTCCAGGCATTTGACTGGAAGGGTACGGGCCAGATCTTCGGCCTCTTCGAGCCGTCGCACATGCAGTACGAGCTCGATCGCGCCAAGGACGGCAAGGGCGAGCCTTCGATCGCCGAGATGACTACGGCGGCGATCACGCGCCTGTCGCAAGGCGACAAGGGCTATGTGCTGATGGTCGAAGGCGGACGCGTCGACCATGGTCTGCACGCAGGCGACGCGCAGCGTGCGCTGGGCGATGCCAAGGCTCTGGACGAGGCGGTGGCTGCGGCTGTTGCGGCGACCGATCCGAAGGACACGCTGATCATCGTGACGGCGGACCATTCGCACACGCTGGTGATGCAGGGCTATCCCGATCGCGGCAACCCGATCCTCGGCCTCGTGAAAGAGGGCGGCGCGATGGTGAAGGCCCGCGACGGCAAGCCGTACACCACGCTGTCCTTCGCCAATGGCCCGGGCTCGGTGTGCAAGGCTCAGCCGGACGGCAAATGGCTGTGCGATCGTCCGGACCTGACGAATGTCGATACGACGGCGCTGGGCTTCATGCAGCAATCGCTGGTGCCGCTGGGTTCGGAAACGCATGGCGGTGAAGACGTTGCGATCTTTGCGGGCGGTCCGGGCGCAAACCTGTTCTCGGGTGCTGTCGAGCAGAACGAGATCTTCCACGTCATGGCGCGCAGCCTCGGTCTGGTGAAGTAGGGGTCTGGTTAAGCCGGAGCTGGCGATCTAGGTTCCTCCTCACCTGAGGAGGAACCTATGCGCGCCCTGATGCTCGTCTCTGCTTCGCTGATGGTGCTGGCGGCTTGCCAGCCCGAGACGAAACCTGCCTCCGAAACAGCGGCCGCCCAGCCGACGCCGGAAGAGATGGGGCAGGATGATCCCAGCGTTGTGTTCGAGCCCGCGCCGGTGGGGCCACCGAAGACCTATGAGGCGATGTCGAAGACGGCGATGAGCTTCACGCCGGGCAAGCTGACCGTCACGCCAACGCCGCAGCAGTCGATCAACCTGCCGTCGGGCGCAACCTTCGCATTTGAGAACGGCATCAGGTACGAGACCGTGATGGTGCCGGGCGGGGCAGGCATGGGCGATCCGGTCTATGACTGGAAGGGCGTGTTCCCGAACGCGTCCGGCACGGTCGATGTCGGGGATATCGAGATGTACACGGTGGAGGCTGAGACCATTCCGCCGGGCACGCCGAATGGCGGGCTGTGCGACAAGCCCTTCATCTTCGCCGTCTATCCCCACATCGACTCGCAGGGCGAAGTGATCACCATTGCGGCGTTCACAGGGGACGGCTGGCCGCCGGAGAAGCCGGATACGGCGCTGTGCGGGACGTTCAGCTATTCGGCGGTGAAGTAGCTACTCCAGCGCAGAATAGATCAGCGCGCGGATTTTCGTCTGCTCTTCGAGCCCGTCGCTCGGAATCAGCTGTGTCATGTAGACGACGGTGAGATCTTCTTTCGGGTCGACCCAATAGACCGAGTGATAGGCGCCGCCCCAGCCATAGTCGCCGACAGAGCCGAGATTGCCCATCAGGCTCGGGTCTTTGGTGACGCGGAAGCCGAGGCCGAAGCCCTGGCCCGGCTGGTAGGGGGCGGACACAAGCGTGTCGTGCGACATCAGCTCGACCGAGGCGCGAGAGATGTAGCGCTTGCCATCGACTGTGCCGCCCTGGCGAAGCATTTCGAGGAAGCGTGAGTAATCGCCTGCGGTTGAGAGCAGGCCGGCGCCGCCCGCGAAGGCCTTGCACGGCCCGCCGGCGTAGTGGCCCTGGCCGATATGGCCCGAGCCTTCCCACTTGCCGGGGTTTGGCGCGCGTTCGGTCTTGCCGTTCTTGGCGGAGTAGACGACGGCGAGGCGGTTGGTCTTGTCGGAAGGCAGGCAGAAGGCCGTATCGACCATGCCGAGCGGGTCGGTCAGGCGCTCCTTGAAGAACACGTCGAGCGATTGGCCCGAAAGCTTTTCGACCAGCACGCCGAGAATGTCGGTGTTGTAGCCATAGACCCATGCCTCGCCTGGCTGGGCCGCCATGGGCAGCTTCGCCATTTTCGCGACGACGGCGGAGACGGGCTCGTTCTTGTCGGCGAAGTACCAGCCGTAGACGCCCGCATCGCGCCAGGCTTTCTCGGCCGGACCGTTGCCGTAGGAGATGCCGGCCGTGTGCGAGAGCAGGTCGCGGATGGTGATGGGGCGCTTGGCCGGGACGACATCATAGCCGCCTTTGGCATTGGCGACGGCAACGGTGGTCTTCTGCCATTCCGGCATGAACTTGCCGAGCGGATCGTCGAGTACGAGCTTGCCTTCCTCCATCAGCATCATGATCGAGACGGAGGTCAGCGCCTTGGTCTGCGAGGCGATACGGAAGATGGTGTCCTGCTGCATGGCGACGCCTGCCTCGCGGTCGCGCCAGCCATAGGCTTCCGAGAAAATCTCGCGGCCGCCCTGCTTGATCTTGATGACAGCGCCGCCGAGCTTCTCGTCGGTGATGTACTTCTTCATTGTTGCATCAAGCGCAGTGAGACGGTCGCGCGAGAGGGTCTGGTGCTCGGCCACGTCATGACGGATCGGTCCATGCTCCAGCGGCGGGGCCATCGGCTGGGCGTGGAGCGCGGGCGGTCGCTGGGTCTCGGTGACGGAGAGCATGCAGCCTGAGAGCGCGATCGCGCTGAGGCCCGCTAGCAGGGTTCCAGTAAGCCGGGTGTGAGCGAGCCGCATGTTTTTCTCCCAAAAGTCTTTGAAATGACGATGGCAGGCCCGTGCTGGCGGTCAAGCGTGCCGTTTCGTCAACCGGACAACGGAATTCGCCTGAATAACGGGTCAACGACCACGCGAAGAGGGTTGATCCTTTACGCTCTCCGGGGATTGTGCGGGGCATGAGCGAGAGCTTCGATTACATCATTGTCGGCGCGGGATCGGCGGGCTGCGTGCTCGCCAACCGGCTGTCGGCTGATCCGAAGAACCGTGTTCTGCTGCTGGAAGCGGGCGGCAACGACAACTGGATCTGGTTCCACATTCCGGTCGGTTACCTGTTCGCGATCGGCAATCCGCGCGCCGACTGGATGTTCGAGACGGACAAGGTGCCGGGGCTGAACGGGCGCTCGCTGAAATATCCGCGCGGCAAGGTCATCGGCGGCTCGTCGGCGATCAACGCCATGATCTACATGCGCGGTCAGAAGGCCGACTACGACAACTGGCGCCAGTTGGGGTTGGGCGGCTGGGGGTGGGACGACGTAAAGCCGTTCTTCCTGAAGCATCAGGACCACATGACCGGCGGCGAACATCACGGCACCGGCGGCGAATGGCGCGTCGAGCATCCGCGCATGCGCTGGCAGGTGCTGGAAGCCTTTGCGGAAGCGGCTGATCAGGCGGGCATCCCGCATGTCTCGGATTTCAATACGGGCGACAATACCGGCGTCGGCTATTTCCAGGTGAACCAGAAGGAGGGTGTGCGCTGGTCGTCTGCGCGCGGCTTCCTCAAGCCGATCCTGAAGACGCGGCCTAACCTGAAACTCGTCACCGGCGCGTTCGTCGAGAACGTGGTGATGCACAACAACCGCGCCGTCGGCGTGTCGTGGTTCCGCGAGAAGCGGAACGACGTCGAGCACAACGTCTCGCGCGGCGCCAACATCATTTTGGCGGCAGGCGCGGTACAGACGCCGAAACTGCTTGAGATGTCCGGCATCGGACAGGGCGGGCGCATCAGGGCGCTGGGCCTGCCGGTTGTGCATGATCTTCCAGGCGTGGGCGAGAATCTGCAGGATCACCTGCAGCTGCGTCCGATCTACAAGGTACGCGGCGTGCCGACGATGAACGAGCAATACGCCAACTTGCTGCGTCGTCCGGTGATGGCGATTGACTATGCGATGCGCCGCCGTGGCCCGATGACGATGGCCCCCTCGCAGATGGGCGCGTTCGCGAAAACCAATGAGCGGCACGCAACGCCCAACGTGCAGTTCCACGTCCAGCCGCTGTCGCTGCCGAAATTCGGCGAGCCGATGCATTCCTTCCCGGCCATCACCATCAGCGTCTGCAATCTGCGCCCCGACAGCCGCGGCGCGATACACGCGAAGTCGCCTGACCCGGAAGTCGCGCCGTCGATCCAGCCGAACTATCTCGACACCGAGAGCGACCGGATCACGGCCGTCGAATCGATCCGCCTTGTGCGCAAGATCGTCGGCCAGCCCGCGCTCAAGCGCTATTCGCCGGAGGAGTTCACGCCGGGCGCGCAGCTGACCACCGATGCTGAACTCGCGAAGGCTGCGGGCGATGTCGGCACGACGATCTTCCATCCCGTCGGCACCGCGAAGATGGGCGCGACGGGCGATGCTTCCGCCGTGGTGGACGAGCGGCTGCGGGTGATCGGCATCGAGGGCCTGCGCGTGATCGACGCCTCGGTGATGCCCAACATCACCAGCGGGAACACGAACTCGCCCACCATGATGATCGCCGAAAAGGGCGCTGCCATGCTGCTTGAGGATGCGCGGCGGTAGGTGGAGTGAGGGCGCAGGGTGCATCTTGATGCGCCGTGCCCGCTTCGGGCGCTGGCGGTGCATTTACGCTCCGCTTCAATGCACCCTACGATTTGGAGCCCGCAAAGCTGCCCATTTACCCTGAAAATAAAGGCATTTGTCGCGGAACCTTGCCCCGGCTGGCCCCCGGCGCTATCTCCGCCCATCGATAGCCGGAGCCTTCCCATGGCCATTGCCACCTACCTCGATTTCGAGAAACCCGTCGCGGACCTCGAAAAGCGCATCGCTGAACTCGAAGCCACCGGCGGCGAGACTGTCGAGGACGAGGTCGGCAAGCTGCGCGAGAAGGCCGGCAAGCAGCTCGAGCAGATCTACACGCATCTCAATGCCTGGCAGAAAACCCAGGTGGCGCGCCATCCTGAGCGTCCGCACTTCATGGATTATGTCGACGGCCTGTTCGAGGAATTCGTCGAGCTCGCGGGCGATCGCAAGTTCATGAACGACGACGCGATCATGGGCGGCCTCGCGCGCTTCCGCGGCAAGCCGGTTGTTGTGATCGGTCATGAGAAGGGCCGCGATACGCAGACGCGCCTGAAGCACAATTTCGGGATGGGCAAGCCGGAAGGCTATCGCAAGGCCGTGCGCCTGATGGAGCTGGCCGGGCGGTTCAATCTGCCGGTGATTGCGCTGGTCGACACGTCGGGCGCTTTCCCGGGCAAGGGCGGCGAAGAGCGTGGTCAGGCCGAAGCTCTGGCGCGCTCCATCGAGGCATGCCTCACGCTTGATACACCGATGATCTCGGTGATCGTGGGCGAGGGTGGTTCGGGCGGCGCCGTTGCGCTCGCCTCGGGCAACAAGGTGCTGATGATGGAGCACGCGGTCTATTCGGTGATCTCGCCGGAAGGCGCGGCCTCCATCCTGTTCCACGACGCCAAGCGCGCGAAGGACACGGCGGAAGCGATGAAGATCACGGCGCAGGACCTCGAGAAGTTCCGCATCGTCGACGCCATCATCGCCGAGCCGATGGGTGGCGCGCATCGCGACCCGAAGGATGCGATCGAGAAGGTGGGTGATGGCATCGAGGAAGCGCTGTCGACCCTGTCAGGCCTGACGCCGGACGACCTGCGCGCTCAGCGCAAGGAGCGCTTCTACGCCATCGGCCGTGAAGGCCTGGCCTGAGCGTTCGGGCGTAACGCCCGCGCTACTCGACCTTGTAGACCAGCGAGAACTTGGTCGCCGTATCGGTCGGCTCGAAGCCCAGCTGCGGGTTCGTGTCGTGACGCACATCGAGCGATACGCGGGCCGAGAGATTGCCCATGATGTTGGCGGTCAGCGCGGCGCCATTCATGACCTGCGTTGATGTATCGGATGTAACCACCTCGGTGGTGTCCGTGAATTTCACACGCTCGTTGAAGTTGTGGCTGAAGCGCGAAGCTGCGCGTCCTGAGACGCTTTCTTCGGTCGAAGCGATGCGCGTGGTTGTCGCGCGCAGATCATCGATCTTGTAGCCAGGGCCGCCTTCCAGCGTCCATTTGGTAGTGGGCGTGTCGACGGCCTTGAACGCGGCGCCGACACCGAGGAAGTAGCGGTTCTCGAAGCCGGAGAACTGGTCCCGCTCGCCCGAGAGACGGGTGTAACCACTCCAGTGATCTCCAAATGAGCGGTCAGCCTGGGCGGCAGCGAAGATGCGGTCGCGGCTTTCGATCTGATTCTTGTCGCCGTAATCGAACGCGAACTCGCCAAGCTGGGTCCACTTGTCGCCGGCATGCTTGACCTTCAGCACGACGCCGACATCGCGCGTCTCTGTGTTGCCTGAGGTGAGGCCTGCGTTGAAGGCGCCTTCGCCCGTCCACTTGTCTTCGGTTTGCGCCATGGCCGGCAGGGCAGGCACGGCGGCAAAGGCGGCGAGGGACGCAAGACGAACAAGCTTCACGGGAACACAACTCCAGACTGCAGACTGTCAGACAACATCAGTTCAAACTCGACGTGAAACTAAAGCCAAGTGTGACGACAATCTGGCGACCTAGCGGAGTTTTCTCGCCAAACAGAGAATTCGCCGCCGGAACATTCGACTTCCGGCGGCGATGCTTGTTCAGAAGGCTGGATTGCTAGTGGCGCTTGTCAGCGTCTTCGCGAGCCGGCGAGCCTTTGGGCTGCGTGAAGTCGATGTGGGCGCGCGTGCCGACATCCGGCTCTTTGCTGGAGTTCTTCGCGGTCCGGACTTCCCAGGCGAAGCGGATCGGGTTCTTGGTGGAGGCCCAGATGGCTGCATCGAGCAGGTCGAACTCTAGCAGCGCGATATCGGGATCGTTCTTGCCTTTGAACCACGAGGCGACGATGTCCGACCAGTAGAGGTCGATCTTCGCCGGGTCGCGGTTTTCGGCGAGATGGCCCATCAAGCAGGCGTGGTAATCCTGGTCGCGGCCAACGACGCAGAAGTGGGCGTGCTTGCCTTCGCCGATCTCGCGGAAGAGATCGCTCGAGCGCGACGTGAAGAACCACAGGCGGGCGGCATCGTCCGCGTCGGCGATGTGTCCCATTGGCTGCATGTGGCTGCTTGAACCTTCAATGCCCATCATGCCGGCGCGCACGCGCTCAAGCTGTTCGAACAGTTGTTGTTCGGGTTGTTCCTTGGCTCTCTTGGTCTGGCCCATGGCGTATCGCTCCTTGTTTCAGGGTGTCGGGAAAGCAACGGGTTGGCGGTGTGTTCGTTCCGGCAGATTGACTCGTGTAAGGAACAGGATCAGAAGCTCGCCCGCTCCCAGACCGGCGAGCGTCCCAATTCGGGTACTGCCTATGAGTGTCGTCAGCCTCTAGTTCGCGCCAGGAACCTGCCTGGCTTGGCCTTCGCGCCAATCGATGCGTGCGTCGCAAGACGTGCGCGCATGACACTTATGGAAGATTCCAATGTTCGAATTTCTGAGGCGTTCCTCGCCGCTATGGCGACACGCTGACTTCAACCGGCTATGGGCCGCGCAGATCCTGTCTGCGTTCGGCAGCCGGATTACGCGCACGGCCATCCCGATTATCGCGGTGAGCGTGCTGCTGGTGACGCCATGGGAGGCGGCTGTCCTCTCGGCGTTGAGCTATGCGCCCTACGTGCTCGCCGGCCTGTTCGGTGGCGGGTTTGTCGAGCGCTCCAACAAGACGCGGCTGATGGTGACGATGGATCTGGTGCGTTTCGCACTGGTGATCGCGGCGCCGGCTGCGTGGTTCTTCGGGTGGCTCAACTTCCCACTGCTGTGCCTGCTTGCTGCGGGCGTGGGGCTGGCGAGTGCGCTGTTCCAGAATGCAGACGTCACGATCCTGCCGCGTCTTGTGGGCAAGGATCATTTGGTCGAAGCCAACTCGCGCCTGCAGGCGACGGAGTCGATCGCTGAGCTGACGGGGCCGGGCGCGGCGGGAATACTTGTCGACCTGCTGACGGCGCCGTTCGCAATGGTGGCCGATGCGCTGACCTTCATCTGGTCTGCGTTCTGGCTGTGGCGCATCCCCAAGCAACAGGGCAAGGCGACGGAGGAGGCGACAGCCGAAGCCGCCGCGCGCCCGAATGTGTGGGCTGGGCTGAAGGCGGATATCGTGGTCGGCTTCTCGGCGGTCTGGCGATGCCGTCCGCTGCGCGCGATTATCTCGGGCAGCTTCTTCTGGTACATCTCAGGCGGCTTCTTCTTCGCCACGCTGATGGTGTTCCTGCTGCGCGAATTGCACATGGCGCCGTCGGTGGTCGGGATCATGATCTCGGTCGGCGGCTTCAGCGCCTTGCTGGGTTCGCTGTGCGCGCGGCCGCTGGCCAAGGCGATCGGCTACGGCCCGGCGATCGTGGCGGGCTTCTGCTTCAGCGTTGTCGGCCTGCTGATGCTGGTGCCCGCGGCGTTGTTCAAGGACTGGGCGCTGTTGTTCCTCGTGCTTCAGCAATTCCTCGGCGACTTCGGAATCATGATGTTCATGATCCTGTCGGTCAGCCTTCAGCAGAAGCTGTTGCCCGAAGAAGAGCTAGCGCGCGCTAACGGCTTCAACCAGGTGGTGAGCGGCCTCGGCATGACGATCTCGATCCTGATCGCTGGCTGGGTCGCCGAAACGATCGGCGTGTCCAACACGGTGATGCTGGGCGCGTGCATCGCAGTCATCGGGATTATCCCGCTCCTGACGCCGCATCTGCTTGGCATCAGAGACGAGCCGGCGGGCGAAGAAGCGCCGGCCCCCGCAGCCGGATAAGAAAAAGCCCCGGAGGCATTACGCTTCCGGGGCTTCTGTCTTTGTCGTGGTGTCCGCCTAGGCGCGGGCCACGGCTGTTACATCGCCATGGCAGTTCTTGAAGCGCTTGCCCGAGCCGCAGGGGCAGGGTGCGTTGCGCGGCGTCGAAGCCCAGGCCGCCGGCATGGTGTTCGCCGAGGCCTGTGATTGCGGCTCCTGCGGCGGCGCAGCCTGTTGCGGCGCGACCTGCGGACGCGAAGCCAGCTGCTGCGGCTGAGGCGTTTCGCCAGCGTCGGCGCCCGGCGGTTGCTCGGTCACGAACTGGCCGCGCATCAGCACGCGGGTGACGCCCGCACGCAGATCGCTTAGCAGACGCTCGAACAGGGTGAAGGCTTCGTTCTTGAACTCGTTCAGCGGGTCACGCTGCGCATAGCCGCGCAGGTGGATGACCGAACGCAGCTGATCGAGGTGCCAGAGGTGTTCGCGCCAGCGCGTGTCCACTTCCTGCAGCAGCACCTGTTTCTCGAGCCAGCGCATGCGCTCTTCGCCGACGGCGGCGGTTTTGCGGGCGTAGAAGTCGTCGGTCGCGGCAACCGCCTTGGCGGCGACTTCAGCCGTGGCTGCGCCTTCTTCGTTCGACCATTCGCGGACCGGCAGGGCGATGCCGAGCACGTCGGTCATCTCTTCTTCCAGATCCGTGATGTTCCACTGATCCTGGTAAGCCTTCTCCGGCATGTGGCGCAGGCAGATGTCGTTGACCAGCTGGTGGCGCATCTCCGTCACGGTGTCGGCAACGCTGGCGGCGCGCATGAACTCGATGCGCTGCTCGAACACGGCCTTGCGCTGGTCGTTGGTGACGTCGTCGAATTTCAGCAGGTTCTTGCGGATTTCGAAGTTACGCTGTTCCACGCGCTTCTGCGACGTCTCGAGGGCGCGGTTCATCCACTTGTGGGTGATCGCCTCGTTTTCCTGGATGCCCAGCGTGCGCATGATGCCGTCGAGACGTTCGGCGGCGAAGATGCGCAGAAGATCGTCCTCAAGGCAGATGTAGAATTTGGAGCGACCCGGGTCGCCCTGACGGCCTGTACGGCCGCGCAGCTGGTTGTCGATGCGGCGGCTTTCGTGACGCTCGGTCGCCAGCACGTAGAGACCGCCGGCGGCAAGCGCCTCGGCCTTCTTCGCATTGATGTCAGCGGCGATCGCGTCGTGAAGCGACTTGGCTTCTTCCTCGGTCAGTTCGCGGCCCAGCGACTGCACCTTGGCGGCGGTTTCTTCCTCGATACGCATTTCGAGGTTGCCGCCGAGCTGGATGTCGGTGCCGCGGCCGGCCATGTTGGTGGCGACCGTGATGGCGCCCGGCACGCCGGCCTGCGCGATGATGTGCGCTTCACGCTCGTGGTGACGTGCGTTCAGAACCTGGTGCGGGATCTTCTCGGCCGAGAGCAGGTTGGAGAGAACTTCTGACTTCTCGATCGACACCGTGCCGACGAGCACCGGCTGCTTGCGGCGCAAGCAATCGCGGATGTCGGTGATGATGGCTTTGTATTTCTCTTTGGCCGTCCGGTAGACGACGTCGTCCTCGTCGATCCGCTGAATCTTGCGGTTGGTCGGGATCTCGGTGACTTCCAGCTTGTAGATGTCCTGGAATTCCGCAGCCTCGGTCGAAGCCGTGCCGGTCATGCCCGACAGCTTGTCGTACAGGCGGAAGTAGTTCTGGAAGG
>DAINAT010000107.1:0-12781 GCA_036733305.1 Hyphomonadaceae bacterium
GTGCAAGGACGTCTCCTGGACCTCCCTCATGTTGGTGCGGGGGTAGTATAGGCTCGGGTCGGGGCGCCGTAGATTCTGCGGGGCTCCGTCCTACAGTTTGAGCGCGTAGGGCGTTGAGATTGTTCGAGATGGGATTTGGTTGTCCTACGGAATTGGAGCAGCTCTATCCCCCAGTTTCGGATCGCGCAGCGTGGGGACGTAGGGTGCATCTTGATGCACCGGGGTTCGGTCGCGGTGCATCAAGATGCACCCTACTTGGTGGGTGTGGCTCTGGGTCCCGGCTTTCGCCGGGAGGAGCGGGACAAGCAATGTGCACGTGTGGTTGGGGCCACTGGGTTCCCGCTTTTGCGGGAATGACGGTGGAGGGGGTGGTGCTTGGGGCGTCGTGCATCTTTGATGCACCCTACGGGTCGGCGCGTGGGGCAAACAAAAACGGCGGCGTTTGGGGCGCCGCCGTTTCGTGTCAGTGTTTCAGAACATCAGTTCTTGTTCTTGATGTTCTGTTCTTTCGCCACTTCACGGTCTTCAGAATCGAAGACGATGGGTGCGGCGCCGGCGGGCGCTGCGGCGTAGGCGCGGGACTTCTTGGCGAGGCGGGACATCGACTCGCCCATCGTGCCAGCTGACATCGCCATCTGCTGGCCGGCCTGGATGCCAACCGAGGACGCATCGCCGATATTGTCGAAGTTGGCGCCGAGGAAGATGACTTCCCAGCCTTTCGCCTTCACGCGATCGAGCGCGGCCTTGACGCCATCGCGCGTCACTTCCTTCGATGCGTTTTCCATCCCGTCCGTCATCACGACGATGACGGCCTTGTCCGGCTTGTCGGCGTCGGCGAGGGCGATGATGCGGATGAGCGAATCCAGCAGCGGAGTCATCCCGCGCGGCGTCGCGTCTGCGTCCGTCACCTTCTCCCAGCTCGTTGCGAGCTGCTTCCGGCGCAGCACGTCGAACTGAAGTCCTGCCTGCTCGTCGAACACAGCCAGCGTGATGTGGCTGTCGACTGCCGGTCCGTCTTTTTTGTTTGCCAGTTCCTTTGCGTATGCGTTCACCGAGGACAGGGCCTCTTTCCAGAGCGATTCCATCGAACCGGATCTATCGAGAAGGATATAGGCCTGCATGCATGGTCCCCTTTTCTGCTAGTTCCCCAACCCCGGACGCGCGTGGGCGCATCCGTTGGCCGGAAGTGGGTGCGGCGGGCCGCCGCACCAGAGGCGAGCTGCAAATAAATTTGCCTGGCTGGGTGTTGGGGCGAGTCGCCGACTTCCGAGCGCGTTATTGCGGCGGCGGAGCTGGGGCGGGTTCGAGCGCGGGTCCGGGGATCGGCGGGTCGGTTGGCGTGGGGTTGGCTTCGGGAGCGGGGCGGCACATGCCGGAGGCCATGGCGTAGCCGGGGCTGATCGCGCCGGACGCGCGGCAGGAGGCGGGCCATCGGGCGTCGATCTCGCGTATGCGTTCGGCGGTGAGGTCCATGGTCGGGCAGATGCGGTCGCCGGAGCGGATGAGCGCCATTTCGGCGGGCGTGATGCCGATGCCTGCCAATTCGCTGTCACACCTGGCCTTGGGATCGATGGCGCAGCAGGCGATGTCTTCTTCCTTCTCGCCGCACGCTGCGAGGAGGGCCGTGCTGGCAAGGGTCAGGCCGGCGATCATGAGGCCAGCGATCATCAGGCGTGGGCGCATTGGAAACTCCAGGGAGAGCGCCCTTCTTTCCACAAGAGAGCGGCATGGCGACAGGGGGCTTAACCAGTCGCTAACCAAAATAACGCCCTCTTCATCACATACTTGCAACGGAGAGCGCGTGATGTCGGCATGTTACCGGCTCGTTCTGGATTCGGTTTGCCGGAGCAACCACCACCGCATCGCCGTGATGGCGCTGGAGCATCTCACAGGCGATGACGCCGCGATGTGGCGCGACGTGTTCCTGAAGCACCGCGACGCGTATCTGGAAGGCGCGAAGGCGCCGGATGAAGTCTTCAAGGACTTCAAGAACCATGTCTGTCATGTGCGCGACAAGAACTGGGGCGGCGCGCCGAAGGCAGCGCGTGAATGGTACAACCGCACGGTGCGCGCGATGCGCGAGCAGGACTGGAAGCACGCGGCTTACTGCGCGGGCGTGATGAGCCATTATGCGGCTGATCCGGTGCAGCCCTTCCACACACACCAGACGGAAGTGGAGAACACGATCCACCGCGCGGTCGAGTGGTCGCTGTCGAAGGCATTCCCGGAGATGTTCCTGATCCTGACGCAGGACCAGGGCTTCCCCGACGTGGCTGTGCCGGAGGGCGATGACTGGCTTGAGCAGATGGTGATCGCGGGGGCGAAGGAATCCACGCAGCATTACGAGACGCTGATTGATCACTACGATTTTGCCGTCGGCGTGAAGAAGCCGGTCGAGGGGCTCGACCAGGAAATGAAGGATCGCGTGGCCGGGCTGCTTGGCTATGCATCGGTGATGTTCGCGCGGATGCTGGATCGCGCGATTGCCGAGGCGAAGACGGAAGCGCCGAAGGTGAACCTCGTGCTGGATACGGTCGCGATCGTGGCGAACACGCCGGTGCGCGTGGTGGCCAAGCGCGTGGCGGATGTTCGCGAGGGCGAGCTGGTGGGCAAGCAGTTCACCGAGTTCCGCAAGACGGGCAAGGTGCGCGAGACGCTGGGCGATGACGACAAGGCGGTGCGCCAGCTGTTCGCGGAAGAGGTGCTGAAGGTTTCGCTGTCGACGCTCGATTGCGAGTGGCCGCGTGAGGCGGGTACGGCGGCGGGCGAGGGCGCCGAGAAGCGCGTGACGAAGAAGCTGAAGGCTGTGAAAGCGGAGACGCCGGCCAGGGTGGAGAAGCCGAAGGTCGAGAAGGTGAAGGCGGAGAAGCCTGCGCCTTTGCCTGCGTCTGCGCCGAAGCCGGTGAAAGCCGAGAAGATCCAGCCGGAGCCCAAGGTAGAGCCGGTTGTAGCGGCAGTTGCTGCCGTTGCTGCAGAGCCTGCCGCGCCGCCGCCGGTGATCTCGCGGATGCGGCTGTCGCGTGAGTCCGAGGTGGTGGATGCGCCCTCGATCGGGCCGAAGACGGCGGGGCGGCTGAACATTATCGGCGTGAAGACGGTGGGCGACCTGCTGGCGCTGGCGCCGGAGGATGCGGCCGCGCGGATCAAGGCCAGCCACATCAATGCCGGCGTGATCAAGGACTGGCAGGCGCAGGCGCTGCTGGCGTGCTCGGTGCCGGAGCTGAACGGCACGAATGCGCAGCTGCTGGTCGGGGCAGGGATCTACAGCGTGGATGATCTCGCGGCGGCGGATGTCGATTTCCTGATCGACGCCATCACGCTGTTCGCGCAATCGAACGAAGGCCAGCGGGCAGTGCGTGACGGCAAGCTGCCCGAGCGTGCGCGCGTGAAGGCGTGGATCGAGGCGGCGCTGGTGATCTGCGAGAGCCGTACGGCGGCGTGATTTCACGCGCCGTCGGGATGAACGGCAGACAACGGCTGTTCATTGTGTGTCGCAAATGAACACGGCGCTGCATCTTCGCCATGCTCGCTGCAGATTTTCTGAAAGAATCTGCGTTTGCAGGCGGTTGTAAATGCGGTGCTTTTTGTTCGTGTATTCGATTTTTTTGAAGATGAACGAATGAGTCCAGCTCTGTTCAGGCGCTGCGCGTTCTTATGGAGCGTAGAGACTGAAAGGAGTGCCTCATGCGTCTCATTGCTTCTTCTTTGATGGCCGGTCTGATCGCAGTTAGCGCTGTTGCGCCGGCATTCGCCCAACGTGGCCATGATCGGAATGATCGCGGCCGTGACCGTAACTGGAATGATCGCGATTATCGCGATGGCTACCGTGACGCCCGCCGCGATGACCGCCGCTGGGATCGCCGGGATGACCGTCGTGATGATCGCCGCGACCGCTACAATGGCCGTGGCTGGTACGACAATCGCGGCGACCACCACTACTGGAGCCGTGGCCACTATTTCGAGCCGCGCCGCTACAGCAGCTATGTGGTCGTGAACGATTATCGCGGCTATCGCCTGCCGCCCCCGCGCCATGGCGAGTACTACTACCGGGATCGCAACAGCGGCGACATTCTGCTCGTGGCCGCCGCGACCGGTCTCGTGCTCTGGGCGCTGACTAACTAAGCGCTGGCGAACTAAGCGCGACCCGCGTTTCTCTCTCCGCGTGTTGCAGCGGCCGCCTCTATCCGGGGTGGCCGCATTTCGTTTTGGGGTTGCGTTACGGCAACCAACGCGTCTGCGCCTTGACATCGTCACGTCGAAACCGACACTTCCGGGAAAGCAACAAACACAAGGGGAGAGCGAAATGCGCAGCATTTTCGCAGCTGTTTCGGTTCTGGCGCTTGCGGCGGCCTGTGGCCCGACGGAGCCAGCCAAGCCGGTTGCGCTTGCTCCCTCCGCCACGGCGAATGCCGACCTGCAGAAGCTGCTGATCGAGGCGCAGCCGGGTGACACGATCGAGATCGGCGCGGGTACGTTCGATTTTACCGAGGGTCTGTCGCTGACGGTGGATGACGTGACCATCAAGGGCGCGGGCATCGACAAGACGATCCTGTCGTTCAAGGGCCAGAAGGGCGCGGGCGAGGGGCTGCTGGTGACGTCGGATGGCGTGCGGCTGACCGGGTTCACGATGCAGGACTCCAAGGGCGACGGCATCAAGTCGAAGGGCGCGGACGACATCATCTACAAGGACCTGAAGGTCGAGTGGACGGGCGGGCCGAAGGCCGAGAATGGCGCCTATGGCGTCTATCCGGTGGAATCGAAGAACGTGCTGATCGATGGCGTGACGGTTTCGGGCGCGTCGGATGCGGGCATCTATGTCGGCCAGTCGGACAACATCATCGTTCGCAACAGCCGTGCGGAGTTCAACGTCGCGGGGATCGAGATCGAGAACTCGTCGCGTGCGGATGTCTACGACAACGTTGCCACCAAGAATGCCGGCGGCATCCTGGTGTTCGACCTGCCGGACCTGCCGAAGAAGGACGGGCATTCGACGCGCGTGTTCAACAACCAGATCATCGAGAACGACACGCCGAACTTTGCGCCTCCGGGCAATATCGTGGCGGGCGTGCCGACGGGCACGGGCGTTCTGCTGATGGCGAACAAGAACGTGCACGTGTTCAACAACACGTTCGACAAGAACAAGACCACGCATGTGATGGTCGTTGCGTATTCGAATGAGTTCAAGGATACGGCCTACAACCCACTGCCGCGCGACTTCGTCATTCGCGACAACACCTATGGCGAGGGCGGCAATGATCCGCAGGGACGTCTGGCGCCGCTGGCGCCCGCGATTGGCGGCAAGCTTCCGCCGATCGTGTGGGATGGCGTAACCAAGTATGGCGACGTGACGGGCGACGTGAAGATCGTGGTGCGCGAGAAGCCGGAAGTGGGCTTCATCAATCTCGGCCTCGGCTCGACGCCGCCGGATCTGACGAAGGCCAAGCCGTCGACGGAGCGCCAGCCGGACGTGGCGCTTGAAGAGCCGCCGGCCGTTGTGCTGCCGGAGCGTGCGAAGCCGAAGAAGGAAGGCGCTTGAGCGTGAATTCCCCTCCCCCTTGTGGGGAGGGGTGCAGGGGTGGGGGGCGGTTCCGGTGGCGGATCGTCAGAGAGACTTCACGGCCGCGAACGCACGCGCCAAGAAACTTAGGCGCATACAGACGCCTGCCGAGAAGCGGTTATGGCAACTGCTGAGATCGCTTGAAGGATTCCATTTCAGAAGGCAGGCCGCTGTCGGGCCTTACGTATTCGACTTTGCGGATTTGGGCCGGCGGATGCTCATCGAGGTTGATGGCGGCATTCACGATCTCCCTGAGGTCCAGCAGCGTGATGATGTGAAAGAGTTATGGGCCAAGCAGCAGGGTTTTATCGTCGTCCGGATTCCCAATCGCTACGTCTTCGGCACGGGCGAGCCGGCGGTAGCGTTGGTGATGACGGCTTCGCGTTCTTTGCGAAGATCTTCGGACGAAGAGCGTTGAGACGCCCCCCGCCCCTGCGCCCCTCCCCACAAGGGGGAGGGGGGAAGCTGGCCTTGGCGCTTTTCGCTTTGATGTTCGCCGCCTGCAGTGGACCTGCTGGCGTGCGGGATAGCGTTATCGCGGCGGAGAAGCCGGCGGAGAAGTTGTCTGAGTATGGGTTCTTTGCTTCGGCGGCGGCGCATGCGGCGCCGGCCGAGGGCGTGCTGCCGTATGATCTGGTGAACGCGCTGTTCAGCGACTACGCGGGCAAGCATCGGCTGGTCTATGTGCCGAAAGGGCAGAGCGCGACGTATAACCCGGACAAGGTGTTCGACTTTCCGGTTGGCTCTGTGCTGATCAAGACGTTCGCGTTCGCGCCGGACATGCGCAAGCCGGGCGAGGGCGAGCGGTTCATCGAGACGCGACTGCTGATCCACAAAGCCAAGGGCTGGGTGGCGTATCCGTATATCTGGAACAAGGAACAGACCGAGGCGGTCTATTCGCCGGTGGGTGGGCGTCAGCAGATCGAGACGGTGTCGCCAGAGGGTAAGGCGTTGAGCATCGACTATGCGGTGCCGAACCAGAACCAGTGCAAGGAGTGCCATTCGCTGGGCAAGGACTTCGTGCCGATCGGACCTAGCGCACGCAACCTCAACCATGTCGGGCCTGCGGGCGTGAACCAGCTGGTGAGCTGGACGGAGCACGGCATTCTCACGGGGGCGCCGGTTGATGCGCCTGCTGCGCCGCTTGCCTATGGCGATGCGGCTCTGGGCGATCGGGCGCGGGCGTGGCTCGATATCAATTGTGCGCACTGTCACAAGGCGGGCGGGGGCGCGTCGAACTCCGGGCTCTTCCTGGCGTGGAACGAGACGGATCCGACGGGGTGGGGCGTGCACAAGCGGCCGACGGCTGCGGGGCGCGGATCGGGCCAGAACCTGTTCGTGATCGAGCCGGGACATCCCGAGCAATCGATCCTGCTGCATCGCATGGAGTCGGTTGAGCCGGGCGTTCTGATGCCCGAGCTGGGGCGGACGGTGGTGGACGAGAAGGCAGTGGCGCTGATCCATGAGTGGATCGCGGCTATGCCGCCGGTTGGGCAGTAGGTTTTTGGGTTAGCGTGAAGTGGGTGGGTCTGGCCGACCCCCTCCTGTCCTCCCCCTTTTAGGGGGAGGGACCCTGCTGCAACGCTGCTCTTCGTCGATGGGTAAGTTCATCCAACGTGGTTCCTCCCCCCTGAAAGGGGGAGGTCAGGTGGGGGTCGGGTTGGGATTGGGCCGGCCCGATTTGTTGACCTTACCGTCGCCTCGATTGTTTCACTGAATCGAGAAGCCACTGTCAGACGACTGTCATCGAATGCGGCGACAGAAGCCCCGACAGACGGGGCAGGCCGATGATGATGCAGCGTAATGCCAAACCACGGGTGAGCCAGAAACTGCTCGCCGTCGCTGCACTCGCCATGGCTGCTGCTATCGCGTTCGCACCTGCGGGTCAGACCACCTCCCCGCAAAGCGACACTGTTTTTGCCGCCGACTCCTCCCGCAGCCTCGCTGCGCGCTGAGGACCGGCGCGGTACAGCGGGCGGGGGCCTCGCCCCCGCCTGCGCCGCGTCTGCCTCCACCGCTTTCGGCTAGGGCAGGACCGCAGGATTCATCGGAAACAGGATGCCGGTCAGGCTGGCGACAGCGAGCGTCAGCACGGCTGCTGCTGTGCCGGCTGCGACGAGCCAGTTGCGCGTGAGGTTCAGCTTGTCGATCAGGCGCGGGATTTTTGGCGCGCCGGCGGGAGCGAGCAGCTTCTGCAGTTGCTGTGTCACCCAGTAGTGAGCGGCGAGCGCTGCGAAGAAGGTCATCAGCATCACACCTATCAGCGTCATCAGGCGGCTGCCCTGACCCTGGCCACGGACGAGCAGTTCGATGGGGAGCTGGAGTACGGGGATTGCGAGAACGGCGATGGGTCCTTTTGCGAGTGACGCCCAATAGGCGCGGCTGACAGCCTGCTTCAGCGTGCCGCCAGCGCGTGTGATGTAGTCCTGCGTGACCACGCCCTTGAACCTGGCGGTGATCTCGGCCTGGTCCTTCCTTGCTGCGGTCTCCGCGATGGCGACGTTGGCTTCGGAGGCGAGCGCGGTGGATAGCGAGGTGTAGAGCGCCGCGTTTACACGGGGCGGGATCAGGCGGGTGGTCTTGAGCGCGTCTTCCAGCACCACGAGATCGTCGGACAGAAGCATGCCTGCGATGTTGCGATAGTCGAGCACGTCCTGTTGCGGACCGAAGCTGCGGATTTGTGCGCGGGCGCCGCCGGCGATGACGGTCACGGTGGTGACGGGCGTTACGGCGACGGTTTCACGGCGGAGCGTGTCGTTGCTGATCTCTGCGCTGGCGCGATGGCTTTCGGCCATGGCAAGCACGCGCTCGATACTGTTGAAGCCCTTGAAGACGGCGGCGGCTTCTGCATCCGCGGTTCGCGCGGTGGTTTCGAACGTATCCCTGATCGTACAGCTTATGCTCGCGATGAAATGCCGCCGGCCTTCGCCGCCGCAGGCTTCGCAGCGCGTGTAGCCTGAGCCCTGGCAGCGCGTGCAGGAGATCGTCTTCTGGCCGCGGCAGATCTCGCAGGTGATGGTCGTGCGGCCATTGCACTTGCCGCATTTGGTGACGCCTGCGCCGCTGCACGTGCTGCAGGTGACGGTTTCCTGGACGTGTTCGATGCGGGAGTTGTTGTCTTCGTCGTGGACCCGGCGCTCCTTGTGCCGGATCACTGTACGCATGCCCTTGCATGCAGCGCAGGTGATCTCGCCGGTGGCGTTGCAGGTCTTGCAGGGGTTGGTGCCGCGTCCCTCGCAGGCTTCGCAGGTCAGCGTTCCGGCTGCGTGGCAGAGCGTGCATTCCAGCCGGCCGGCGCCCTGGCAGGGCTGGCATGTTTCGATGTGGCCGACGGGCGGAGGCGGAGTGAAGCAGTCAGCGACGGCGGGGCGTGCGGTGGGCGTTTCGCCATGTTCGGCTGCCCAGGCAGCGAGGCGCGCGGGAACAGCGATGCGTGAGGCGGCGAACTGGGCCTCGCTCTTGCGCTGCGTGTCGGCAGCATCCGTGGTGAGGATGACGCCGGCGGGGAGGCCGCCATTGCCTTCGCTGCGGGTGGTTTCGAACACGACGCGGAAGACCTGTCGCGCGATGACGTCGATGTTAGCGTGATGGCTGCTTTCGAGGGTCAGATGGCCGCGATCGAAGCGGGTTAACGGTTCGACGAAATCGCCAATCCTGGTCAGCAGACGGATGCCGGGGTCGGTCGTGAGCCCCTGTTCTCCGGCGTCTGCTGTCACGTCTTTCCCCGGCATGTTCTCGTGTCATCCGGGGTAGCATTCGCGCCTTGGCGGTCAAGCTGGTTAACGCCAATCGCGGGTCACGTGTACGGGCGTGCATCTCTCTGCATCGCGCGTGTTTAACCGCTTGCCGTTGGCGACGCAGCACGAGATTGTAGCTGGGGAATTTGGGCCCGCTTGGGCGACCGGGAGGCTTGGTGACGTCTTCTATCAAGCAGCGCATATCGCCCCCCGGGGGCATCAGGGCTGCGATTGCCCTGCTGCTGCTGATACCCGTTCTGGTGCCGATGTTTGCGGCAGCGCTGATCTGGTTGAGCGAGCGTGACCTGGCGCGTGCAGCTGAGGACCGCCTGGCGGGCGCTGCGCGGATTGTCAGCGCGGATGTGCGCAACACGGTTCAGTCGACGATCGACCGGTTGCGTCGGATTGACGAGGCGCTGGGGCCTGACCCGGCCTTGTTCGAGCCGCAGCCAGCCGCTCCGGGGGAGGGGTTGACCCAGCTTTATGATGCAGGCGGCGCGGCCATTCAGCGCGACGGCGCCCGCGGCGCCAGTATCGCCGACAATGAAGCGTTTGCTGCTCTGGCCAATGGCGACCCGTGGACGATCACGCCGCTGATGGGGCAGGCCGGCGGCTTGCGCTACTTCGGCATTGCGCGCCGTCTTGAGCGCAACGGACAGTTTGCCGGGGCGATCAATGCGCTGATTCCCGCTGACGAATTTTCGGATGTGTGGGGCGAGGTTGCGCTTGGCGCGGATTCGACGATCGCCGTCGTCAGGGACGATGGCTGGCTCGTCACACGCTATCCCGTGCCCTCTCAAGGCTTGAACCTGTCGACCAATGAGTTGTTCACGACGCACCTGCCGAATGCGGCGGAGGGGTCGTTTTCATCGCCTGCGTCTCCGCTCGACGGGATTGCGCGCACGGTGGCGTATGTTTCGCTGAAGGATCTCGGTCTCGTCGTGACGGCGAGCCGCGCGAAGTCTGAAACGACGGAGGCGTTCTGGAATCGCGTGCAATCGACGGCGATGGTTGCTGCGCCGGTGTTCATCGCGATGATCGCGCTGTGCGGCTGGGCGATCATGCTGCTGCTGCGCCACGAGCGGTCGCGCGCGGAGCTGCAGGCGGCGCTGGAGCAGAACAGGGTGCTGTTCCAGGAGATCCATCACCGGGTGAAGAACAACCTGCAGCAGGTGTCAGCCATGGTGAAGCTGCAGCAGGCGCCGCAGGCGATGAAGGATGATCTCACCCGCCGCATCGCTGCGATGTCTGCGGTGCACCAGCATATCTATGAGAGCGACCAGTTCGGCGTGCTGGATGCGGAGGCGTATCTCGCCAAGCTGCTGGCGGGCCTGCGCGAGAGTGCGCCGCCGAAGGTGGATCTCGACTGGCGCCTCGCGCCGTTGCAGCTCTCGCCGGATGAAGCGCTGCCGTTGGGTCTCATTGTGAATGAGGTGATCCTCAACGCCTTCAAGCACGGCTTCCCGAATGGTCGCGCGGGCCGCGTGACGGTTACGCTGGAGCGGCCGCTGAAGGGCAACGAAGCCGTGCTCGCCATCACCGACAACGGCGTCGGCATGTCGGAGACGCCATCAGGCGGTATGGGCCTCGGCACCCGCCTGATCGCCGGGCTGACATCGCAACTGCAAGGCAAGCAAGCGATTACGCGCGATAGTGGCGTGAAGTTCGAGCTGACCTTCCCGGTGGAGCGGTAGGCGCTGGCAGTGCGCATGACTGCCAGTCAGCGCGAAAAAGGGCCGGTCTGGACCAGTCCCGGAATCAGATACCGATCGCTTTGAGCCGCGCGACGGAAAATTGCCTCGCCGCATATTCGCCCTGCCCACTCATAGGCCGGTGACCGGCACTCGAGCTTACTTCTTGTTGACGATCAATTTTGCTGCATCCGTTGCAGCGGCCACGGCAAGCGCTTGGCCCCCCATGTCCTTGCCTCCATTCGTGACGGCGAGCACGCCGGAACCTGAAGCAGGAAACAGAGCAACGACCGCGAACCACGCCCCGTCCGATCCTTCATGATAATATACAGGGCCGGGAAGCCCGGCGATGCTATTGCGCACGAACCAGCCCATTGAAGCTGGGGCGCCAGGCGGAGGTGATTGCGTCACTGAATAGGTCTGGGGTTTCAGCAGGGCGCCCTTGCCGTTCGCGCCCTGCAACTGATCTATGCAGAAGCGAGCCCAGTCATCGAGAGACAGATATATGTTTCCCGCGGGCGCGAAAAAGTCGGGGTTCACATCGCGAGGAACTGCGATTCTTCCCTGCCTGTGGCCAGCGGGCTGTCCTATCGGGGGGCGTCCAAAGCCAGCCGAGGTCATTCCCAAGGGCGTGAACACCTCATCTCGCATCAGGGATTCATAGGGTTCCTTGCTTGCTGTCTCGGCCATGAAAGCGGCGATCAGGAACCCAGTGTTTGAATAGCTGAATCTGCCGGCGCGTCCGACGGGCGCGTCCTGCAACGCGCGAGCGATGTACGCCCTCCGCCGCTCGGACAAGCTGGCTGAGCTTTCGTCATAGAAGAGCGAATTGAGGGCTTTCTCGTCTCTGATGTTCTCCGGAAGACCGGATGTGTGAGTCAGCAATTGCAGCAGTGTAATCGCCCGATACTCAGGCCGCAGGTTGCCAGCCATATCGGGCAAGACGCCGTCGATCGTTGACTCCCAGGAGAGGACGCCACGGTCCACAAGCCGAGCGATCATCACGGCCGTCATCGCCTTGCCATCAGAGCCGATATTCCAGACATCGCCTGGAGAAACGGGTGTGGGGTCGCTCAGGCTGCGTACCCCGTAGACGGCTTCGTCGACGATTCCGTAGTCCTGAATGATCAGTAGCCCCGCCCCGGGGGCCTTCTTTCCTGCGGCAGCCTTGGAGAGGATCGCATCGAGGTCATCTGCGAAGGCGGGCGCCGCGAAGACGCCGAGGCAAATCGCAAGCAGAACCACCAATCGTGAAATCATTCACGCCTCCCCAGCTTACCGAGCCGAAATGTCAGCTCGCAAATATGTCGTCTCTGGGGCGCCGTTTCCGTGCTCTCTGGATCGGAATGTCCGTTGTCGGCTCAATTCCCGCAAACAAAACGGCCGCCGGAGTGATCCGGCGGCCGTTTCGGTTTCAGGTTGGTGTAGCGATTACTCGCCGTCGGTCTGGGGCTTGTCGCCACCTTCGCCGCCGCCTTCGCGACGCGGGCCGCGGTCACGACCGCCGCCGCCGCCACGACCACCGCGACCACGATCGCCATCGCGACGCGGACGATCACCGCGCGGCGGACGGTCGCCCGACGGGCCATCATCCACAACGCCTTCGATCGCTTCGCCAGTTTCCTGGTTCACGGCTTTCATCGAGAGACGGACTTTGCCGCGATCGTCGAAGCCGAGGAGTTTCACCTTCACGGTGTCGCCTTCCTTGACGACAGCCGAGGGGGACTCAACGCGTTCCGCGGCGAGTTGCGAGACGTGCACGAGGCCGTCTTTCGCGCCGAAGAAGTTCACGAACG
>DAINAT010000108.1:0-12701 GCA_036733305.1 Hyphomonadaceae bacterium
GACAGGTTCTGCAATCCCGGATTACACCGGCGACGGATCTGGCCGACTATCAGGCGCGAACGAGCAACGCCGCTTCCTGCTCGTCGCCCGAGGCGCTCAAGTCGCTGGCGCAGGTTACGCCTGGCCTCATGTTGAATCATTTTGGCATCGGCGCAAACATTCTCGTCTGGACGAAGCATTCGGCGATCGCTGCGCCGTATCACCGCAACATCGCGGGCACGATGACCATGATGAATGCGCTGCGATCTTCGCCTGAGGCTGCACGCGGCATCGTGCAGGCGTCGCCCGCCAGTTATGTGCTGGTCTGCGCGGCTTCGCCTGAAGTGCAATTCTACGCGCAACATCCTGCGGCGGGCATCAAGCCCGAGCAGACGCTGTCGGCAGTGCTGGCAGCGGACCGTCATCTCGACTGGCTGGCGCCGGTCGATCTTGGTGCGTCACCGCTGAAGCTCTACCGCGTCGTTCGCTAGTTTGCCTTCACAGCGTTTTCCGGTTCATCCGACGTGACCGGACCTTCTGGCGAGGCGCTCTCGGCGGCTTTCTCGAGGTTCTGGCCAGGGCCGCGACCGCGAAGCTGGATCTGTGGGACGAAGAGTACGCAGACGAAGGCGATTGCAACGATGATAAGACTGCCGGTGAAGATGTAGCTCATCGCCTCGGTGATGGTCTTTGAGATGAAGCCCTCGAGGAGCGGTGACATCGTTTGTCCGCTTTCGCCGGCTGTCATCGCCATCTTCTGCATTTCGCCGATGTCGACTTTGATGCCTGGGAACTGCTTCGAGATGGTCTCAGCCATCTTGGACATCAGCATGGCGCCGAAGATCGAGACGCCGATCATGCCGCCGCATTGGCGCAGGAACATGCTGGTCGAGGTGGCGACGCCGATCTGGCGCAACGGGGCCGCGCTCTGCGAGACCATATTGAACAGGCTCTGCGAGGGGCCGAGGCCGACGCCGACGATGAACAGGCGCCACACCACATCCCATTGCTGAGACTCAGTGGTGAGTTGCGACATCAGGTAGATGCCGACAAACTGGAAGACCGGGCCGGCGAGCATGACGCCTTTGTACTTGCCGGTTCGGGTCACGTAGCGGCCCGACAGCGTGGCTGAGAGGATGAGGCCGGCCATAAGCGGCAGCAGCAGGATGCCGCTATTGGTTGCCTGGATTCCGAGGCCGAGCTGCAGGAAGAGCGGCAGGTAGACAATCGTGCCCATGAACGCCATCGAGATGACAAACGAGGCGATCGTTGTTGTCGTGAAGGCCCGGATCTTGAACAGCTCGAGCGGAAGAATGGGCTCGGGCACGGCGCGTTCGATCAGCAGGAACACTACGCCGGTCGCGAAGGCGAAGGCGAACAGGCTGAGGACTGTCGGAGACGTCCAGCCTTTTTCGTTGCCCCATGTGAGCGCAAGCATCAGCGCTCCGATGGAGAGAACGACGAAGATTGCGCCGAACCAATCGATCTTGCCGCCGCCGGTGTGGCCCAGGTTCGGCATCTTCAGCGTGATCATCGCCAGCGCGATCACTGAGGTGGGCAGGTTGATGTAGAAGCACCAGCGCCAGCCAGCGACATGCATGCCGCCCAGATCGACGCTGCCATGGTCGGTGAAGTAACCGCCGACGATCGGGCCAATGACGCTGGCGAGGCCGAACACCGCGCCGAACAGGCCAGCGTAGCGGCCGCGTTCGCGCGGCGGGAACAGGTCAGCGATGGTTGCGAATGCGGTGGTGAACAGCGCTCCGCCGCCGACGCCTTGGATGCCGCGGAAGACAATCAACTGCATCATGCCATTGCCTACGAGCGGCATGTCGCCAAATTCGCCCGCGAGACCGCATAGCCACGAGCCGGCGACGAAGATCACGATGCCGATGATCAGGATCAGCTTGCGTCCGTAGAGGTCGCCCAGCTTTCCCCAGATCGGGACCATGACAGTGGAGGTGAGCAGGTAGCTGGTTGTGACCCAAGCGTAGAGGTCGAGGCCGTTCAGTTCCTTGATGATCGTCGGCATGGCCGTGGACACAATGGTCTGGTCCAGCGCGCTGAGCAGGAAGACGATCATCAGCGCCCAGAAAGTCAGACGCTTTTCGTCGGCCGTGGGTTCACGCCGGTGAAGGATATCGGCAGTCAAAGTGAAAACTCCGGTCTGTCACTTTTGTTTGGCTTACCTGGAAGAAACTGGTAAGTTTCCATTTTAATACACTGGCTTGGTACGAGTCGCCAAGTGTCTGTAATTTCGCTTACAATCAATACGGTGCAAGAACTTATCTGGATTTGAAAGCGGCGGCCCGGCCCGATAGGGTGCAGGATGCACCAGAGAACCAGCCCATGTTCGCTCTGATCGCGCGGGTGAAAAACCTGCTGCTGACGCCAGGGACCGAATGGGAAGCGATTGCTCGCGAGCCGGCTGAACCGGTCAAGCTGGTCGTACGCTACGTCATTCCGCTGGTTCTGATCCCGACGCTGGCGATCATTATAGGCCTGTCCGTGCTTGGCGTTCAGGTGGGTGGGCAGCAGAGGCGGGCCCCCATTATCGAGGTGGGACTGTCGGCGGTGCTCTTCTTTACACTGTCGATCCTGGCGGTGTTCGTGTTTGCCAGCGTGATCAACTGGTTGGCGCCGCGCTTCGGCGCGGCGAAGAACTTCCGGCAGGCGTTCAAGGTTTCAGCGTATTCCATCACGGCCGCGATGGTGGCCGGGTCGCTGGCGGTTGCGCCGGCGCTGCAGATCGTGGCGCTGCTGGGGGCGACGTACAGCCTGTATTTGCTGTTCGTGGGAACGCCGAAGGTGATGGAACCGACGCCCAAGGCGGCGGTGAATTATTCGATCGTGGCGACACTGGCGGCGATTGTGATCGCGCTTATGGTGGGCACAGCCACAATGTTTGCGGCGGCGCCGACCGGCAATCTATTCCCGAACCTGCCGCGTATTGCCGACATCCTGGACGGTGAGCTGACGCCTTTGCCGGGCGCGCCGGTCAGCACGGAAGCGCCGTCGCTTCCAGCTTCGGCTGGTGTACTGTCCGCAGGTGGAGGCGGGCGCGTATCGGGTGGAGACCTGCGTGGCGCCACTCCGATGAAGCTGATTGGACTTGATCGTGTCGCGATTGGCGTCGAGCGCAGCGGGCTTTTGGGTCAACGCACCATCAACGTAGAGGCGGAATATCGCGATGGGCGACGGCAGGTGATGCTGCAGATCCTTTATTCCAAGACGATTGCAGAGCGGCTGGGGTTTGGCGGCCCCTCAACATCCGAGTTCGATCGCGAAACAGCCGATGGCTATTCGCGCCGCCGGAGAGTTGGCGAGGCGATCGTCGTTGAAGATTGGGATAAGGTGTCTGAAACGGGCAGCTATGGGCGTCTGGTGGATGACCGGTTTTACGTCAAGGCATCCGGTGCGGGCGGGTTGAAACCTGACGACCTGCGGGCGGCTGTGGAGCTGTTTGGGCAGGAGACGCTGGCGCAGTTCGAGGCTGAGAGTTAAGCCACAGCATGAGCACAGCCATCGTTCGTCCCGCCAACCACAACGATCTCGATCAGCTCGAGGCGATGATTTCGCGCGTGGACCCGGGAATGCTGACTATGCCGTCGTCGCGCGAAGCTATGGCGGCGCGAATCGAACGGTCGCTGACGGCATTTGCGCGTGGATCGCTGCCACCCGAGAACGAGTGCTACTTCCTGGTGATGGAGGAAGATGGCGAGTTGCTGGGCACGGCGAGCATCTTCACCAATCTCGGCGTGGAGCGGCCTTTTTATTCGTACCGCATCTCGCGGGATTCGAAGGTGTCGCCGGAACAGGGCGTGAAGGCGGAGCTGGATCTACTGTTTCTTGTCAATGACTATCACGGCGATTCAGAGCTTGGGACGCTGTTCATTGAGCGCAAGGCGCGCGGCGGCGGTCGCGGGCGGCTGTTGTCGTTTGCGCGGCTGATGCTGATCGCGGTGGACCCAATCCGCTTCGGGCCGAAGGCGATGGCGGAAATTCGCGGCTTTACGGATGGCGAGGGCAAAAGCCCGTTCTGGGATGCGGTGGGCGCGAAGTTTTTCCACATGGATTACCGGAAGGCGGACGTGTTGAGCGCGCGTGACCATCGCTTTATCGCCGACCTGATGCCGCGCTATCCGATCTATGTTGCGCTGTTGCCGGATGCGGCGCGTAACGTGATCTCGCGGCCGCACCCTGATGCGGAGCCAGCGCTGGCAATGCTGAAATCACAAGGCTTCCGCTATAATGATGTGGTCGACATCTTTGATGCGGGACCAACCGTTGAGGCTTTCATCGATCATATCGATACGGTGCGCGAGGCAGTTCGCATGTCGGCGGCGGAGTTCGCTGCAGGTTACACGCGTGTGCCGTCTGGCCTGATCGCGTTGGCTGATGCGGATCGCTTTGTGGTGACACAGTTTACGGCTGGCGATGACGCCAGTGCAGTATTGACGCGGATCGGTGCGGCCAGTTCGGACGAGGTGCTGGTTTACCGGCTGCCGGGGAAACGCGCATGAGTGGGGCTGGCTACACGGGTGAGTGCTTTATCGGCGGCCAGTGGGTTAAGGGGGCGGGCGCTGTATTCAAGTCGATAGCGCCGGCTGATCAGGCTGAAGTGTGGTCGGGTAACGAAGCGAGCGCTGGCGATGTCGAGGTTGCGGTAAAGGCTGCGCGCGAGGCTTTTCCGGCGTGGCGGCGGCGGCCGTTGGATGAGCGTATCGCGCTGGTACGCGCTTTTGGGAAGCTTGTTGACGCCAACAAGGCTGAGATGGCGGCCATCATTTCGCGCGCGACGGGGAAGCCGCTTTGGGATGCGGCGACTGAAGTTGCGGCGATGGTCGGCAAGGCTGATCTGTCGGTGAAGGGCTATCACGAGCGCACGCCGACCAAGGAAGCGCCGGCTGGCGCGTTCGTTGCTCGCATCAGTCATCATCCGCATGGCGTGATGGCTGTGCTGGGCCCGTTCAATTTTCCGGGCCACCTGCCCAACGGCCATATCATGCCAGCACTGATCGCCGGCAATACGGTGATCTTTAAACCGTCGGAGCAGACGCCAGAGGTTGCGGAATTTACTGTTCGTCTGTGGGAGCAAGCCGGCCTTCCCGCAGGTGTCATCAATCTTGTTCAAGGCGCACGCGCGCCAGCTGAGCAATTGGTAGCGCATGATGGTGTGGACGGCGTGCTGTTTACCGGAGGCGTTCCGGCCGGTCGCGCGATCCACCGCGCACTGGGCGGCAAACCAGAAAAAATCGTGGCGTTGGAATTGGGCGGCAACAATCCGCTGGTCGTCTGGGATGCTGGCGATCTGGAGGCTGCGGCGCGGCTGATCGTGAAGTCGGCGTTCATCACGTCGGGCCAGCGTTGCACTTGCTCGCGCCGCCTCATCATCAAGTCTGGAGCAGAAGGCGAGCGCGTTCTGGATGCGCTTCTACGGCTGACCGATCGCGTGATCACTGGACAACCTGATGCGCAGATTCAACCCTTTATGGGGCCGGTGATCTCGATTCATGCAGCGGACGCCGTACTTGGTTCCCAGGCAGATTGGTTGCGCTCAGGCGGCGTGGCGCTGCGCGAGGCAAAGCGGCTCGACATCGGACCGGCCTATGTCTCACCGGGCGTGATCGATGTCACAGCAATCAACACGCGCAAGGACGAAGAGGTCTTCGGGCCGCTTTTGCAGGTTATCCGCGTCCCGGACTTCGAGGGCGCGCTTGAGGAAACCAACAATACGCGCTTTGGCCTTGCGGCTGGGCTGATTTCTGATGATCCAGCGTTATTCGCGATCTTCGAGGCGGAAGTGCGTGCGGGCGTGCTGAACTGGAACCGGCAGACGACCGGGGCTTCTGGTTCCGCACCATTTGGCGGCGTTGGCCAATCCGGCAATCATCGCCCAGCCGGTTACTACGCAGCAGACTATTCGGCGTGGCCCATGGCGAGCCTGGTCGCTGCGGGTGCGGTGAAAGATGACGAGGCGATCACGGGCCTGCGCCCATGACGGCTATCGAAGTCAATTTCGACGGTCTGGTCGGCCCAACACACAACTATGGCGGGCTCGCGCAAGGCAATCTGGCCGCTGCTGCGAACGAGGGCAAAGTCTCCAATCCACGTGAGGCGGCGCTGCAGGGGCTCGGCAAGATGCGTGCGCTCATGCGCATGGGGCTGACGCAAGGCGTGCTGCCGCCTCACGAGCGACCGCATGTTTCGAGCCTCCGCAAGATGGGGTTTACCGGGCGTGATGCTGATGTGGTCGCGGCGGCGGGGCGCGCTTCGCCTGTGTTGCTTGCCAATGTCTCGTCGGCGTCTGCGATGTGGACAGCTAATGCAGCAACCGTTTCGCCTTCGGCTGATACTGGCGATGGCCGCATGCATGTCACGCCTGCCTCCCTCTCCTCGCATTTTCATCGTGCCATTGAGGCGGAGACAACGTCGCGTGTGCTCAAGGCGATCTTCGCCGATGAAGCCAGGTTTGTTGTTCATCCCGCCGTGCCATTTGCGACTTTCGGTGATGAGGGGGCTGCGAACCATGGTCGATTGGCTGCTTCGCACGGCGAGCGGGGCCTTGAGTTCTTCGTGTATGGCCGCTCCGCTTTCGCGAAGTCCGAAGGCGAGCGCTTTATCGCGCGGCAGGCTATGGAAGCTTCGCACATCGTAGCGACCCAGCATCAGCTTTGGTCTGGCGGTGGGGCTCTGCTGGTGAAGCAATCTCAGACTGCGATCGATGCCGGGGCTTTCCACAATGATGTGGTCGCGGTGTCGAATGGCAATGTTCTGATGTTTCATGCGCAAGCTTTTGATCAACGTGACTCATTTGTTGAAGGGCTGGTGCGTGCGTGCGGCGCGAAGGGATTTGAGCCGATTCTACTTGAGGCGGCGGCTGAAGAGCTGTCCCTTGAGGAGGCTGTGAAATCCTACCTTTTCAACTCGCAGATCGTGACGCTGCCCGCGGGCGGTATGGCGTTGATCTTGCCGGGCGAAGTGGAAGAGACGCCGCGAGCGAAGGCGTTCGTTGATCGCGTGTTGGCGTCGAACGGCCCGGTGCGGGAGGCGCATTATCTCGATTTGCGGCAATCGATGCGAAATGGCGGTGGGCCGGCATGCCTGCGATTGCGTGTGGTCCTGACGGCTGATGAGCTGGCTGCGCTGGGCGGTCGCGCGTTGCTGGGCGAAGAGCGGGTGACGGCGTTGGAAGAGATTGTGCAGCGGCGCTATCGGGATCGTCTCGCGATAGCAGACTTGGCTGATCCGGCATTGCTGGACGAAAGCCGCACGGCGCTGGATGAGATTGGCCAGGTGCTGGGTCTTGGGGCGGTGCATGACTTCCAGCGGCTTTGATCGCGCGCCGGTACTGGAGACCGAACGGCTGGTGCTGCGTGGGCACGTGGTTGGCGATCTGCAGGCCTGCTTGCCGATGTGGAATGATCCGATCGTGACGCGCTTCATTGGCGGCCGCGCCTACACGCGCGAGGAAGTCTGGCAACGGGTGCAACGTTATGCGGGGTCCTGGGCGCTGCTTGGCTATGGCTTTTGGATGATCTCCGAAAGAACCTCAGGCACGCTGATCGGCGAGATCGGCATTATGGACGCCAAGCGCGACATGCAGCCGCCTTTTGGCGATGATCTGGAATTGGGCTGGGCGCTGTTGCCGGAGGCGCATGGCAAGGGCTATGCGAGTGAGGCGCTGGGGGCCGTGCTCGATTGGGAGAAGCGCGTCCTAAACGGCGACTGTCTGGTGGCGCTTATCGATCCGGACAATGCGCCTTCCATCAAGCTGGCCAACAAGTTCGGCTTCAAGGAGCGTTCGCCAACAGTCTATCGCGGCGTAGCCACGGTCCAGTACGAACGGCGGAGAGACGCATGAGCGATGGTGTGATCCTTGCGCTGGATCAGGGGACGACGTCCAGCCGCGCGATGGCGATTGGCCTCGATGGCGTTATTGTCGCGTCTGCGCAGGAGGAGTTTCCGCAGATATTCCCGCAGTCCGGCTGGGTAGAGCATGATCCGGAAGCGATCTGGCGCACACAGCGGCGCACGGCCGAACAGACGCTGACGCGGCTGGGTTCACGCAAGGTGGCGGCAATCGGTGTTACCAATCAGCGTGAAACGGTCGTGATCTGGGACCGCAAGACGGGCGCGGCGATCCACAATGCTATTGTATGGCAAGACCGACGCACGGCGCAGCGGACGCAAGAGCTTGCGGCCGCGGGGCATCAGGATGCGGTCGCCGAAAAGACCGGGCTTGTGCTCGACCCGTACTTCTCTGCATCGAAGATGGCATGGATACTTGATGCTGTTCCGGGCGCCCGCGATCGCGCCAAACGGGGTGAACTCGCGGCGGGGACTATTGACTGCTTCCTGATCTGGCGGCTCACCGGCGGGAAAGTGCATGCGACCGATGCGACGAACGCCTCGCGTACATCGCTGTACGATATTCGCGCCGGCAAGTGGGATGCCGATCTGTGTGAGTTGTTTGGCGTGCCGATGACGTTGCTGCCGGAGGTGAAGGACTCCGCAGGCGACTATGGCGTCAGCGACATCTTCGGGCCCAGTCTGCCGATCCGTGGCGTGGCGGGGGACCAACAGGCAGCACTCGTCGGGCAGGCTTGTTTTGAACCTGGCGACGTCAAATCGACCTACGGCACGGGTGGTTTCCTTGTGCTCAACACTGGCGCGGAGTTGAAGCGATCCAAGTCGCGGCTTCTGGGGACCATCGCGTATCAGTGCGGCGGTGTGACGACCTATGCGCTTGAGGGGTCGATCCTGTCTGCAGGCTCGACGATCCAGTGGTTGCGGGATGAGCTGAAGATCATCCGGGACGGCGCTCACGCAGGAGATCTGGCGAAGAGCGTAGCGGATACCGCCGGCGTCCACCTTGTTCCCGCATTCGTGGGGCTCGGGGCGCCGCATTGGGACTCGGACGCGCGAGCGGCTATTCTTGGCCTGCAGCGCGGTTCGACGATTGCTCACATTGCACGAGCGGCACTGGAGAGTGTGGCGTTTCAGACAGCGGAGCTGTTGCAGGCGATGGCAAAAGATGGTGTCGCCCCACAGCGTTTGCGTGTCGACGGTGGGATGGCGCGAAACGACTGGCTGCTGCAGTTCATGGCGGACATTCTTGGCATCGAGGTCTTGCGACCGAAGAACACGGAAACGACGGCGCTGGGGGCTGCCATTCTGGCGGCTGTCGGTGTGGGCGAGTTCGCTTCGCTTGATGAAGCGTCGGCGTTGTGGAAGCTGGATCGTCGGTTCTCTCCAGCGATGGATGCGGGTGAACGGTCGCGACGGCTGGCGGGCTGGGTTGAGGCTATCGGGCGCGTAAAAACAGCACGCTGACCGGACAAGGTTGGGGGCTCACAAGTCCGAAATGAGCCGCTAGGATGGCGCCCATGAACACATCCATTGAAATGGTCGAGGTATCGGCTCGCGACGGGCTGCAGAACGAGCCGGGATTCTTCCCCACCTCTGACAAGTTGGAGCTTATTTCGCGCGCGATCGCGGCTGGCTCGAAGCGCATTGAGGTTGCCAGCTTCGTGCATCCGGGACGCGTGCCGCAGATGGCAGATGCTGAGGCGGTATGCGCCGCCCTGCCTAAACGCAGCCGGGAAGATGTTACCTATATCGGCCTTACGCTGAACAAGCGTGGTGCTTTGCGGGCGTTGGAGACGCAGGTTCATGAGCTTGGCTCAGTCGTCTGCGCTACGGACGGCTTCGGCACGCGTAATCAGGGGCGCACGTCTGACGAGACGCTGGAAGATGCGATCGAGATCATCCGTCTCGCGAAGGAGCATGGCCGTTCGGCGCAGGCGACAATTTCCGTGGCGTTCGGTTGCCCGTTCGATGGCGAGGTTTCGGCCTCGCGTGTCGCAGAGATCGCGCGCAGACTGGCCGCGGCGGGGCCGCGTGAAATTGCACTGGGCGACACGATCGGCGTTGCTGTTCCGAACCAGGTGAAAGCGGTGGTAGCGGCCGCGAAGGTGGCGGCGCCGGGAATTCCGATCCGCCTTCATTTCCACGATACGCGCAACACGGCGGTCGCGAATGCGTGGGCAGGCGTCGAGATGGGAGCGGCCACGCTCGACGCGTCGATCGCTGGTATTGGCGGATGCCCGTTTGCTCCGAACGCGACCGGCAACGTCGCGACCGAAGACCTGCAGTATATGCTTCAACGGTCTGGCGTTGAGACGGGGCTAAGGCTTGATGGGCTGATCGATGCCGCGAAATGGCTCTCGAGCAAGATGGGGCGCACGCTGCCGGGCCTGGTCAGCCGCGCCGGAGGCTTTCCGAAGTGAGCGGCCCGCTTGAGGGGCTGCTTGTCATCGAGATGGGCTCGCTGATCGCTGGCCCATTCTGCGGCCAGCTCATGGGCGATATGGGCGCGGACGTCATCAAGATTGAAGCACCCGGCGATGGCGACCCGATGCGGCAATGGGGGCAGGGCGCAAAGCCTGCATGGTGGCGCGTCATTGGTCGCAACAAGCGGTCGCTGTCGCTCGATTTGCGTCAGCCGGGCGGGCAA
The DNA here is from genome assembly GCA_036733305.1 of Hyphomonadaceae bacterium. Taxonomy (GTDB): domain Bacteria; phylum Pseudomonadota; class Alphaproteobacteria; order Caulobacterales; family Hyphomonadaceae; genus UBA7672. Next base: position 10,499 of record DAINAT010000108.1, read on the forward strand.
GAGATTGCGCGCAAACTTGCCGCGAAGGCGGATATCCTGATCGAGAATTTCCGGCCGGGCACGCTTGAGAAATGGGGCATGTCGCCGGCGGTTCTGCATGCCATCAATCCACGGCTGATCATCGTGCGGGTGTCGGGCTACGGCCAGACCGGACCATACGCGGATCGCGCGGGGTTCGGGCTTGTCGGCGAAGCAATGGGCGGATGGCGCTATCTCGTAGGCGAGCCGGACCGGCCGCCCGCGCGCATGGGCATTTCGATCGGCGACACGTTGGCCGCTTCATACGGTTGCATGGGGGCGCTGGCCGCCTTGCATCACCGCGAGAAGACCGGGCGCGGGCAGGTGGTGGATTCAGCGCTTTACGAGTCGGTGCTGCAGGTGACTGAATCTTTGTTGGCCGACTTTGGCGCGAGCGGGCACATGCGCACACGCTCTGGTTCGATCCTTCCAGGTATTGCTCCCTCGAATGCCTATCCCTGCAGCGATGGCGACATTGTTATTGGTGCTAACCAGGATAAGGTTTTTGCCCGCTTTGCCGAAACGATCGGTAAGCCGGAGTGGGCCGAAGACCTCCGGTTCAAGACGCACCACGCGCGTGGTGAGCGGCAAGCCGAGCTGGATGGCCTGATCTCGGACTGGACGAGGCAGTACTCGGTTGCCGAAGTTGACAGGATCATGTCGGAGGCGGGCGTTCCCGCCGGACCGATCTATCGCCCGGACCAGATGCTGAACGATCCGCAGTTCGTGGCGCGCAATGCGATCTATTGGGAAGAGCACCCAAAACTGGGTCGTATTCCGATGCAGAACGTGTTTCCCAAGCTGTCCGAAACACCCGGCGCGATCCGCCGCCCCGCGCCGGATGCGGTCGGGCAGCATTCGGACGAGATTTTATCGTCCATTCTCGGTTTTGACGGCGAAGCGCTGGCGCAGCTGCGCCGTGATGCTGTCATCTGATTGTCGCCGCGATAGCTCAATTTTTGGGCTGAAACCGGGGCTTTTGTCAGCCGCCAAGTGCGGACTATGTTAGGCGGATAGATTCTATCCATTGGAGACGCGCATGTGCGAGAACCATAACGTCGCCCGCCCGCAAGTAGTGTCACTGGACGGCATGCACCGGCGCGATGTCGTGCGCCGTCTTTGGGCCGGCACCATGCTGCTTGGCGTTGCGTCCACAGCGGGCGGTTGCGCGAGCGCCGCTGATTTCCTCGCGCCGTCAGACGCTGATCTTGTCCCCATGGCCGCGCAGGCTTGGGAAGAAACGAAAAAGCAGACGCCGATCTCCAAAGACGCGCGCGCAAACAAACGCTTGCAGACGGTGGGCAACAAGATCGCGAGCGTGGCGAACGTGCCCGGCGCCCAGTGGGAATTCATTGTGTTCGACAGTGAAGAGAAGAACGCTTTCTGCCTCCCGGGCGGCAAGGTTGGCTTCTACAAAGGCCTGCTCGATTTTGTGGACAATGACGATCAGGTCGCAGCCGTGCTGGGCCACGAAGTCGGCCACGTCGTTCTGCGCCATGCCGCGCGCCGGATCGGTCAGGAGACTCTTACCAGCGTCGCCATCCAGGGCGCGGGGGCGCTTGTCGGTTCGCAGGTGCAGATGAGTTCGGAATCTCTCAACATGGTGATGGCTGCTGCCGGCGCTGGCGCACAGGTGGGTATCCTTCTGCCATTCAGCCGTTCAAACGAGACCGAAGCAGACCGGATTGGCGTCGATTACATGAAGCAGGTTGGCTACGACGTGAAACAGGCCGTACGCCTTTGGGAAAAGATGGGCGCCGCGTCGGGCGAACGTCCGCAGGAGTGGATGTCGACTCACCCGAATCCGGAAAGCCGCGTAGCGGATCTGAAGCGCTACATTACGGAAAAAGGCTACGCGACCTTCTAGTCGCATAATCGCAAGCGGCGTGGGACGCTGCCAGCCTTGGCTTAAGCCAACGCCGGTGGCGTCTCAGCTTTTTTCACGGACCTGTCTGGGCTCATAGATCGCCCAATGTCGGCAGCTCATGATGTGTCGGGCAGCCGATAGCATCTGTACATCCAGCGTCACGATCAGGTGGCCTTTGGACTCGACGTTCTCCGCAACGACGGCGCGGACCTCGACTTCTTCCCCGTCATGGAGAAGTCCGTGCATGTTGATGTCGCTTTCGACGTGGATCCACGGTCCCAGACGGACATTGTCAGCCAGCACATAGTTGGCGCGTCG